>JBDSKE010000151.1:0-14585 GCA_039917105.1 Candidatus Eiseniibacteriota bacterium | reverse complement strand
CGGGGCAGGTCGACGAACGCGCGCGCCGCGACGAAGTGATCCCGTGGCTCCGCCAACTGGGCTTCCGCGTGGACGAAGCCAAGCGGGGCGCGGCGATGTGCGACGACATGCCCGACGCATCGCTCGAAGATCGTGTGCGGTTCGCGCTATCCGGGCTTTCGCGGGAGCGCTTCCGTAGAGCCATATCCATCGCGGGCACTGCGGGTTGATGCGGGATTCCGGCGTCATCGGCCCGTGCCCGCGACTGCGAAACCGACGGATGGGCGACAGGCTTCCTTAGCGCCTCACCCCCGGCGCCAACGGCAACCTCACGCTCGCCAGGCACCCTCGCACTCCCGCGCGGTTCGCCAGGGTCAGCGCTCCGCCATGGGCTTCGGCGATCTGGCGACTCAGCGCCAACCCAATGCCCGTGCCCTCGGGCTTCGTGGTGAAGAACGGCACGAACAGGTTCGCAGTCTCGGCCAACCCTGGCCCGGCGTCCTCCACACGCAGTTCCAGCCAACCCTCGAGTGTCTCCCAGGTGAGCCACACCCCGCCCCCGGTCTCGAGCGCGGCGTCGGCGGCGTTGCGCACCAGATTGATGAGTAGCTGTTCCAACTGATCGCGGTCGGCTTCGAGCGTGGCGTCGGGGCCTCCCTTCACTTCCACAGGAACGCGCCGTTCGAGCGCTGCCGCCTGATCCACCCATTCCCGTACTTGCACTCGCGCCAACGTGGGCCGCGGTAGACGCGCAAGGCGTGCGTATGCGTGCATGAAGCGACCCAGGGCTTGCGAGCGGGATTCAATCACGCGAAGCCCAGCGCGGACGTCCTCTTCGCGATCGGCCATGCGGTCGCCGCGCTCGATCAGTGTCTGCAAGCTGCCCGCGATGCTCTGAATCGGGGCTAGTGAATTGTTGATCTCGTGGCTCAGAACGCGGATCAGACGCATCCACGCTTGTCGCTCCTCTTCACGCAGCGAGCGGCTCAGGTCCGACAACACCAACAGTTCGTGGGGGCGACCATCCTGGCGGTAGGAGCCGCGGCGCAGTTCCCACCGGCCCGTACGCGTGGGAAATCGCAGCTCCACCAATCGCGGCGTCTCGCCCTCCAATGCTTCGAGCAGCCCCAGCGAAGTGGCATCGCGACCCAGCGCGCGCACGCTGGGTTCGCCCAATAGCTCCTCGCCCTCGCGATTCACCATGCGCAAGCGCCGTTCGGGGTCAAAGGCGAACACAGCCACATCGATTGAGTCCATGACGCGCGACAGAAGTGCAGTGGCCGTCAGCGCCTCGAACTTCTGGCGGCGGAGCGTCTCGGTGAGCGCGTTCACTTCGAACATGGCCAGGCCCATGGGCGACTCGGGGTCGGCGCCGCGCGCGCGGATGCTGGTGTCGCCTTCGCGCATGGCCGCGAGCATGTTCGACAAGGTTTGCAGCGGGCGCCCGACGCGCTCGCGCACGAGCAATGCACACCCCAGCCACATCAATGCCATCACCCATTGCAGCATGGAGCGCAGGCCGGGATCAGGGACCAGCCGCCCGAGCGCATACGCGCTCACGATCATGGGCAGCGCGCCACCGGCCAACGACAACCACAACAATCGCGTTTCGTACGACACGCGGCGTCGGCGGCGGGAGCGTGGCATGGCGGAAGCTACAGACCGTGGCGCTCGAGGCGGCGATACAGCGCGCTGCGCGACAGGCCCAGCGTCCTGGCGGCTTCACTCACGTTTCCCTCGTGCCGCTGCAGCGCCTTCTGGATCAACACGCGTTCCACTTCGTCGAGCGTCATCTGCTCGAGCGCAGGTGCGGCCGCATCGCTCACGGCGCGCAGGCCCAGGTCCGCGGCAAGCACCACACGCTCGCGGGCCAGCAATACGGCGCGCTCCACGGCATGGTCCAGCTCGCGCACATTGCCGGGCCAGGGGTGGCCGAGCAGCGCTTGTAGCGCGCGCTCGTCAAACCCCTCGAGGTCCTTGCGGTAGCGGCTCGCATGCCGGTGCAGGAAGTGCGCAGCGAGCGCGGGGATATCCTCGCGCCGCTCGCGCAATGCGGGAAGGTGGATCTCGACGGTATTGATGCGGAACAGCAGGTCCTCGCGGAAGCGCCCCGCGGCGCTCTCGGCGTGAAGATCGGCGTTGGTGGCCGATACCAAGCGCACGCTGACGGCACGCGTACGTGACTGGCCCACACGCTCGAACTCGCCGGTCTGCAGCACGCGCAGCAGTTTCGCCTGTTGCGGCAGCGGCACGTTCGCGATCTCATCCAGGAACAACGTGCCGCCGTCGGCCAGTTCGAATCGTCCGGCCCGGTCCGAGTTGGCCCCGGTGTACGCACCCTTCACATGTCCGAACAACTCACTCTCGAATACACCTTCCGACAAGCCGCCCACATTCACCGTGACCAACGCGCGACCACCACGCGCCGACTCGGCATGAACGATTCGCGCGACCAACTCCTTGCCGGTTCCGTGTTCGCCGGTGACGAGCACATTCGCTTCGGACGGGGCCACCTGATGGATCAGTTCCAGCACGGGCCGCATCACTGCAGACGCAGCGATCATCTCGGGCGCGCCATCGCGGCGCAGCAAGCGGTTCTCCTGCTCGAGTCGCTGGCCCACGCGCAGTGCGCGGCCCAGTTCGATCTGCGTGGACAGCGTCTGCAGCAAGCGCGCGTTGTCCCAGGGCTTCTGCACGTAATCGCGTGCGCCGCGACGCACCGAGGCCACCGCACCTTCGACACTGCCCCAGGCGGTCATGACAACCACGGGCAGCGTGGGGTCGAGCGAGCGGATGCGTTCCAGCAGATCCAAGCCTTCGCGGCCCGAAGTGGTGTCGCGGGCATAGTTCAAATCGAGCAGCGCGGCGTCGTAGTCGCGCGATTCGAGCGCGGTGAGCACATGCGCCGGCGAAGCGGCCGTCTCGATCTCGAACCCCTCGTTCCGCAAAAGCAACCGCAGCGCGGCCAACACATCGGCGTCGTCATCGGCCACCAGCACGCGTGGTTGTTTGGCGGGACTTTCGCTCATGGCTTCAGCGCCTCGGCCCAACTGATCGTGTACCAGAACGCGCCGTCGCTGCGCTTGGCGAATGTCGTCAATGAGGCAAGCGCCCCCTCGAACTCCTCTTCGCTCGCACCGCCGGTGGCCAGAATCGCCTCGCGAGCGCCTGTGAAGATTTGAATCAGATTGCAGACAAACGGCTCGAACGCGGCTTGGCCCGAACACGCGCCGAAGGGCAGCAGGTCGATGCGGCTGGGCTTGAGGCCAGCGCTGGCAAGTAATTGAACCAAGCGCCGCCCCACCAATGGATCATTGCCCAGACGATCATAGGTGCGAATGTAAGCGCGCCATACGGACAGGACATGCGGCGGTTCGGGCCAGGGACGGAACATCTCGTGATCGTCGTCCTCGATCACCACTCGCCCGCCGGGCCTCACGGCCTTCGCCATGGCGTCGACGACCGCCTGCGGGTCCGGCACATGTTCCAAGAGGAACCGCGCGTGCGCCACATCGAACGAACCCCATTCGTCTTCGGTGAGCGGCAGGGCGAGTGCATCGCCCTCTCGCCAATCGATGGCGCCCGTGTCGTTCGCTTGGGCCTCGAGTTGCTGGGCGCGTCCCAGTTGTTCGGGCGAGCGTTCGACTGCCACCACTCGCTCACCCGTAGCCGTCGCCACGGCGCGCGCGAACTGCCCCAGGCCCGCGCCCACCTCGAGCACGCGCTCGCCCGGTTGCGGCCCCAAGGCCGTGAGCGAGAGTGAGTTGATGAGGGTGTTCAGGTCGGCGAGGCGTTGCTGCTCCTCGCGGTGGGTGCCATGGACATAGCGGGAGACCTTCGCCATGGGCGGCACCTTAGCACGCGCGTGCTACATCTCGCGCAGGACTTGGTACTTCTGCGGGTCGGCCACGAAGGCGGTCTTACTGCTGTCGCTCTCGAAGAAATACGGCCCACCCACCCAATAGACTTGCGGCGACTTTGCGCTGGGCATGAATCGTCGCGTGGTGACCGGATCGCGCACCACCCCACAGTACAAGTCGGGCGTCTGCATGAACCGCCGCAATGTGCGTTCGTTCGCGAAGCGGTATACCTCGCCGTTCACGCGAAACTGCCTTTCGGCCGAGAGCGACCCGATCAGGCGAGGGTCCACCGGGTCGCACATGGCGCGATGCAGGTGAAAGAGCGCGAACTCAGCATCGGTCACAGGCCCCGACGGGACCCGGATGGATTCTCAGGTGAAGCGCGAGGACTTGGGAATCGGGAACTCGTCCGCAGTCGCCGCCCGCGCGGGCGGAAGCGCGACCGCGCAATGCAGGTTCAGGACCAGCACACATCCGATCAGGCGGTGAGGCATGGACATGGACCGATCTCCTCGGATGCAGGGGTGCGTGCGCAGCGCGACCGAAGGCAGGAGCCTATCACCGCACCCGGCAGGCCGTGGGTCATCGCCGTGCAAAGGGTTCAGGCGAACAGTGTGATCTCGGTGGCTTTGAAGCTCGCTCGGACCGGCGTTCCCGCCGCCAGACCCAGAACGGTCGCCGATTCGCGCGTGAGTGTGGCGACGAGCGGGGTATCGGCCGCGATGCGCACGCGCAACATCGCCCCATCGGGCGGTTCGGGCATGATCTCGGCAACAACGCCGGTCACTTGATTGCGTGCGCTGCCCGTGGCGGCCTCGCGTCCGAGGGTGACGTGACCCGGATGGATGAGCGCGCAGGCCGCTCCCTCGAATCCGGGCGCACGCACCGTGAAGGTGGCGCCCACGGTCTCGAACTGCGCCAAGCCATCGGTGCCGGGGGCACTCACGCGCCCCCTCAGCAGATTCACCCCAAGGAAATCGGCGATGAAACGCGTGCGCGGCTTGCGCAACAATTCCTCGCGGGTACCGACCTGAACGATGCGACCAGCCTCCAGAACGGCGATGCGGTCGCCCAATGCCAGTGCCTCGCCGGGATCATGGGTGACATGCACGGTGACCCCTGCTCGACCGGCCAACAGTTGCACGAGGTGTGCGCGCAACTCGACCCGGGCCCGCACGTCGAGGGCCGAGAGCGGCTCGTCCAGCAACAACAGCGCGGGCTCGGTCACCAGCGCGCGGGCGAGCGCGACGCGTTGTTGCTGCCCGCCCGACAACTGGCGCGGGCGGCGCGAGGCGTATGGCGCGAGCCCCACCGCTTCAAGCGCATCGCGTACGCGTTGTCGCCGCGCCTGCGGCGGAACGCGGCGCGCCTCGAGCCCGAATGCGACGTTCTGGTGAACGCTCAGGTGCGGGAACAGCGCAAGATCCTGGGGCACCAGTGCGCACGAGCGCAGGTGCGCGGGGCATTCGACGCCGCCAGCGGTATCGCACCAAGTTTCGCCGTTCAACGTGACCCTGCCACGGTCCGGCGAGTCGAGTCCGGCCAGCAACCGCAATAGCGTCGTCTTGCCGCAACCGCTCTCGCCAATCAGCACGAGCACTTCGCCGGGCGGCGATTCGAGCGCGGCCTCGAGCGAGAATCCCTGCCGCTCGAAATGCAGGTCAGCGAGCAGCATCGCGTCCCATCCACCCAGGCCGCGCAAGCGCTCCGCGCAGCGCCAGGAGCAACACGAACGACACTGCCAACAACATCGCCGAGAGCACGAGGGCCGCATCGAGATCCGACTGCAGGGCCACGTACACCGCCAGGGGCAGCGTGCGCGTGGCACCCGGCAAGTTGCCCGCGAAGGTGATCGTGGCGCCGAACTCGCCCAATGCGCGCGCAAAGGTCATGGTCGCCCCAGCCGCAAGTGCAGGAGCCGCCAGCGGCGCCATCACGCGCACGAAGCGCGCGCGTTCGTCGGCCCCGAGGGTGGCCGCCGCTTCGAGCAGGCGTGAGTCCACCCCCTGGAACCCAGCGCGCGCTGCCGACACGTAGAATGGCGCCGCCATGAACGCCTGCGCCACCACCACGGCTGCCGTCGTGAACGGTAGATGGATGCCCAATGCCCCGAGCGTGCCGCCAGCCAATCCCGCACGCCCGAATGCCATGAGCAGCGCGAATCCCGCAACCGTCGGCGGGAGCACCATGGGCAGATCGACCAGGGCTTCAAGCAGGTGGCGTCCCACGAAGCCTCGCGTGGCGAGCAGGTATGCCAACGGCGTGCCGAGCATGACCACCGCGAACGTGGCGCAAATGCTGGTCGTGAGGCTCAGGCGGAGCGCGTCGAGGATCTCGGGTTCGGCAAGCTTGTCGAGCACCGTGCGAAAGTCGAGCCGCAGGTAGACGGCCGCGAGCGGGAGGACCAGCAATACCACCATGGGCGCGACCGCCAACACCAACAGACCCGGGCGCGTCGCACGTTTGCCGCCTGGCTCGCGCATCACCGCCCGTCGGTCAGCGCCGACTTCATGCGATACCGCGCGAGAATCGCGCGACCCTTGGGCGAGCGCAACATCGCCACGAAACGCCCTGCGGCGGCGCGATCGCGTGCGCTGCGTAGGATGGCGATGTGATACGCCACGACCACATTGGCCGCATCGGGCACCGCGAACTCGCGAACATGCCTCGCCAGCGCAAGTGTGACGTCCGAGCGGTAGACAATGCCCGCGTCCGCTTCCCCGAGTTGCACCTTGTTCGCCACGGCGCGCACGTTCTCCTCCTCGGAGACCGTGTTGGCCAGCACTCGGGGGGCGAAGTCAGGCGCATAGCCCGGAAGCTGCGCCAGGTTCCGCAACATGGCGCGGCTGTAGTGCCCCACGGGTACCGCCTCGGCGCCCAGCACCAGCTTGATGCCCGGACGCGCCAGGTCCTGAAGGCGCGTGATATGTGCAGGGTTGGCACCCGGCACGATCACGGTGAGTGAGTTGTGCGCGAACACCATGGCAGGCGCAGCCAGCACACCAATGCTGTCCGCGAACGCCATCCAGCGCGCATCAGCCGAGGCGAATACATCGGCTTTTGCGCCCTGGCGCAACTGCGCCGCGAGTTGTTGGGACCCCGCAAGGTTCAGGCGCACCCGCACGCCGGGTTCGGCCCGCTCGAACTCGCGCGCGAGTTCACGGAACGGCCCATCGAGCGAGGCCGCGGCAAAAACCGTGAGCGTGGACGGCTCCCCTCCGAACACCGGGAGCGCGAACAGCATTGACGCCGTCACGCACCACGTGCGCACATTCATGAGGGGGCCTCCCAACTGCCGATCATCACTTCGGTCGACTTGATCACCGCCACGGCCTCGCCGCCCACGCGCAACCCGAGTCGCTCGGCCGAGGACCGCGTGATGACCGACACCAAGGTCTGCTCGCCGATCCGCAGATGCACTTCGGCCATAAGCCCCTCGAGGCGTAGTTGGGTGATCACGCCATGCAGGTGATTACGCGCGCTCAGTTCGAATGCCGCGCGCGGCGTCGGCGAAAGCTCGACCGGCTGGCCCAGCATCTGCCGCAGTGATTCGCGCGTGAACAGCCAGCGGCGGCCGACCCGAATCGCAGGCAGCTTCCCCGCGCGGGCCAGTCCTTGGACGCGCTTGGCGTTCATGTGGAGCAGCTCGGCCGCCTGCTGAACAGTCAGTGTTTCCAAAATGGCCTCCCGTCTGATGCATCAGGTGGCCCATATGATACCTTAAATATCCCTAACGACCATAGCGCAACCGCTTGAGGTCCTTCTTCGCGTAATCCAGGTCGGGCTGCAGCCGGAGCGCCGCCTGCAACTCGGTGATCGCTTCGGGCTTCCTGCCCTGGCGCTCGAGTATCTGGCTCAAGCTCCAGTGCGCATCCGCAAGGGACGGCCACCCGTATTCGGGTTCGTGCGCGAGGTAACGGCGCACCTGCTTCTCGGCGAACGCCAGTTCCATGCCGTCCTTGAGCAATGTACCCCCCACCATGTACGCGGCTCCCGCACGCAGCGGGTCCGCGGCCTCTGCCCGCGCGAGCGTCGCTTGGGCTTCCGCGACCCGGCCATGTGCGGCCTGCAGGTAAGCTGCCATCCCCCACGCCTCCTGGCGCCACGGTTCACGTGTGGCGACCTCGAGCGCCAGCTTCTCGGCCTCACCCGGCTTGCGAAAGCGGGGTGCGAGGAATCGGGCGAATGCGAGCCGAGCGGTGTTTCCCACGACCTCAGCAGCAACCGCCCTGCGGTAGTGGGATTCCGCACTTGTGGTGTCCTTCTGCAGCATCGCCACCCGGGCACGCCTGGCCCAACCCTTGGAGGGTTCGATCGCGGTGAGTCGGTCAAGGAGAAGCGGAAGCTTCTTCTTGTCGCCCCCAACCAGCCCCGGAGCCTGCTGATGGAACTCGATCGAGGCTTCGATCGCGTCGATGGATCGGGGATCAAGCGCGAGTGCCACATCCACTTCGCGCTTGAAGCGTTTGGCCAAGCCAGCGGCCTTGAGCGCGCCGACCTTCTGCGCCCTGATGCCGCACACCTCCGCCACCCGGTAGTGCGTGCGCGCCTCGTTGGGAGCCGCCGCCATCGCCTGCTCCGCGAGCTGGAGCGCCTCCTCGAGCCGTTCCTGCTTGGTTCGCACCTGGGCCAACAATAACAACGCCTCGACATCGACCGAGGACCGGGCGAGTCGCGCCACCAGCAATGGCTCGGCCTGCCGCATCATCCCGCGGCTCACCAGAACCGCGGGATCGATCGGCGCCTGCGCAGCGGCCGAGGCTGCCAGGAGCAAGGCGATCAGTACCACCTGCAAGCTAACCCGCCCGGAGTGCGATCATGGGGTCCACGCGCGTCGCCCGCAGCGCCGGCACGGCGGCGGCGAACAATCCCGACATCACCAAAGCGATTGCGACTATGGCGTAGGTGGGCGGATCGGTGGGCTTGACGCCATAGAGCAAGGTGGCCATGGCCTGTGTGACCAACAGTGCCGCGGCGATCCCGATGGCACAGCCGAGCAATGTGAGTCGCAGCGCTTGACCCACCACCATGCGCACGACCTGCTCACGCGCGGCGCCCAGTGCCATTCGGATACCGATCTCCTGCGTGCGCTGGGCGACGGAGTAGGCCATCACGCCATACAGGCCGACCGCCGCGATCACCAACGCCATCACTCCGAACACCGCCATCAAGCTGGCGAACAAGCGACGCATCCACATCTGGAAGCGAAACTGTGCCTCGAGTGTTCGCACTTCGGTCAGGGCAAGGTCGGGCGCGATCGAACGCAGAGTCTGACGAAGCTCGGCCGTGACCTGCGCCAGCGGACGCTCCGAGCGCACGAGTACGATGAAGGTCTGGTCGGGCTCCTGCATCTGCGATAGGTAGACCGTGGCCGGCACATCATCGCCCTCGGCGTTCTGCGCAATGTCCGGCGCAACGCCGATGACCGTGCGCCATGCGGTCGCCAGGGAATCCGCTTCGAACGACAAGCGCACCCGCCGCCCGATCGGATCCTGCCCGGGCCACAACTTCTTCGCCAGCGCTTCATTGACGATGGCCACTCGCTCGCGGCCCTCGCGGTCGGCTTCCGTGAAGTCGCGTCCGCGTTTCAGCGGCAGGCCGATGAGTTCGAAGTATCCCGGTAGCCCCCTGATGATGTTCGACTGGGGCGCATCCTGTGGACTCACGTACTTCGCACCGTCGGCGATGATGCCATTGGTGCGGTTCCCCCGGTTGAGCGGCAAGCGGGTCACGATCGCATGGCCACGCATTCCGGGCAGGGCCGCCAAACGGGCATCGAGTTCGCGCATGAACACCCGTCGTGAGTTCTCATCGGGATACGTCGCAATCGGAAGCAATGTCTGGGCCGAGACCACGTGGTCGGTTCGCAGCCCACGACCGGCCCGCTCCAGGTGCATGAAGCTGCGCACCATGAGGCCCGACCCGATCAGGAGCACCAGCGAGAACGCGATCTCCGCCACCACGAGGCCGTTGCGCATGAGGTTGCCCGCACGCGAGCTGCCCGCCTGCGAGCTGCCTTCACGCAGCGCTTCGGATAGGTGGGTGTCGGTGGCGTGCATGGCTGGCGCCAGCCCGAACATGATGCCTGCCACGGTCGCAATCACGACCGTGTATAACAACACTGGAGCATCGATCGAGAAGTCCATGAAGAATGGTTTCTCCATGGGAATCGCGTTGATCCAGATTCCGTTCGCCCAATGGGCGAGCGCCACCCCCAACAACGCCGAGACGGCGGCAAGCAGCACACTTTCGGTGAGCAACTGCCGCACGACGCGAGGGCGCGAGGCGCCGAGTGCCATGCGCAGGCTGATCTCGCGCCGTCTCCCGGCCGCACGCGCCAACATGAGGTTGGCCACGTTGGCACACGAGATCAACAGCAGGAACCCCACGGCCGCAAGCATGAGGTACATGAGGGGCCGCGGGCCGCGCGAATACCATTCTTGAAGACCATGCACATGTGCACTCTGGTTCTCGTTCTCCTTGGGATACTGTTTGACGAGCCCGGCCATCAAAGTCTTGATCTCCGCGTCCGCTTGTTTCACGGTCACCCCGGGCTTGAGACGCGCGACCCCCACCAGGGTGCCGTCCTGGCGCTTGTCCTCGGTCGCGTCATGCCCTGCGGGAATCCAGAAGTCCTGGATCTCGGGGTAGCGGAAGCCAGGTGGCATCACCCCGACGATGGTGCGGATGCGGCCGTTCAGCTTCAGCGTCCTGCCCAATGCGCCGGGCGAGGCGCCATAGCGATCACGCCAGATGCGGTCGCTGATGATCACCTGCGTCCAATTGCGTCCCCACACTTCCTCTTCTCGCGTGAAGTTGCGCCCCAACACGGGCATCACGCCGAGCGCTGGGAACAGCTCCGACGTGATGTTCGCAGCCCACAAACGCTCGGGATCGCGATCCAGAGTGACGTAGGCATTCATGTCCCAGAGGCCACCAAAATGGCTGAATGACCTGCTCTGCTCGCGCAGATCCAGGTAGTTCTGAAACGACATGCCGCGATCCTCGTCATGGTGCTTGGGGTCCATCTGCCCCACCGCCACGATGCGCTCGGGATCCGGAAGCGGCCACGGACGCAGCATGACTCCATAGACCATGCTGAAGATCATGGTGTTGACGCCGATACCCAGCGTCATCACCGCGATCACGACGGCTGCGAATCCCGGCGTGCGCCGCAACGAGCGCAACGCGAAACGAATATCCTGAAGGAGGACATCCATGGCCTCAGCGCTCCTTCTTCTCGTCCACGACCGCGCCATCGAACAGGTGGATGGTTCGGTCGGCATAGCGCGCGAAACGGTTGTCATGTGTCACCATGCAGATGGTGGCGCCCTGCTGGTGCAAGTCCCGCAATAACTCCATCACCGCATCACCGTTGGTCGAGTCGAGGTTCCCCGTGGGCTCGTCCGCGAGCAGGATCAGTGGCTCGCCCGCCAGCGCACGCGCAACCGCCACACGCTGCTGTTGCCCGCCCGAGAGCTGCGAGGGCAAATGCTTGGAGCGGTGCGCCATGCTCACGCGCTCGAGCGCCTCGCCCACGCGGCGCTTACGTTCGCTGGCCGCCATGCCGCGGTAAGTGAGGGGCAACTCGACATTCTCGAACACCGTGAGGTCGCCGATCAGGTTGAAGCTCTGGAAAATGAAGCCGATCTCCCGGTTGCGGATACGCGCGCGTTCGGCGAAGTCCAGCGTCTGCACTGGCTTGCCATCCAGCCAATAGCTTCCGCCCGTGGGTGCGTCGAGCAGCCCGAGAATCGAGAGCAGCGTGGACTTGCCGCAACCCGATGGCCCCGAGATGGAGACATATTCGCCCCGTTGGATGTCGAGATGCACCCCCGACAACGCGTGGGTCTCGACCTCCTCGGTGTAGAAGACTTTGGTCACGCCTTCCAGGCGCAATAGCGGCTTGTTGGGTTCATCGGTCGCACGGACCGAGCTGCGCGCAGCGGTCAGCGGGCGATCATTCGTGGTCACGGACATTCGATTCTCCTCCCTGCGCCCATGAGCGCAGAACTATTGCAGACGCACGCGAGCCACGGCATCCCATCGGGACATCTCCGACAAGATCACCTGATCGCCGATTTTGAGCCCTGCCAGGACTTCGATGGTATTGACGGAACCGCGCCCGAGTTTGACCGGCACCCGCGTCGCGGTGTGGCCATCCGGGCCCAAAACGAACAGGCCGACCGTGGCCTCACTGGAGCCGTCCGCAGGACGACCCATGAACAACACATCCGGCAACCGCTCGATCTCGATGGTTGCGTCCACCGACAGATCCGGGCGCGAGCCGCGTGGCAACGGACCCTCGATCGCGACATCCACTGCAACGGTGCCGCCCTGGGCGCCGGGATCGATCCTGGAAACGCGTCCCTTGACGGTGCCATTGCGCGTGTCGACGACGACCGGCAATCCGAGCGCGACGTCGCGCGCCTGGGTTTCGGGCACGCGCACCACCGCCTTCAAGCGGTCCTGCCCCGCCACGCGCGCCATCTCGGCGCCGGGATTCACCCACTCGCCCGGCTGCAGCGACAGTGACTGCACCACGCCGACCTGGCCGGCACGCACGGTCATGCTGGCGACGCGGTCGCGTTGGAACCGCGCGATCGCCCGCAAGCGGTCGACCTCAGAGCGCTTGAGTTCGAGTTGCGCCCGGAGCGCCTCGGTCAGCAGCACCAGGCGCGATTTTTCGCTGTCGTGCAGCGAGCGCGACTCCTCGAGTTTGTCGCGCGCGCGATCGATCTCCATGCCCGAGGCGAGCCCGTCCGCCGCGAGCCGCTCCGCCACCTTCACGCCGCGCTCGGCTTCGTGCATCTGCGTGCGGGTCGATGCCACGCTGGAGACTGCACCCAGCCGCTGCGATTCGAGCGTGCTGCGGAGCGCAGCAAGGTCGGCCTCGGCCAGCTTGACCTGCCGCTCGGCATCGAGCGCCTGCAACTGCACATCGGGATTACTCATTTCGAGCAGCACGGTGCCGACCTCGACCTTGGCGCCCGGGCGCACGATCACGCGTTCGACCCGGCCTGCGGTGAGTGCCGAGACGACGCGCAGGTCCTCGGGCACCAGCGTGCCCGTGCCGCGCACCTGGCGCAGCATCTCGCCTCGCTTGACCGTGTCGATCCAGAGCGTGGAGCGCTCGACTGAAGGCGCGGCCGGCTTGAGCCGCGACACACCCAGGGTGGCGAGCAACACCACCAGGATGCCGCCGATGATGAACCAGCGGGGATCGCGCTTCACTCGCACGCGGGCGATGTCCAGAGGAGGCTCCTTCAGCGGCTTCGGGGTCGCGGTGACCGGGTTCGACACGAAGCACTATAGGAAGAAGCGTTCCAAGCGCGCGGGGCATCTAAACCATTGGGCCGCAACGGAAAGGCGGCTGACTTCCCGCCCGTCGGCTGGCTCCATCTGTCCGCTCATGGGAAGCCATCGTCCCGGAATCGGACACCTTCAGCGAGGCGGAGCAAGCCCCTACTTGTGTTCCGGCGTCACGGGGACGGGTGGCGTCGGGGCCTGGGGCCGCCCGGGGAGGCGCGGGCTCAGTGGGGCCGGCGCCGCCAATCGCGCCAGCTTTGCCTTGAGCTCGATGGGACGCATCAACTGGATGAGACCCTGGTACGACTCCAGGTCGAGCGAAGATCCGCCCGAGCCGAGCGTGAAGTTGAACTCGGCGCCACGCTTGGGGCTTGCACCGTTGCGCAGGGGGAATCCGGTGCGGAAGCCACCCAGGAAGTTGATCACCGAGACATCCAGTTCGGCATCCTCCGGAACGCCCACGACGATGTTGCCCATGTGCGAGGTGAACGCATACCGGCCCTTGCGCTTGAAATCGCCCAGGAAAACCACCGTGCCGTTCATGCTGCTGGCCGAGACCTCGTGAGACGTGAGTTGCTCCAGGCGGATGCTGCCGTTGACGCTCTCGACCGAGACGGTGCCGGCGATGCGCTCGAGCCGGACATCGTTATTGACCGATGTCGCCTCGACGCTGCCCTTGGCGTCCATGACCCGCACCGTGCCCTCGATCGAACTCAGCTCGAGCGCGCCACTGGTCCCGCGCACCAGGACATCGCCGCTGACCGACTCGGCGTTGACCTTGCCGTTCACGTTATTGATCGCGATCTCAGCGTTGATGCCCGAAAGCTGCAGCGGCATCCACTGCGGCACCGTGAGGTAGTAATTCACGAACGAGGGCAGACCCTGACGATTCTCGGCTTCGACCAACAGCGTCTTGTCCTTCTGCCCGAACACGATGCGATCGCGGCGGCTGTGCTCCGCCTGCACGCGCACGGCATCGCGCTCCCATGCGTTCACGTTGATCACGCCAGAGAAGTTGGTGAGCTCCAAGGACATCCCCTTCTGCACGACGACCAGGGTGTCGGTGCGCAGGGAGGGACCCGCAGTGCGAATAACACGCACGATCCGACCCGCCAACTCGAACTGGCCCGCGCATGCCTTGGCCTGGGCTTCGGCCGACGGCGCGCCGGGCGCGGTCGTGTCGCACAGCAGATGTAATGACAGGAGCGGCGCCAGCAGTGCATTGAACATGAGGTCGTCCCTAGATCCCGGCCATGACGGTGGCCCGCTTCATCAGGTCGAGCTTGCGTTGGACTGTCCCGACGAAATAATTCTGCAGATCCTGATTGGCCGGGTCAGCGGCCAGCGCGCGCTTGGCCTCGGCCGTGGCCTGCGCAATCAACTGGAGATTCTTCTCGAGCACGGTGATCGTGCGGGGATCAAGCTTCTCGCGGCCCC
>JBDSKE010000150.1:0-30795 GCA_039917105.1 Candidatus Eiseniibacteriota bacterium | reverse complement strand
CCGCCAAGGGCCTCCCGAATGTGGCGATCATCGGTCTCACGCACACGACCGACCCGCTCGGATATGTCACCAACTTCACGTTCCCGGGTGCGCGCGAAGCTCTCGCCGCCGCGCGGGCGCCGCGGCGGGACACCACGTTCCGGTACACCGTGTTCGCGCAGGACCTGCCGCCGCGCCAGGGCGGGCCGCCGATCCTCGATGCGGACCGTTATGCCGCGATGGCGGGCGAGTATCCCGCCGCGAACCTCACTTATCCGCACGATTATGCCGTGCTCGTTTCGTGCGGCCCCTTCGCGACGCTCGAGCCCGGGCAGTCACTAGAGTTCGAGGTGGCGTTCGTGGTGGCGGACCAGCCTGACTCGCTGCGCGCGAATCTGCAGTCCGCGCTTCTCCTGCATCGCGGCGCGCGCATGAACATGCAGCCGGACACGGCGCGCCCGGGTCTGTACTCGCAGGGAGCCACCGGGATGAATGGCCACGAGGTGTGCTACGAGCCACCTGTGGGATTAGAGTTCTCGTACGACCCGCATTGCCCGGAGAAGTTGATTTACGACCGAGCCTACTATCCGCTCCCGAGTCGATTCCCGCCCACCACGCCCTATGAAGTGACCTATCGGCACGGCCAATGCGTGTGGACGGATTTCGATTGTGACGCCTGCACCGGGCTCGATGGTAGGGAGACCGCGATTCGCTGGTATCTGCCTGAGCCCTCACCGCCCCAGCCACTGGTGCGGATCACCGCGGGCGACCGCACCGTCCGGGTGGAATGGGACGACCTGCCGGAAATACTGATGGAGGCCCGAATCATCCCGGGCGGTGCGTGGCGCTTCTGGGGCTATCGCGTGTACCGGTTGGATGACTGGCGCCGTTCGTCGCTGCTGCCCGAGACCACGCGCTGGCAGACGCTCGGCACATTCGCTGTCGATACCAGCTCGGGAGCCCACCCGCTCAGCACGGTGTTGGATGCGAGTGTGGACTACGACTCTATCGCCTACGAGCGCAAGCACCATCCGGTAGGTCGCTACCGGTTCGTGGATGACGATGTCCGTGATGGGTTCGATTACCACTACGTCGTGACATCGATCGCCTCGCGACCAATCATTCTGGGCGGCGTGCCGCAGACCGAGTTGCTCGAGAGTCCGTTCCGCACTGTGTTCCGCGAACGGGTCACGCCACAGCATGGGGCCCGTCCCGACCTGTCGCAGGTCCGGGTGGTGCCGAACCCGTTCCGCGCAGGTGCTGAGTGGGACCGCGCCCCGGTTTCCGGTGATGCACTCACCCGGCACCTCGATTTCTTCGGGTTGCCACGGGCGCGCTGCCAGATCCGCATCTACACTCTGGCAGGGGACTTCGTGGTCGGGATCGAACACGACGGTCGAACCGGGGACGGCCAGGCCTCGTGGGACCTGATCTCGCGCAATGGCCAGGACGTGGTCTCGGGGGTCTATCTTTTCACTGTGGACTCCGACTTGGGCCACAAAGTTGGGAGGTTCGTGGTCATCCGCTGAGTCCCCAACTTTCCGCTTCCCTGTCGGTTTGCCTGTCGCCATACTGCCCATTCGTGCAGTGGGCCGCGCGACTTGAACCTGCGGCCCGGTGTCTTCCGCCCCCATCGTCCGAGCCGATCCCGCGACCGGCACCGAGGCAATCGTATGCAGGCTGGCCCAACACGATTCCTGATTCCGCAGGATGCCGAACGAGACGCGCTCCCCCGTTGGCTGGCCCGGTTCGCCGAACGGCGTGATAACCGCGGCGCGCTCGCGCACTGGGAAACGCTGCCCGCCCGCGCGGCGCGTTACGGCGAGTTACTTCCACCCTTGCCCGAGCCATTGCAGCAGGCGTTGGAAGCCAGCGGCATCACGCAGCTCTATACACACCAGGTGCGGAGCATCGAAGCACTGCGCGCCGCCCACGACACGGTGGTGGTCACCGGCACCGCGAGCGGCAAGAGCCTGTGTTTCCACCTGCCCGCGCTCGAGCGCATCCTGGAAGAGCCCACGGCGACCGCCCTGTATCTGTTCCCGACCAAAGCGCTCGCGCAGGATCAACTCAAGAGCCTGACGCGACTGTCCGGAAGCAACCTCGAACTGACTCGCGTGTTGCACGCCGGGGTGTACGACGGTGACACGGCAGCCGGCACGCGCCGCAAATTGCGTGAGCACGCCAACGTGATTCTCTCCAACCCCGACATGCTGCATGCCGGCATTCTGCCGCAACACGCCAAGTGGGCGCGCTTCCTGGCGAACCTGCGATACGTCGTGATCGACGAGATGCACTCATACCGCGGTATCTTCGGTAGTCACGTGGCCAATGTATTGCGTCGCCTGGAACGCCTTGTGAGCCATTACGGCGGCGACTTCCGGTATGTCCTGTGCAGCGCCACCATCCGCAATCCCGGCGAGCTGGGTGCCTCCCTGATCGACCGCGATGTCATCGTGGTCGACGATGACGGCGCGCCGCGCGGCGAGAAGCATTTTGTGTTCTGGAACCCACCGTACCGAGACGAGGCTCAGGTGGAGCGACGCTCCAGCAACGTCGAAGGGTGCCAGTTGTTCGCCGGACTGATCGAGCATGGCGCCCAGGTCATCGCCTTCACCAAGTCACGCGTTTCGGCGGAACTCGTGTATCGCTACGCCAAGGAGCAACTCGAGCGTTCGCAGCGTGGCCGCCTGCCCAACCTGCATGAGCGCATCCGCCCCTATCGCGGCGGCTATCTGCCGCAGGAGCGGCGTGCAATCGAGCAGGCGTTGTTCAGCGGCGAACTGCGCGGCGTCGTGAGCACCAATGCGCTCGAACTGGGCATCGATGTGGGGGGGCTCGATGCCGCCATCCTGATTGGCGCCGCTCCCACACTGGCCAGCATCTGGCAGCAGGCCGGGCGCGCTGGACGCAGTGGGGCACCGAGTGTGGTGGTGCTGGTGGCCTACAACGACACGGTCGACCAGTACCTGATGCGCAAGCCCGAGTGGTTCTTCGGGCGCTCGCCCGAGGCGGCGTGCGTCGACCCACACAATCCCTACATCCTCGCGCAACAGCTCGCCTGCGCTGCGTACGAACTGCCGCTCTCGCCAGCCGACGAGCTGGCATTCGGCCCGCAGACGCGCGAAGTGCTCGCGGCGCTCGAAGAGGCGGGCGAGACGCGCGAGATCGACGGACTGGCGTACTGGGCGAAAACCGATTTCCCCGGCGCCAAAGTGTCGTTACGCAACATGGGCGACGACACCTACACAATCCAGAACGGCGCCCATAGCCATCAGATGATTGGCATGGTGGACGCCATCAGTGCCATGGAGCTGGTCTATCCCGAGGCCATCTACCTGCACGATGGCATCAGCTATTGGGTGCGGGCGCTCGACCTGGAGCAGAAGATCGCCACAGTCGAGCCGCGCGAAGTGGATTACTACACGCAGCCTGTTCTCGATACGAACGTGCGGGTACGGGGCGAACTCACCTCGCGCCCCTGGCGTGGTGAGACCGTGCGCTTCGGTGAGCTCACCTATTCGTGGCAGACCATCGCGTTCAAGAAGATCCAGTACCGCTCCCTCGATGCGATCGGCTACCACCCGCTGGCGCTGCCGCGGCTCACGCTCGAGACCGCAGGCTTCTGGCTCGCCCCGAACGAGGACACCTGGCGCGGTCTGGCGCGCGCCGGGCTCAATCCCTGGGAAGCGCTGTCGGGTGTGCGAAACCTATTCGTGCAACTATTGCCACTCCTCGCCATGTGTGACCCGATGGACCTGCAGGGCAACCTCGATTCCTCCAATACGGGCAAGCCCACGCTCTTCTTGTTCGACCGCTATCACGGCGGGCTCGGGTTCGCGGAGCAGGGCTTCGCGCGGCTGGACGAACTCACCGAGGCAGCGTTGGCACACCTCGAGGGTTGCCCGTGCGGCGATGGGTGCCCGGCTTGCGTGGGCCTGCCGGTGCTCCACCCGGCACAGCAACAGGATCCCGACATCGGCCATGCACGCGACATCCCGGGCAAGGCGGCGGCGCGGGCGCTGTTGCGAGAATGGTTGAGCCGACCGGAGTAGCGGCCGACAGCAGGCCCTAGCGGGTCACGATCACCCGAGTCGTCGCTGTTCGCTCGCCCTGATGCAGGTCCTGCCCATCCGTGCCCTCCCCGGTTATCATGTGGGTGAGCATCCACCCCCGTCCCCCCAAGCCCGTGGAGCACTGCCCATGACGACCCAGCCGGAATGGCCGGTCGCCTTCTTCGACGACGACTACCTCAAGATCTATCGCCCCACCTTCACCCCCGAACGAACCGAGGCGGAGATCGATTTCATCGAACACTCGCTTGCGCTGCCCGAGGGCGCCGCCGTGCTTGATCTGGCGTGTGGATTCGGGCGGCACGCGATCGGTATGGCGCGGCGCGGCTACCTTGTGACCGGAGTGGACTTCAACCCGCGTTATCTCGAGATCGCAGCGGCCGAGGCGCAGGCGCTTGGTGTGGGCGTGACATGGAAGGCGGGCGATATGCGCACGCTGGGGTATCGCGACGAGTTCGATGGGGTGTACTCGTACTTCACCTCGTTCGGCTACTTCGGCGATGACGAGAACGAGCGCGTGCTCAATGAGGTGGCGGCGGCGCTCAAGCCGGGCGGGCACTTCCTGCTCGACATGATGAATCGCGACTGGTTATTGACGCACCCACAGCAGCGCACATGGATCCAACGGGAGGACGGTGCCCTGCTGATGGAGGAGACCTCGCTCGAGTTGACCTCTTCGCGTGTCGTGTCGCGACAGATCCTGATCGATCCCAAGGGCGGGCCCCAGGTGACCAAAGAGTTCTTCCTGCGCGCCTACACTTGCGCGGAGCTCACCGCCTTGTTGCGTCGGCACGGGCTTAACGTCAAACAGGTGTACGGCGGCGCTGATCGTAGCGAGTACAGCACCGAGAGTCGCCGACTCGTCCTGTTGTGCGAGCGGAACGCCTGAGGTGAGCCCTTCCGACGCGCTCAAGTCGCGCTTGGGCGAGTTGGTGCGCAAACGTCGTGCGGGCACACTCATGCCCGCAGGACGTACGGGGATGAAGGACGAAGAGGTGTTGGCTCAACCGACGCGCCGTCGCCGGCGCATGACCGAGCCTGAGCCGGCGGTCATGTTGGGGGTCGAGGCCTACCTTCCCGGGGGTGAGTGGCGCGATGCCAAAGGCACTGCGGTCTACATCCATGAACGACTGCGCTCCGATGTCGAGAAGCGCAAGCCGCACTGGGGCCGCCTTCCAGAACCGCCACCGGGAGAACCGGAGTTGAGCGCCGTCCGCTCCGAAGGGCTCGAGCGCGCCTTGTTCCTCGACCTTGAGACCTGCGGGTTGTCGTCCAGCCCGGTGTTCCTCGCGGGCACGATGTTCTGGAATGGCGAGGACTTCGTGATTCGCCAGTACTTCGCCCGGCACTACGGCGAAGAGGTGGCGCTGTTGCACGCGCTTGCCGAACAGGCCCGCGCGTTCGACCTGCTCGTCACGTTCAACGGCAAGTCCTATGACGCGCCCTTCCTGCATTCACGCGCCATGACTCATCGGGTGCCACTCCAGTTGCCCTCGCGGCACCTCGATCTGTTGCATGCGTCCCGCCGCCGCTGGAAGGGCCGCCTGCCCGATTGCCGCCTGACCACGATTGAGCGCCACGTGACCCGGCGCCGTCGGGTGGGCGACGTCTCGGGGGCGGAGGTCCCCGACCTCTACCATGCCTTCGTGCGCGACGGGGACCCCTATCCCCTGGTGCCGGTATTTCACCACAACCTGCTGGACGTGATCACCATGGCCGAAATCCTCAATGCGCTCTGCCAACCCGAGAAACCCAGGTCGATGGTCTGGGAATAGCGCCCGCCGCCGCCATCTCGCCCATTGACGCCGCACTCGCGAGCACAGGATACTTTCCTCGGCAGCAAGTCCCGTGTGGGCCGTTCCCGTCGAGTGTGGTACGCCAGTGACCATCTTCCGAAATACCGCCCTGCATCCGGCAGCGTCGCTCGTCCGTCTCGTCGTCTGAGTCGCCTCAGCAGGTGTGCCTGCTGAGGCATTCGCGTTTGGCCCACGAAGTGTCTGAACTGCATCACCTGGAGGCGGACCGAGGCCATGGCTACCGGCGAAGACAAAAGCATCACCTGTGTGGATTGCGGCGAAGGATTCCTCTTCACCGCTGGAGAGCAGGCGTTCTACCGGGAGCGCGGTCTGACCAACGAGCCCACGCGGTGCAAGCGGTGCCGTGATGCTCGCAAGGCCAATCGTCCTGAGGGCGGCGGGGGTGGCAGTGGTGGACATCGTGGCGGCGGCATGGGAGGCAACAAGCCCATGTTCGACGCGGTGTGCGCACAATGCGGACGGGAGACCCAGGTGCCATTCCAACCTTCGGGTGGTCGTCCGGTCCTGTGCCGCGATTGCTTCAATGCGGCCAAGAGTGGCGCCGGCGGCGGCTATGGCGGTGGCGGTGGCGACCGTGGCTATGGCGGTGGCGGCGGCGGTGGAGACCGAGGTGGCGACCGTGGCGGTGGGGGTGGCCGGGGCTTCGGCGGTGGAGACCGAGGTGGTGACCGAGGTGGCGACCGAGGTGGCGACCGAGGTGGTGATCGTGGCTATGGCGGCGGCGGTGGCGGTGGCGGCCGCGGCCAGCGTTCCTCCGGCGGCAGCGCTCCAACGGGCCCGAGCGAAGGGCGCATCCAGGGCTCGGTCAAGTGGTTCAATGACGCCAAGGGTTTCGGCTTCATCGCCTCGGACGCGGGCGAAGACGTTTTCGTGCACTTCTCGGCGATCTCCTCGGATGGATTCCGTTCGTTGGCAGAAGGCGACCGCGTGGAGTTCGATGTGGTTCCGGGAGCGAAGGGCAAGCAGGCGGCCAATCTGAGTCGCATCTGAAGTCGCTACATTCCGATGCCGATACCTACCGGGGCTTGCGCACAGGGGCCGATAGCGGTCCGGATGCGCCCAGCCCCGTCTTCATCTGATGGATACGGAGATCCATGATTGAGACTGTCCGAGTCTTCACCGCGCTCAGTGAGGAGTTCGTCGAGCTCTTCATGAAGCACCATCCGGTGTCCGCCACGGAGGCGGGCATCCATGACTACGACCACCTCATGCCCGACGACTCGCCCGATGGGCTGCGCGACCGCGCGGTCTGGCTGCGCGATCTCGAGCAACGACTGGTGGCGTCCGTGCCGTGGGACGAACTGCCCACTGAGCCGCGGGTGGATTACGCCCTGCTCCGCTCCCGTATCGCCGCGCTGCGCGCCGACCTCGAAGAGATCAAGGTGCCGCAGAAGATGCCGGCCTTATATCTCCTGCGGGCATTCCAAGGGGTGCACCTCCTGTTGTCCCGCTCCTTCGCGCCGCTGGACGAGCGTAAAGAGGCCGCGGTCTCGCGTCTCATGGCGATCCCCGAGTACCTTGATGCCGCCAAAGCCAATCTGGATGTTGTGCCGCTCGTGTACCTCGAGACTGCACTGGAGATGGCGTCCCAAGGGCCGTTGTTCGTGGAGGAGGTGGTGCGTCAACTCCTGCGCCAGTTCCCGGGTGAATCCGAACGGCTCGAGCACGCGGGTAGTCGCGCACGCTTGGGATTCCTGCGGTTCGCCGACTTCCTTGAAAAGGAAATCCGCCCCAAGTGCGGCGGCACGTTCGCGATCGGTGAGCGGTGGATGAACTACAAGCTCGAGCGCGAACATCTCCTGCCCTTCACCTGTACTGAACTCGAGCGCATCGGCCGCGAGCATGTCGGTCACACGCGCATCCTGCTGGAACAGGAGGCGAAGCGAGTCGATTCCAAGCACACCTGGCGTGAGTTGATTGCACAGGGCAAGCAGCGCACGCCCGAGCCGAACTGGATTCGCGAGGCGTACATGGTCGAGATGGAGCGCGCCAAGAAGTTCGTCATCGAGCGCAAGCTGGCGCCGCTGCCTCCGGGAGAGAAGCTCGAGGTGGTCGACACCCCGGTGTTCGAACGCACCACCACGCCCTACGCCATGTACCAAGCCCCGGCGCCATTCGATGCCGATCAGACCGGCATCTTCTACGTCACGCCGATCGACTTGCGGCGAAGCAAGGACGTGCAAGCCCAACAGCTTTCCGAGCACTGTGCGCCCAGTCTCCCGGTCGTGTCCCTGCACGAGGCATACCCGGGCCACCATCTGCAGTTGTGCCACGCGAATCGAGCGGCCACCCGCTTGCGCAGGATCACCAGCAGCGAGCTGTTCATGGAGGGCTGGGCTCTCTACTGCGAGGATCTCATGTGGGAACAGGGCTTCTTCACCCAGGATCCACTCACGCGCCTGTTCCAGTTGCGCGATCTGTTGTGGCGCTCCTGCCGCGTCGTCATCGACGCGGCCCTTCACAGTGGTCGCATGACTTTCGAAGAGGCGGTCGCCTATCTCATGGAGGAAGCGCTGCTCGAGCGCGTGAACGCCGAGGGCGAAGTGAAGCGTTACGCCATGACCCCGACGACGCCCATGAGCTATCTCATGGGTAAACTTGCCATCCTGGAGTTGCGCGACGAAGCCAAGAAGCGGCTCGGACCCCGGTTCAACCTGCACGACTTCCATGCGGCGTTATTGGCCAGCGGGTCCATCCCGCCGTCGCTGATCCGAGAGGAATTGTGGGACCGGCTCGGAGTCGCGTGACCTTCCGCGCATTTCTCCTGATGCTCCTGGCGGCCGTCGCCGCGTCTCCCGCATACGCGGTGATGCCGTCCGTTCGTCATGCGATGCAACCAGCCCAGACCGGCCTGGCGTTCGAGGAAGTGCGCATCGTCGCTTCGCGCGACAGCCTGCCGATCTCCGGTTGGTGGTTCGAAGGTGCGGCAGGTTCGCCTGTTCTGGTCATGTGCAGTCGCGGACACGGCACGATGGCCGATCTGCTTCCCTCGGTGCGTGAGTTCGCCTCAAGGGGCTTCACCGTGTTGACGTTCGACTACCGCGATTTCGGCCCCGGCAGCGCCGGCACGGTGGATTCGATACAGAACGTGGTGTTCGCCTCGCGTTGGGTGGACGATGCCGAGGGCGCTTTCCAATACTCGCGCACCCGCGCTCCGGGGCGGTTCGTGTTCGCCTGGGGGCAGGACCTGGGCGGGCCGGTGGCGCTTGCCGTGGCGAACCGTGATCGGCGTCTGCTCGATGCGCTCGCTGTCGAAGGCCTGTTCCGCACGGCGCAGGAGGTCAGCTATTTCAATGGCACTTCGCAACTGCCGGGAGTGCAACAGCGCCATCGCAGGTTGGTGCTGGGTTCCGATGAGCCCGTCTCGACAGTGCCTATGCTGCAGGTTCCGCTGTTCGTGGTGATCGCCAAGAAGGATACGATCACTCCTGCGAATGTGACGCAGGAGCTCGCGCGCCGCAGCTTGTCGCGAATCGACCGGTGGATCCTGCCCGAGGGGGGGCACAACGACCTCGAGTTGACCCCCGGGTATTTCGACCGGTTGTCGGATTGGTTCAAACAACTCATGAAGCTGCTGCCCACACCGTCGTCGTGATTCAGGCTCCAGGGGAGCGATACATGGATTCGATCAGGTCGGCGAATCGTTGCATGATGACCCGCCGCCGGACTTTCAGGGTCGGCGTCAGCTCTCCGGCCTCAGGGCTCAGATCCCGATCAAGCAACTCGAACTTCTTGATGGTCTCGAAGCCCGCCAGGTCTGCGTTCAGCTTGTCGAGCTCGGCCTGATACAGGTCGCGCACTTCGGGATGGCGCAGCAGAGCGGCACGCGATTCCTGCGGCCAGCCTCGCGCCTTGGCCTCCGCCTCGAGGTGGAGGAAGTCGGGGATCAGTAACGCCACGCAATAAGGCTTCTGATCCCCGAGCATGACGGCTTCGCTGATCCACGGAGAAGTCTTGAGCCGACTCTCCAGCGGTTGCGGCGCCACCTTCTTGCCGCCTGCCGTCACGAGCAGGTCCTTGAGTCGATCGGTGATGTGCAGGAATCCATCCGGGTCCAAGTGGCCGACGTCGCCCGTGTGGAACCAACCGCCCTCGAGCGCGATGCGCGTTGCTTCCTCATTGCGGAAGTAGCCGAGCATCACATGCGGGCCGCGCGTGAGGATCTCGCCCTGGTCGCCGATCCTCACCTCGACTCCCGGCACCGGCGGACCCACCGAACCCGGACGCTCGCGGCCCGGGATGTTGAGGCATATCACGGGGGACGTTTCGGTCAGGCCATACCCCTCGATCACCGGGATGCCTACCGCGAAGAAGAACTCCATGATCTTCGGCCCCAGCGGGGCGCCGCCCGAGATGCAGAATCGGACTCGCCCGCCCACGCGTGCGCGCACTTTGGCACCGACCAACTTGTCTGCGATGCGAGCCTGAAACGCGAACAGGCCGCTGGGCTGCCGCCCCTCGAATCGCAACCGCGCCGCCGCCGCCCCAACCCCCAGGCCCCAGACGAAGATGCGCTTCTGAATCCAAGGCTGCGCCAATCCGTTCGCCATCACGCGGGCATGCACTTTCTCGTAGAAGCGTGGCACCCCCGTGAGGATGGTGGGCCGCACCTCTACTGCGTCCGGGGCGACGGTGAGGATGCTCTCGGCGAACGCGATCGTGGCGCCCGCTTGGAACATGACATACAGCCCTGCCATGCGCTCGAAGATGTGGCACAACGGCAAGAACGACAGGCAGCGGTCGTTCGAGCCAACCTGCACCACCTTGAGACATGCCGCGACATTGGAGGCGATATTGTTGTGTGATAAGACGGCGCCCTTGGGCTCGCCTGTTGTGCCCGAGGTGTAGATGATCGTGGCCATCGCCTCGGGTTGCACCTGCTCGACCCATTCGCGGAAGGCGCGGGGTGAGGCAGCGGCACGAGTGGCTCCATCGGCAAGCAACTCACTGAATGCCTGGCCACGCGTTCCTGGCGGGGGCGCCGGGTCCATCACGACCAGCGGCGTAGCCAACCCTTGCTCGCCGGTCGCGATCTTATCGAACTGGGCAAATGTGGAGACGATTGCCAGCTTGGCTTCGCTGTTCTGCAGGATGTATCGACATTGCTGTGCTGTGAGCGTGGGGTAGATCGGCACCGTCACCGCGCCGAGCGAGAGGATCGCAAGGTCGCTGAGTACCCATTCGTAGCGGTTTTCCGAGATGAGCGCCACGCGGTCCCCTCGGGCCACCCCGAGCGCCGCCAGTCCATGCGCAAGATGCTCGACATCGGCGCGCGCCTTGCGCGAGGGAATCGATTCCCACCCCGCCGCCGACTTCCGCATGAACAACGCGGGTTTGTCGCGCTTTTCGACGCTGTCGAGGAAGATGCGGATCAATGTACTGGCCATGGCTCCCTTTCGGGTCGGAGTCGCAACAGTCCCTGAGGTTGCACAATGCAGCGAAGGACCCGCCAAGGCCAGAACACACGCATGTTCATTTGGTTGACAATGGCGAAGACGCGGGCGCAAGGTGACCAAAGCGCTGGCGCATGGAGCATCACACAGGGAGGGACTCGTCATGCCGAACTTCCGCAGGGCGATCGCGCGCCGCCTCCTCCCGAAACCCATCCGCTTCCAGGTGTTGGTGCTCTGCCTTGCCACTTCTCCCGCTTTGGCCAATGGTGCCGGGCAGGGGATGGCCCAGGGCGACCGCCACTACGCTTCGGGCCATCTCGCCCAGGCGCGGGCAGCCTATGTCGGTGCCCTCCAGTCGGCGCCCGGATCCTATCGTGCACTCTCGCGACTGTCCCGCTCCGAATCCGAGTTGGGCGAGCTTCAAAAAGGCGACGAGCAGCGGCGCACCTGGTCGGCGGCGGTCGAGCATGCTCGCGCCGCGGTCAAGGCAGCGCCCGACTCGGCAGGTGGCCATATCGGACTGGCCGTGGCGCTGGGGTGCCAAGCCAGGTGCGAGGGTGCCAAGACCCGGCTGGCGCTATCGCGCGAAATCAGATCCGAGACCGACCAAGCGCTGCAGCTCGATCCCAGTATCGGCCGTGCGTGGCACGTGTTGGCCATTTGGAATGTGAAGCTTGCGAACCTGAATGCCATGGAGCGCATGGCTGCGAAAGCAGTCCCGGGCGGGGTGCCCAAGGGGGCATCGCTCGAGCAGGCCGAACGTGCGTTCCAAAAGGCCATTCAGCTCGAGCCCGAGGAGGTGGATCATCGCCTCGAGTACGGTCGCTTGCTCCGGGCCCTGAAACGGCCGAGTGACGCCCGCCGCGAACTCGAGATGGCGGCGAGCCTGCCGCCTATCCGCAGTGCGCTCGATGCACGCTACCAGTCCGAGGCCAAGGAATTACTGGCGAAGCTGCCAAGGTGAGCGCCATGTCCCCGACCTGCTGGATCCTGGGTGGTGTGCGAACGCCCTTCGTAAAGGCGGGCGGGCCGCTCAAGCGCACCCCCTCGTATGAGCTGGGTCGGGTCGCAGCCACCGAAGTGCTCGCGCGCGCCGAACTCGATCCCTCGAGACTCGACGAGGTGATCTTCGGTCACTGCGCCATGCCGGCCGAGGCCGCGAACTCCACCCGCATCGTCGCGCTGCGTTCCGGCGTCCCTGAACAAGTCCCGGCGTTCACCGTCCATCGCAATTGCGCCTCGGGCATGGAGGCCGTGGCGAGCGCCGCGTATCGCATTGCTTCGGGGGATGCGCAACTGGTGTTGGCGGGCGGCATGGAATCCATGAGCCAGATCCCGCTGCAGTACAGCTTCGAGTACGCAGAATGGCTGCAGGGTCTGATGGCGGCCAAATCGCCCTGGCTCAAGCTCGGCGCGCTCGCTCGCTTCCGGCCCGCCATGCTCACGCCACGCATCGCGATCGCCGAGGGTCTCACGGACCTGGTCTGCGGCCTCAACATGGGTCAGACGGCCGAAGTGCTGTCGCGCGAGTTCCGAATCACGCGCGAACAGCAGGATGCCTTCGCACTGCAGAGTCATCTGCGGGCGCTCGCCGCGCGAGAGAGGCTGCGCGAGGAGATCGTGCCCATATTCGCGCCGCCCCGCTATGAGCCAATCCGCGAAGACGTGGGTCCGCGCGAGGGCCAGACGATCGAAGCGCTCGCCAAGCTCAGGCCCTACTTCGATCGGCGTAATGGCACCGTCACCGTGGGAAACAGCTGTCAGGTGACGGATGGCGCAGTGGCGCTGTTGATCGGGAATGAAGCGCAGGCTACATCCTGGAACGCTGCCCCGCTGGGACGTATCCGCAGTTTCGCATTCGCCGGGCTGGCACCCTCGCGCATGGGACTGGGGCCCGTGTTCGCCGCGGCGAGGGCGCTCGAGAAGGCAGGACTCACGCTGGCCGACATGGAGTTGCTCGAGATCAACGAGGCCTTTGCCGCGCAGGTGCTGGCCTGTCAGGCCGCCGCCAAGAGCGAAGCGTTCGCAAAGTCCGAGTTGGGTCGTGAGCGTGCATTGGGTGAGTTCCCCGATTCGATCCTCAACGTGAACGGCGGCGCCATCGCGCTGGGTCACCCGGTCGGCTGCAGCGGCGCTCGACTGTTACTGACCCTGCTGCACGAGATGCGACGCCGGAACCTCAAATTGGGGCTCGCCGCGCTGTGCGTCGGCGGCGGTCAGGGCGCGGCGTTCGTGTTGGAACGGCCATGACGGTCTTTCGCGTGGAGGCGGGCGAGGATCCGGGAGTCGTCCACCTGGTGATGTCCCATCCGGGGCGCAAACTCAACGTGCTCGACGCGGCCGCGCTCGATTCGCTGGAACAGGCGCTCACCGAACTCGAGGGTCGCCAGGATCTGGCGGGCGTGGTGCTGTGCAGTGGCAAGGAAGGTTCCTTCATCGCGGGCGCCGACATCGAGGCGATCGGTGCGATCACAGATTCCGAGGAGGTGCGCCGGCTCATCCAGCGAGCCCACGCAGTGTTCCTCCGCCTCGAGAATATGGGCGTGCCCACGGTCGCCGCGATCGATGGGGTGTGTCTGGGCGGCGGCACGGAGCTGGCGCTGGCCTGCGACTCACGTGTTGCTTCCGATGAGTCGCGCACCCAGATCGGACTTCCTGAAGTGATGCTGGGGATATTTCCGGGTTTCGGGGGCACGACGCGCTTGCCGGGTGTAGTGGGCTATGCCGCCGCGCTCGACCTGATCCTCTCGGGCCGATCCCTCGACGCGAGACGCGCCGAGAAGATGGGCCTGGTGGCACGCGCCGTCCCCGCAACCTGGTTGATGAAGTCAGCACATGAGCGCATCGCCCTGCTGGCCAAGCGCCCCGAGGGCGAACGCCGCGACCATCACACACCGGCAGGGCTGTTCGCGTGGTTGTTGGAGGGGAATCCGCTCGGACGACGCATCCTGTTCTCGCAGGCCCGCAAGAGCGTGCTCGCCCGAACGGGTGGACACTATCCGGCGCCGCTTGCAGCGATCGAAGTACTCGAGCGGTGTGTGGGCCAGACGCGCGAGATCGCGCTCGCACTGGAGTGCGACACGGTCTCGCCACTCGTGGCAGGGACGGTATGCAAGAACCTGGTGCGAATCTTCAGCTTGAGCGAGGCCGCGAAGAAGGCGCCCGTTGGGAATGATCCTTCGATCCGGCCCGTGCGAGTCCAGAGGCTTGCACTCGCAGGTGCTGGTGTGATGGGTGGGGGAATCGCCGAGCTGGCAAGTCGGTTCGGCGTTGCGGTCCGACTGCGTGACTTGAAGCCCGAGGCGCTTCAAAAGGGGCTGCAGACGATCCGCTCGGTCGTCGACGAGCGCGGGCGCAAGAAGCGCATGAAGGCGCGGGAGAAGGATGCCCAGATGGCCTTTGTGAGTCCGACGCTCGAACTGACCGGAGTCCACTTGGCCGACTTCGCCATCGAGGCGGTCATCGAGGATCTTGACATCAAGCGCCGTGTGTTCGCCGAGCTCGAGGTGCGTCTGCGCCCCGATGCGGTGATTGCGACCAATACCTCCTCACTTTCAGTCGATGCGCTGGGCGAGGGTCTGAAGCACCCCGAGCGTTTCGTGGGATTCCATTTCTTCAACCCGGTGCACAAGATGCCCCTGCTGGAGGTGGTGCGCGGTGCACGCACGTCCGACGCCGCGTTGGTCACCGCGGTCGCCTTCGCCCGACGCTTGGGCAAGACGCCGGTGGTGGTGAAGGATTCACCCGGCTTCGTGGTGAACCGCGTGCTCATGCCCTACCTGCGCGAGGCCATGCATCTGCTGGAAGAAGGCTACGGCGTGGCCGAGATTGATATGGCCATGAAGCGCTTCGGCATGCCGATGGGCCCGTTCGAGGTCGTGGACGAGGTGGGACTTGATGTGGCGCACAAAGTGGGTGCCGTGCTCACGCACGCGTTCCCCACGCGCATGGCCGAATCCCAGATGCTCGTGAAGTTGGTGGAGTCGGGCCGGCTCGGGCGCAAGAACGGGCGCGGCTTCTATGTGCATCAGGGGCGTCGGCGCACGCTCGATGCCTCGGTCCGTGGCCTCCTCGGGTTGCAGGCCGAGCGCAGGGCCAGAAGCTCCGACCTGCTTGCCGAGCGCATGGTGTTGGCCATGATCAATGAGAGCGCACGCTGTGTGGAAGAGCGCATTGTCACCGAGGCGGGCCACGTCGATCTCGCCTTGGTCTTCGGCGCGGGCTTTCCGCCCTTCCGCGGAGGACCCTTGCGCTACGCCGACACTATTGGGTTACCGCATGTGGTGCAGCGCCTGAAGGCACTCGAGGCGGAACAGGGCGCGCGCTTCATCCCGTGCGAATGGCTGATCGCGAGGTCCTCACCCGGGAGCCACGCTTGATCCGCACCCACACCCACATCCACACCCACGACCGCGAGGCCGATGTGTTGGTGCTCGGTGCCGGCCTGCAGGGTTGCGGTATCGCGCTCGAGTTGGCCGGGCGTGGGGTGTCGACGACGCTGATCGAACAGGATGCGATGCCCCTGAACCGCGCCAGCCTGCGCAACGAGGGCAAGATCCATCTGGGTATCATCTATGCCAACGATCGCACCATGGCGACCGCGCAGCTGCAACTCGAGGGTGCGTTGCGATTTCGCAGCATCCTGACTCGTTGGATGCAGGGCGACCGGGCATGGCTCTCGCTTTCGACCCCATTCCGCTACCTGGTCGCCGAGGATTCGGTGCTCGCCCCCGAGTCGCTGGGGCGACACTACGAGGCTGTGTCGGAGCGGTGCCGAGTGCTACTGCAAGAACATCCCGAGCTCGACTACCTTGGGGAACGCCCCACTCACCTGGCACGGCCGCTTTCGTCCGAACGCCTCGCGACGCACTTCGATCCCGCGCGATTCATCGCCGGATTCCAGACGGTCGAGCGCGCGATCGACACCGGGGTCATGGCAGCGGCCATGCGAGAAGCGGTGCTCGGGCGCGCCGCCATCACGTTCCTGCCTTCCCACAGAGTGCGAGCCATCAGCGAGCAGGATGGGCACATCCGAGTGGAAGGCGATGGCGCGCAGGGTCCATGGCGCGTCCGTGCTCGACAGGTGGTGAACGCCATGTGGGAACAGCGCCTCCGATTCGACCAGCAGATGGGGATCCCGCCTTCGGGGGATCTGCTGTACCGACTCAAGTACCGCGTCATCGCTCGACTTCCGGATCGCCTGCGCGGGGCACCCTCGGTGACCATGGTGCTGGGCCCCTATGGCGATGTCGTTGTGCGGCCGGACGGAACCGCTTATCTGTCCTGGTATCCCTCGGGCCTGCGCGGTTGGACGCACGATATCCATCCACCGTCCGAGTGGGAGGCTGCGTGCCGGGGCGAGGTTCACGCTCCGCTGGCGCGCGAAATTGCGCACGAAGTCCTTCGGGCGATCGATGCCTGGTATCCTGGAATCGGTGAGTGCGAACCACTGTTGGTGGATGCGGGCGCGATCGTGGCCATCGGTCGCAGCGATGTCGATGATGCCGCGAGCGCGTTGCACGATCGTTCGCACGTTGGAGTGACCTCACAGGGCGGCTACCATTCAGTCGACCCGGGCAAGCTCACCACCGCGCCGATGTTCGCGCTCTTGGCGGCTGATCGCGTCGAGGAGGTGCGTCGGGCCACGAGCAGGACCGGTTGAGCGCCGATCCTCGCGCGCCACGCGTGGTTGCCCTCGTGCCCACGTGGAGCGCCGCAAGCTTCATCGACGCCACCCTCGATGCCCTCGCGGCGCAACGCTGCGCGAATCTTGAGATTCTGATCTCGGACGATGCCTCGCCGGATGGGACCGCATTGCGATGCGAGGCATATGTTGCTCGCGATGCGCGATTCCGTCTCATCCGTCAGCCCCGTAATCTGGGTTGGGTCGGCAATGTGAATGCTTTGTTGCAGGCGGCGCAGGGGGACTATCTGCTGTTCGCATTCCAAGACGACCTGCTCGAGCCCGGATACATCGACCGCTGCGTGACAGCACTCGAGTCGAACCCGCGCGCGATCCTGGCTTTTTCGGACATCGCGCTTGTGGAGCAGGACGGACACCGCGAATCCAAGGCCTACACGCGCCTTGATGGTGTGACCGATCGTCTGACCCGCGCACGCTGGGTGGCTCTTCAACGAGGTTCATGGTGGATTCCCAACCGCGGGGTGTTCCGCGCTGGCGCAGCCCGCGCCATCGGAGGCCTGCGCGCGCATGGAGCGGGCGAGTTCTCGGCCGACTGGCCGTGGCTATTGCACATGAGTCTGTTGGGTGAGTTCGTGCGCATTCCCGAACAACTCTGCACCAAGATCTACCAGCCGCGGAGCCTTTCGCGCAGTTGGAACTTCTCCCTGAGGGCATGGACCGAGGTGACCATCTCGGCCATGGTTTCGGTGCGCGCAGCGCCCATCCCCGTGTCAGAGAAACTCGCCCTGCATTCCACCCTCGTTCGATTCTTGGGCCGCCACATGTGGCGTACGCTGAGGCGGTGGCCCGGGCGCATGGCGCGCCGCACGGGGCTGCGGCCTGCCGTGGAAGTGGCCGCGCCCTCGGCATCGTCCGGGTCCGCGGGAAGGAAGACTCGATGACCCACCGCCAACCGAACAATCCCTTGCACGGCATCACGCTCGAAGCCCTGCTGAAGATCATGGTCGAGAAGTACGGTTGGGAGGGGCTGGGGCGCGATCTCAAGATCAATTGCTTCTTGATCGAGCCCAGCATCCCCTCTGCGCTCAAGTTCTTGCGCAAGACCCCGTGGGCGCGCGAACAGTTGGAGGATTTCTACGTGCGGTATGTCCACGACCGCGACGCCCGCTGAGGGGGAACCGGGCGGTATCGCGGGGGACGGCGGGCTCCGCTATACTCTTGGATTCGCACCACCCCCGCCGGGCTCCAGCGCTTCTGCGCGCGCCCGCGATACCCAATCATGAGGTCTGCACCCCCATGCTCCGAGCCGGAATCGTCGGTCTGCCCAATGTGGGCAAATCCACACTGTTCAACGCAGTCACGCGCACGCGCAAAGCCGAAGCGGCGAACTACCCCTTCTGCACCATCGATCCCAACGTCGGCATCGTCACGGTGCCGGATGCCCGGTTGTTCGAACTCCAGAAGATCGCCAAGACCAACGTGGTGATCCCGGCCGCGATCGAGTTCGTGGACATCGCCGGACTCGTCAAGGGTGCCAGTCAGGGCGAGGGGCTGGGCAACAAGTTCCTCATGCATATCCGTGAGGTCGATGCCATTGTCCAAGTGGTGCGATGCTTCGAGGACGCCGACATCCATCACGTCTCGGGTGATGTGGATCCAGTGCGCGACATCGACGTGGTCAACACCGAGCTCATGCTGGCCGACTTGGAGACTGTACAGAAGCGACGCGAGCGCCTGGCCAAGGACGTGAAGCGGGGAGACAAGGCCGCCGCGGCCGACGAGGCCGTGCTCGCCAAGATCGAAGCAGTTCTCGCTGTGGGAAAGCCGGCCCTGATGGCCGAGCTGACTCCCGAGGAACGTGTGCTCGCGATGCCGTTTTTCCTGCTCACCGACAAGCGCACGATCTTCGCATGCAATGTCCGGGAGGCGGACCTGGCGACCGCAGATTCGAATCCCTATGTGCTCAAGGTGCGGGAGTATGTGAAAACGCACTTGGCGTGTGAAGCGGTGGTGATCAGCGCCCAGATCGAAAGCGACCTTGTGGATCTTGCGCCCGATGAGGCGATGGCGTTCCTGCAGGAATTGGGCGTGCAGGAGAGCGGCATGGGCGCCTTGATCCGTTCCACCTACCACCTGCTCGGGCTGCAGACCTATTTCACCGCGGGCGAGAAGGAAGTCCGGGCGTGGACGATCCACCATGGCGATACGGCGCCGCAGGCCGCCGGGGTGATCCACTCCGACTTCGAGCGCGGGTTCATCAAGGCCGAGACCGTGGCGTACAAGGACCTCATTGAGTGCGGTTCGGTCGCCGCGGCCCGGGCCAAAGGTGTGTATCGCATGGAAGGCAAGGAGTATGTCGTGGCGGATGGCGATGTGATGTTGTTCAAGTTCGCGGTTTGATCGACCCACCAGGGGATATGCTCGGCGGTCCTCAACGCCCTAGGCATCCATGACGCCACCGGCTCCTCAGCACACGCGCGATCGCCATCGCGCCAAGCGGCTTGCGCTTTCGGATCCCGAGGAGGCGCTGCGGCTGGCGCGTGATATCGAGGATCACTGGTTCCGTTGCCAGGCGCTCGCGTTCGTGGGGTATCGCTGTGAAAGTGCGGCCATGCGGGCCACCGCGATCACCGAGTCGTTCCAAGCCGGCTGGGAGATTGGTCCGCCGAGCCGCGTTGTGGTGGCCTCGGCCTGGCCGCTCAAGGTGCTCTGCAAGAAGGATGGCTCGGAAGATCTCACGGACGAGGTCGCGCGTCTGCTCGGCATCAGCGACACCGAGCGCAGCCCCGTTCGTCGCGCCGACGCGCTCGACTTCATGCTCGGCGCGCTGATCACTGCGCCCCGCGAATTATTCTGGCAGGCGTACGAGCGCTTCGAGCAGGCTTGTGCCGCGCCACTGCACGGGGCGAAGCGCAATGTGCGTGGGGAGACGTTGTTGGTGCAGTGGTTGCCGGTGTTGCACTGCTTCGATTCTGCGCGGGCAGAGGCGGCGCTCGTGGCCATCCATGGACCTGTGCTCGCCGCGCGGGCGCGCGACACCCTGGTGCAGAATCCTGATGTGAACCCCGAAGCCTGGATTCGGCACCCGAACCTGGATTGACCCCACGCGAGGTCCGATGACCACCGGTCGACTCGAAGCATTCAGCGACGGCGTCATCGCCGTCATCATCACGATCATGGTGCTCGAGTTGAAGGTCCCACATGGCAGCGACCTCGCCGCGCTGCGGCCGCTGGTGTGGGTGTTTCTCAGCTATGTCCTGAGTTTCGTGAACATCGGGATCTATTGGAACAACCACCACCACCTGTTGCACGTGGCCCAACGCGTGAGCGGCAAGGTCTTGTGGGCCAACCTCCACCTGTTGTTCTGGCTCTCACTCATGCCGTTCTCCACCGGTTGGATGGGCGAGAACCATTTCGCTCCGGTGCCGATCGCGCTCTATGGAGGAGTGCTGCTCATGTCGGCAATCGCTTACACGATGCTCTCCAGGGCCATCTTGGCCACCGACGGAGCGCATTCGTTGTTGGCTCAGGCGATCGGCGATGACCGCAAGGGCATCCTCTCGCTCGTCTGCTATGTGGCCGCCATCCCATGCGCGTTCGTCCTGCCTTGGCTGGCGGGGGCGCTGTACGTGCTGGTGGCGCTTGTCTGGTTGATTCCCGACCGGCGGATCGAGCGGGTGCTCACCGAGGGCCCGCACTGATCGAGGGATCACTCGGCCTTCGGCCGACAACAAGAAGCGCGGCGACCCTGCCGGGGTCACCGCGCTTCTCATGTACTGCGCGTGTCTCCTCGCTCACAAGGGACACTAGGTAACACGTCTGAAGCCCCTGAAAAGTTGCAAGGCCACGGCAAAGACTCCCTTTGCCGTGATCAGGCTGGACGGGGCGAGGGGTGGCCGAACGCGTCAATCTGCCCCCCCTCCTCATCCGGCCGCGTCAGCGGAGCGCTCGCCGTCGGCGGCTTCGGATCCAGATCGATCTTCACCTGGGGCTCGAGTTTCTCACCCCGCAACACTCGATCCATCTCGTCGCCGTCAATCGTCTCGCGTTCGAGCAGCGTATTGGCCAACACGTGCAACTTGTCCTGGTTGTCCTTCAGCAGCGAGATCGCCTTCTGGTTGGCGCGTTCAATGACGGCGCGCACCTCTTCGTCGATCAGCACGGCGGTCTGCTCGCTGTAGTCCTTGGAGCTCGAGATCTCCTTGCCCAGGAAGACCATCTCCTCCTTGCGGCCGAAGGTGAGTGGGCCCAGCTTTTCACTCATGCCGAAACGCGTGACCATGTTGCGGGCCAGATTCGTGGCCTGCTCCAGGTCGCTCGATGCGCCGGTCGTGTAATGGTCGAAGATCAATTTCTCGGCGGCCCGCCCGCCCATGGCGTGGCAGAGGCGGTCCTCGAGTTGCTTCTTGCTGTGATTGTGGCGCTCCTCGGTGGGTGTATAGAACGTCACGCCCAAGGCTCGGCCGCGCGGGATGATGGTGATCTTGGTGACTGGATCGGAGCCTGGCACCAACCAGGCGACCAGCGCATGGCCAGCCTCGTGGTACGCCGTGGTCCGGCGCTCTTCCTCGGTCATCACGAGGCTGCGACGTTCGGCACCCATCATCACCTTGTCCTTGGCATCCTCGAAATCGCGGTCGGTCACCTTCTTGTGATTGCGCCGCGCAGCGAGCAGTGCCGCTTCGTTCGCAATGTTCGCCAACTCAGCGCCCGACATCCCAGGTGTGCTGCGCGCGATCGCCTTGAGATCCACGTCCTCGGCCAGCGGAATCTTGCGCGTGTGGACCTTGAGGATGCCCTCGCGGCCGCGCACGTCCGGCCAGTCCACGACGACCTGACGGTCGAAGCGGCCCGGACGCATGAGTGCGGGATCGAGGACATCGGGACGGTTGGTGGCCGCGATCATGATGACGCCTTCGTTGGACTCGAAGCCGTCCATCTCGACGAGCAGTTGGTTGAGTGTCTGCTCGCGCTCATCGTGCCCGCCGCCCAGACCTGCGCCGCGATGACGCCCGACGGCGTCGATCTCGTCGATGAAGATGATGCACGGGGCGTTGCGCTTGCCCTGCTCGAACAGGTCGCGCACACGCGAGGCGCCCACACCCACGAACATCTCGACGAAGTCGGAGCCCGACATGCTGAAGAACGGGACGCCCGCCTCGCCTGCGACGGCCTTGGCGAGCAGCGTCTTGCCGGAGCCCGGAGGTCCAAGCAGCAGTGCGCCTTTGGGAATCCTGCCTCCCAGGCGCTGGAACTTCTGCGGTTCTTTCAGGAACTCGATGATCTCCTGCAGTTCCTGCTTGGCCTCATCGCACCCAGCGACGTCCTTGAATGTGATCTTGGTCTGCGATTCCATGAGCACGCGCGCCTTGCTCTTGCCGAATCGCATGGCCGCCGAGCCACCGCCCTGCATCTGGCGCAGCACGAACATCCAAGCGACCAGGAACAGTATCAGTGGCAACCAGGTGAACAGCACGTTCATCCAATTGATTCCGACCGCCTGCACCTTGATCGCGGCGGCAGGATTCGTGGCATGCACCTTTTCGGGCAGCGTCGCCCCGTCGCCGAGGAAATTGGTCTTGAACTGCTTGAAAGGCACATCACGCCCGGCCACCCGTTCAACCGCCTCGGTCTTGAGCTCGCCCACGACGCTGCGTGTTTCCTCGATGAACGTGATCGCGTCGATGTTGCCCTTCTCGACCTCGGATTGGAATCTCGTATAGGAGATCTCCACGCGAGGCGTGGTCATCATGCTGCCCGAGTACATGCGGTACGCGAACAGGGCGAGCAATACGATCAACACCCAGAATGCCATGGTGCGGAACGGTTTTCCTGCCGGCGATGCCACCGGTGGGCCGCCACGGCCCCCGGGCCCGCGCGAACTCTTGCGCGTCTCATCGCGGCGTCCGCCGTCGTCACCGTCTTTGCGGAAGATCTGCACGATTCTCAAGCCTCCTCGACCACGCCCACGAAGGGCAGGTTCCGATAACGCTCACCCGCATCCATCCCGTATCCAATCACGAACTCGGAGCCGATCGTCCAACCCTTGTAGTCCACCGGGACCGGGATTTTCCGACAGGGGGCCTTGTCCAGAAGCGTTGCTACTTTGATGCTCGCCGCGCCACGGGATTTCAGGAGATCGAGGATGAAACTGACCGAAAGGCCGGAATCCACGACTCCTTCACAAAGTACGACGTGCCGGCCCCGGATATCCGAGCGCAAGTCCATGATGAGCTCCACTTTCCCGCTGGACGAAGTACCATGCCCGTAGGAGGCGACCGCGAGGAAGTCCAGCTCAAGATCGATCGGGGTGGCGCGCGCGAGGTCGCACTGGAACATGCAAGCGCCCTTGAGCACGGCCACGAACAACGGGCGCGTGCCTTCGTAGTCCTGGGCCAATTGCAGGCCCAGCTCGCGAACTCGCGCCGCGATCTGCTCGGGCGAGAACATGACGCGGATGTCGGGCTCAGCGTGCACGGCGGGGCGCTGCTCGGTCATGACACTCCACTCGAGACTCGGGGGTCGCCCCCCGGTCGGGCTGGTGCTCCCACATGGGGCCATCGCTGACGCACGGTGGCGCACCGATGGCAATGGGCTGCAGGCTCGGGATGCCCGCTGCCCGCAGTCTAGCATCGGTCGTTCAATCGTGTACTTTCAGGGATTCCGAGGCAGGGGTGCGCAGCCTGCCCGGGGTGGGATGAGGGCCTTCGCCTGCCGATTGAAGCCTCAACAACAACACCTTGTCTTGACGAACCGCCCGATACCCTTGTGGCAGTAGCACCTCGCTCCGTGTCCCGCCCGTGCAGACCAGCCGGAGCAGGGCGGAAACATGGCGCTCGGTAAGGCGCTCTTGGACCCCGGTCTCGCGCCACAGGCGCGCCAGGGCAAGGCGCTGGACCGCGGCTGGGTGGGCGGCGAGGGTACCCGCTTCAAGCGAGAGCCCTACGCAGCCCATTCGGGACCGCTGCAGCGCCGCGGCGGCCTCCCGGGCGAGCGCGGTGCGAGCCTCGCGCAGTTGCGCCGCCGCCCGCTCGCCCGCCAAGGCCAGTGCCTCGCCCCGGCTGCGATGCATGGCGGCCGAAGCGGTGGGTTCGAGCGCCGCGAGCAGGGCAGGCACCACATCGAGGCGGATGCGATTGCGCAGATACGCCCGCGTGGCATTGCTCGCGTCCTCGCGCCAGGCAATCTGCACGGATTCGAGATCGCGTCGCAGCGCCTCGCGGGTGATCGCGAGCATGGGCTTGATCCAGCGCCCGTGTCTGGGCCGCATACCGCCCATACCCGTCAGGCCGGCGCCGCGTGCGAGACGCATGAGCATGGTTTCGAGTTGGTCATCGGCAGTGTGTGCCGTCGAGATCGCCACGGCCCCGACATGGGTCGCGGCACGCGCGAGAAAACCTCGGCGCACCCGGCGCAACCCAGCTTCGCCGCTCCAGCCGCGCGCGGCCATGCGCGCGGACGAATCGGTGCGCGAATACACCAAGCGTACGCCGAGTCGTTCGCACAACGCCTGCACATGCGCGCAGTCGTCGGCCGAGGCTTTGCCGCGCAGCCCATGGTCCAAGTGCGCCGCCACTACGACGATCCCAAGGCTGGGAGCAAGTGAAGCGAGCGCGACCAACATCGCGGTCGAGTCCGCGCCGCCGCTGATCGCGGCCAGCAGCATATCGCCGCGGTGAATGCGGCAAGGGCCCCGAAGGGCCGCCCTTAGGACCGGCTCGAGCCGGCGAAGGCGCATGGGATGCACCATGAGGAGATGGTGGCGGTGGTAGGATTCGAACCTACGACCTTGGGATTATGATTCCCCTGCTCTGACCAGCTGAGCTACACCGCCAACGGAAGGGTGGTCGGCCCAAGGGCCGAACGGACGAGGGAAATTAGGGAGCCGGGTGCGCCCTGTCAACCCAGCCGAGCCGTTTCGCATCACGATGCAGGCTCAACTCTTGGGCGCGTGCGACATCATCCAGTGCCAGATCGCCCGCATCGCCCACAGGTCGTCGGCGTTGTACTGGGCCAGATCGGCCATGATCCGCTCTCGCTCGGCGGTATCCGTCGTGGCCCGCGCCCGCTCGAAGCGTTCGACTGACCACTGCGAACCCGCTTCTGGATTACTCCATTCGAAACCCACGAACCCCGCGACCTTCTTGACCGAATAGCCGCGCACCGGCAGGCGCAGCGATTGGTCGACCGCGCGGTGCAGGTCGAACATCGTGCCCGGCTTGAGCATGTGAGCCGCGAAACGGTCGGGAGCGCCGTGTCGCTTGAGGTAACGCTTGATCCACATGACCTCGGCGTCGTGCCAATGCACCCACACGGCGTCGGGGTGCTCGTCCATGACTCGCATCGCGCGCGCCACGAATCGCTCCCAGGCACGCAGGTCGCCGCCGGGTTCCAGGTCGGCAAGGATCGTCTCGGCCTGTTGCGCTCCTTCGGGCGCTTCGACTGCGAGGCCCCATAGGTAGATGGGGATGTCGGCTGCCTCGCCCATGGCTTCGCCCTCGAGGTCAAACCATACCGGGGTACGATGCGTGGGCATCCGTGGCGCCTGCAGCCACACGGCCGCCCGCGTGTGATGCGCGCGGGCCTCGGCAAGGATCCGGTTGGCGGACTTCCGTAACACGGGGTCCAGCAAATGTTCCGGCCGTAGCGCCGCCAACTCGCCGACGGTGCGGATGCCCATCGCGTGCAGAGCATCGCCGCGCGCGCGCCAGACTTCGCTGAGAGTCTCGATCCGACCCTCTTGCTCAGCTTGCGCCCAACAATGCGCGTAGAACGGGCAGTGCTCGCACACCGAATGCGCCAGCAGGATGTCCGGCTCGGGGGCGTTGGTCACCAACGCTTCGGCACGCGCGATCGCAGTCGCATAGGCTTCGGGCGAAAGCGGCGTGATCGAGATGATCTCGTGATTGCCGTTGGTGACGACGAGTCGTGTGATCGGCGCTCCGGTGTGCTCGTACGCGATTGCTGCCGCGTGCGTCATCTGAAGCGCGATGTCGGGTCGCCGCTCGGGCCTCAGCACGAGCTTGGCTTCATGGATCACCAGCGTGTCACCGTCCCAGTAGACGAAGTCGGGCGTGCTCACGCGCCGACCGTCTGCCGACATCAGCACTGGCTGTTGCATGGGTCGCCGCGTGACACAGAGGTGTTCGAGTGCCTCGCTGGCAGCGTCCTCGAGCCGCAAGCCGTCTCGTTGCATCGGCTCGACGAGGTCGCCGAAACCCCTGGCGACATCAGCTTCGAGTCGCACGCCGCGTTCCCGCACTGCATCGTCATGCGCCGTGCGCGATGCGGCCAGTTCGGGTCGGTGCGAGTCGAGCCACAATCGGCGCTCGCATTGGTGCAAGCGGTAGAGCACGCTGCCCGAGATGCGCCGGGGGCCCCGGGGCGTGCTGACTTCGTCCGAAGTGCTCATGCCGGTCGAGTTCAGTGGCTTCGGTGCCCGGCGGGCCTGTCCACGCCGGTCTCGCTTGAGTCCACCGGCATCGGCACCACCTCGTCCTGCGGCCGGATGCGGAAGATGCGCGACAACTCCGAACGCAATGCGCCTTCGTCCAGGCGCTGGTAGAGCACGCCGCGATAGGCCACCGAGATGTAACCGGTTTGTTCACTCACCACGATGACGGGGGCATCGGTCTCCTCGGACAACCCAAGCGCGGCGCGATGGCGAGTACCCAGGGAGACAGCGGTGAGCGGATTGCCCGACAGCGGCAGGATGCAGGAGGCGGCCACGAGAGAATCCTCGCGCAGGATCACGGCGCCGTCGTGCAACGGTGAGCCGGGGCTGAACAGCGTCACCAACAATTCGGCCGAGACCTTGGCATCCAGGCGTGTGCCGGTCTCGACGAAGTTCCGCAGTCCCACATTGCGTTCCATCACAATGAGCGCGCCGTGGCGGCGGCCGGCCAGGTTCTCGACCGCGCGAATCACCTCGCCCAGCACGCCGTAGTTCTCACCGCGCAGGAACGAGCGGAAGTAGCGCGTGCGGCCGAACTGCGCGAGCGCATGTCGCAGTTCAGGCTGGAACAGGATGATGAAGACGATCAGCCAAACCGTCTTAAGGCTGTCCATGATCCAGCGCACCGCCAGCAGGTCGAAGTAGTTCGCGACCAAGCCGATGAGTGCGATGACGAGCAACCCCACGAACATCTGCGCGGAGCGAGTGCCCTTCACCAGGATGAGAAGCCGGTAGAAGAGCGCTGCGACCAGGAAGATGTCGAGGACGTCGAGGAGCCAGAAAGGATGGACGGGAGTCATGCGGAAACGAAAGTACCAGATGCCCTGCGGGCTTCCTATCGCCGAGCGCGGAACGAATGGACCGTGGAGCCGTCAGCGCGTCGGTCGGAGCCTGCGCGTCGAATCGGTGACGGTGAGCGCGCGTCGGGTGGCCGCCACATCGTGCACGCGCAGGATGCTCGCGCCCTGCCATGCAGCAAGCACGGCGGCGGCGAGGCTCGCCTCGAGTCGGTCGAGACTCGGGGAGTCACTGGTCAGCGCGCCCAGGAAACCCTTTCGCGAGGCACCCACCACAATGGGGCGCCGCAGTGGCGCAAGCATTTCCAAGGAGGCGAGTAGCGTGAGGTTGTGGGCGAGCGTCTTGCCGAAACCCAGCCCCGGATCGACCGCGATGCATTCATCGGCCACGCCCGCCGCTTGGGCGAGCGCACGGCGCTGCGCCAGGAATGTGGCCACCTCGCGCACGACGTCCTCATAGACCGGATTCTGTTGCATGGTTTCGGGTGTGCCCTGCATGTGCATGAGCAGCAGCCCGGCGCCGTGCTCGGCCACCACGTGCGCCATGTCGGCATCGCCCAGCGCCGAGATGTCATTGATAGCGTGGGCGCCCAGTTCCAATGCTCTCGCTGCGACCTCGGCGCGCTGGGTGTCCACCGAGATCACCGCGCCGGGCATGTTGCGCAGCGCCTCGAGCACCGGCGTGAGGCGGCGCAACTGCTCATCGGCTTCCACGGGAGCCGCGCCGGGACGCGTGCTCTCGGCGCCCAGGTCGAGGATGTCGGCGCCCTCGCCCAGAAGACGTTCAGCGTGCGCGATGGCAGCCTCGGGCGTATGGAATCGCCCACCATCCGAGAACGAATCCGGGGTGACATTGACGATTCCCATGATCATCGTCCGCTGGCCCAGTTCGAACTGCACGTCACGGCAGCGCAGGATCACTGCGCGAGCGCTTCCTTCAGATGTTGGATCTGTTTGGCGTGTCCGCTCGCGTGCGCCGCGTAGATCTCCAGCCAGTGTTCCGCGTGATAGGGGCCATTGTCCGTATGCCAACCCAACTTCCGCCAATCGGCGTCGCTCATGACTTCAAGCAGTTGCGCCGTGGTCTCGCGAGCGGCCCGGAATGCCGCAAGTGCTGGCGCGATCGGCCGTGATTCATAATGCAGCGCGATGGCCCACTGTTCCTGGTCGTAGCCTTGGATGACGGGATGCGTCTCGGTCAACAGCTTGCGCAGACGCGTGGCACTCTGGCCTTCGCTGTCGGCCAGATGGTGCACGATCTGCGCCGCGCTCCACTTGCCTGCGATCGGGTGCGAGGTGAGCCGATCGGCCGGAAACCCCTCCAGCGCCAGCATCACTTCGTCGTAGCCGGCCTTGTATTGCTGGATGAGCGAAAGGCGTTCTTCGGGGGTCATGGGAGCAAGTCTCCGGGTTGTCCCGGGGGGCCTCGGGCACCGCCCGTTGACCAGCCGGGAGCCGGATGCTAACACTTCCCGGTCCCATCCCATTAGTCACCGTCCATCTCCGGGCGTCCGCGCTGGTCCTCGACCTCGCGCGTGCCCTTCATCCCGTGGTCGTTGCTGTCCTGTACCGGGTCGAGGAGGAATCATCCGCATGTCCAGGTTGAAGCGTTCGCTCGTTTCCGCCGTGCTGGCATTTGCCGTGGCCGCACCGGTTCACGCGCAGATCGGAGGGCGTCCCTTCGAAGCCTGGGCCGGCGCAGGTCTCAATAGCTTCGATGCGCGGGATTTCATCCAGGACAGCCCGGTCTACACGGGGGCGCTCGGATGGCGCTGGTCGCCGGGTCTCACGTTGGAAGGCTCTTACACGGGTGCCCTCACCAAACGCGATCTTGTGGGTGCGCCAGAGCATCAGTGGGTATACGTCGCCGGCGACCTGCGTTGGAATCTGCGCGACCCATCGGAGAAGTTCACTCCATTCCTATTGACCGGCTTTGGCCACGGGCGCTCGTTCACCAGTGACCTTGGGCTCATGGCGCGCAAGGGCGCACCAAACATCGGCCTGGGCGCGCTCGTCAATCTGTTCGGCAACCCGCGGTCCTACCTGCGCCTTCAGGCGCGCGACGTCATGTTCCGCGAGGCGAGTGCACGCGAGGTCAGTCATCACATCGCGGTGAGTGCTGGCCTGTCGTGGGTATTCGGGGGCAAGGCGAGGGATCAGGACCTGGACGGGGTGCGCAACTGGCTCGACCAATGTCGTGACACTCCGATCGGCGCCAAGGTGGATGCCAAAGGCTGCCCAGTCGACACGGACGGCGATGGTGTATTCGACGGCATCGACAAATGTGAAGGCTCGCCGCGCGGATGCACGGTCGACAAGACTGGTTGCACGGTCGATACCGACGGCGACGGCGTGTGTGACGGCTTGGACCAGTGCGCCGATACTCCCAAGGGCGCGAAGGTGGACGCCAAGGGTTGCCCACTCGATAGCGACGGCGATGGCGTGTTCGACGGAATCGACGCATGCGAGAACACGAAGAAGGGTTCGGTCGTGAACGCCAAGGGCTGCCCGGTCGACACGGACGGCGATGGTGTGCCGGACGGCATCGACCAATGCCCGAACACGCCGGTGGGGCTCAAGGTGGATGCCAACGGTTGCCCGATCGAGGTGAGCGAGAAGGAGACGCAACTGCTCGATACCGGCACGATCCGTCTCCACAACATCAACTTCGACGTGAACAAGGCCAGCATCAAGCCCGAGAGTTTCGCGGTGCTCGATGAGGTCGCGACGATCCTGTTGCAGTACCCGGATCTCACGCTCGAGATTGGTGGCCACACGGATAGCTCGGGCAAGAAGGACATGAACATGAAGTTGTCCGGGGCCCGCGCCAAGTCGGTGTTGAACTATCTGCTGCAGAAATACCCAACCCTCGACGCTTCCAAGTTCACCGTGATGGGCTACGGCCCAACGGTGCCGATCGCGCCCAACACCACCAAATTGGGCAAGGCCCAGAATCGACGAGTCGAGTTCAAGGTCACCAACGCCGAAGTGCTGAAGATCGAACGCGAGAAGCGGCACTTACTCAAGAAGGGCGAGGCCGCGCCGGCGGATTCGACGAAGCGATAGCTCAGTGATGTGCCACTGAACCAAAGCAGCCCCTGGGCCGAGAGGCTTCGGGGCTGCGGCGCTTCAGGGACGCCCCGCCGCCCGCCCGCATCACCCAGCAGAGCTCGGCACGTGCGTGCACCGTTCGAACCGTCCACGCCCGAGCCCCGAGATCGCGAACCGCACTCGCGCCTCGAGCGACGCATCAGGCATGGCATCGCACATCGCAGCGCCCCGCTTCGCTTCGTCCACACGGAACCCGAGTGCGCGTAGGTACGGAACCACCTCGTCTCGGCGTGCGCGGGGGTTGGCCTGGGCTGCGACCTGTTCAGGAACGGGCGAGACAACTGGTTCCGGAACCAGTTGATGTGACGCAATGCTGACATCGCCCGCCGCGCGCTGCTCCCTTGCACGGTCCCCCGCGCGTGTCTCCCCGCGCTTCCGCTCGCGCGCCTCCTCGCGCTTCCGCTCCATGAATCCCGCGCCGAACACGCGCTCCGCCTCGTACTGGTTGTGCGCGCGGCACCGCAGCCGCAGGTTCTCCACCGTCGTCTCGCCCTCACGCGCGACCGGCTCGATGTGGTCGAACTCCA
>JBDSKE010000149.1:0-16414 GCA_039917105.1 Candidatus Eiseniibacteriota bacterium | reverse complement strand
GGGGACTACATCATCGCCGAGGTTTTCGGTGATGGACCGGCACAACTGGTCGAAGTCCTGGGCGCGGAAGACCGCCCCGAATGGGATGACGCAGCGGTGGCCTCTCAGTTCCGGCTCCGCGTGCATTTTCCGCCTCGAGCCCAGGCACAAGCCGACGCGCATCATGAGCCCGGTGCGCCTGAGCGTGCCCACCGGCTCGATCTGCGCCACCTACTCGTGTTCACGATCGATCCGGCCGACGCCCGCGACCATGATGACGCCCTGCACATTTCGGCGCTGCCCGATGGCCGTTTCGAAGTTGGCATCCATATCGCGGACGTCTCTCATTATGTGACCCCGGGTTCGCCGCTCGATGACGAGGCCCGCGCTCGCGGAACCAGCTGTTACCTGCCCGGGGCTGTGGTGCCGATGTTGCCCGAGCGCCTTTCCGCCGATCTCTGCTCTTTGCGTGAGGGGGTGGATCGCCTCGCCCTCTCGGTGATCTGCGTTCTGGGCACCGACGCCACCTTGTACGAGTACCGATTCGCACAGAGCGTCATCCGCTGTCGCGTCGGGCTGAGCTACGAACAGGTGCAAGACGCGCTCGATGGCCGCGAGCCGTTGGCCGAGGATCTCGGGGTGGCCTGCGTACAGCTCATGGGTCTGGCGCGATCGCTTCGTCGTCGTCGCCTGGCCGTCGGCGCCCTCGCGATCGAGTCACCTGAGGTGAAGGCGGTGGTCGATGATCACGGCACGGTCATCCGCATCGTGCGCCGCCCCCACTTGGCGAGTCACGAGTTGGTGGAAGAGTTCATGCTGCTGGCCAATCGGTGCGTCGGGGAAGCCGGCGCGGTGCGCGGCTCGGGGGTGTTGTTCCGCGTGCACGAACCGCCACTCGTTCACAAGCTCGAAGCCCTCGACATGATGCTCAAGGTGTTGCAGTTGCCACGCCTGGGGTCCATCGGCCAGCCGCACCGGGCGTTGCAGGCGCTCCTGGCGGTGCCGCTCGATCCCGCGAAGAAACGACTCGTGCACCGATTGGCGCTGCGATCCTTGACGCGCGCCCGGTACCTGGAGCGGGACCTTGGCCATTTTGGGCTCGCCACGTTCGAGTACTGCCACTTCACCTCGCCCATCCGTCGTTATCCCGACCTGCACAATCATCGCCGCGTGCGAGAATGGATCCTCGATAGGCAGAATCAGGCGTGGGACCCTCATGCGAACTCGAGGCTCGCGGAGCAGTGCAGTGGCACTGAACAGAACGCGACTGAAGCCGAACGGGAAGGCGTCCGGGTCAAGGGATTGCGACATCTGGAGACAAGACTCGGGGAGCGTGCTTCGGGTAGTATCAGCGGCCTGACGCCGCGTGGATTCTTCGTCGAACTCGAAGATGTGCCGGTGGATGGCTTTGTTCGAATCGGTGATTATTTCGACGATCGCTTCGAGCTCGATCCTGCCGGTGTCCGCTTGGAGGGACATCGGACACGCCGTCGTTATACACTCGGCGATCCGATCGACGTGATCATCGCGAAGGTGGATGTTCCGGCGCGCGAGGCCGACTTCGCGCCGGTGGTGCAGGACACGCGGCGGGCACGTCGCGGACACGGGAGGCAAGGATGGCGGTGAAGAAGGTCACGAAGCGCGAGAGACGCCGCAGCGAGCGCGTGGACGCGAAGGTGAGCATGCGGGTCGAGGGCACCCATGACGGGGACTCCACCCAAATCGTCACCGAGAGCCAGAACATCTCCTCCAGCGGCGTCTATTGCATGTCGTCCCACTACCTGCCGCCACTGTCGAGGGTCCAGCTCACGCTCGTGATGCCGCGGATCCCGGGGCATGATTCAGCGCAGGAACTACTCAAGTGCGAAGGCATGGTCGTCCGCTGTGAACTGTCCAAGTCCCGCAAGCATGAGCACCCGTACGAACTCGCTTGTATGTTCGCCGACATGCCCGGGCCTCGTCGCCAGCGCATTGCCGATTTCGTCACCTGGCGCAATCTCCAGTCGCTGCGCAACGCGCTCAAGGCATCGCCCCGGCGTTCACCCAGCGTTGCCCTGGCCAAGAAGAAAACGGCAGCGCGCAAGAAGACCGCCGTGCGGCGCACGGCGACGCCAGTGGCCAAGAAGCGAAAGGTCGCGGGGGCGAGCCGCACCGGCCGATGAACCGTCCGCTCACCGATCTCGTCCGTCCGGAACTGCTGCAGATCGCACTCTACCAGCCGGGTAAGGCGATCGAGCAGCTGCAACGCGACCTGGGTGCATACGAGGTCATCAAGTTCGCCTCCAACGAGAACGCGCTGGGGCCTTCACCTCTGGCAATGGCGGCCGCGCAACAAGCCACCGCCCACATGCATCGGTATGCCGATGCCGGCGGCCTGCGACTCCGGCAGGAGCTTGCGAGTCTGCTGCAGGTGACACCGCCGCATGTGGTACTGGGGTGCGGGAGCAACGAACTCATCCTGCTCGCCTGCCAGGCATTCCTGCGGCCGGGCGAGGAAGCGGTCATGCATCACCCCAGCTTCCTCATGTATCCGATTGCCGTGATGGCGTTCGGCGGGCGAGCGGTGCAGGTCGATGGCCCCGATCACGGGATCGATCTCGAGGCGATGTTGGAGGCCATCACGCCTCGCACCCGGATGGTATTCCTGTGCAGCCCCAATAACCCCACGGGCGATATCCTGACGAGTGAACAGTTGGACGGCTTCCTCCGCCGATTGCCCGCCGACATCGCGGTCGTGTTGGACGAGGCCTATCATGAGTTCGCGAATGACCCCGCCTACCCAAACGGGATCGAGCGCGTCCTCCGCCATCCGGAGCGCGCCATTGTCGTCCTGCGCACATTCAGCAAGGCGCATGGACTCGCGTCGCTGCGGATCGGATACGGGATCATGGATCCTACGCTGGCCGGCGTGTTCGACCGCATCCGTCAACCATTCGACGTGAATGGCATCGCCCAAGCGGCCGCCTTGGCGAGCCTGCAGGATCCTGACCAGGTACCGCGCACGATTGCGATGACTCGATTCGGGCTGGAGCAACTCAGCCATGGCCTGCGCTCACTTGGGGTCCATGTCCGTCCGAGCCACGGGAACTTCCTGTTCTGTCAGTTCCCGACCGATGTGCGCGAGCTGTGTCGGGAGTTGGATGCACAGGGGCTGCTGGTGCGGTCACTGTTGGCGTTCGGCCTGGACGAGACCTACGCCCGGATCACGGTGGGATTGCAGGCGGAGAACGAGCGGCTGTTGGCAGCGCTCCGGCAGTTGTTGCCGGCGTCGGCCAGCGCCTGAGCCCCGGCATGCGCACCGTGGCGCTCTCCACGCGACATCGCGCAGTACTGGCAGGCTCATTCACGCCTCCCGGCGACAAGTCGATCACCCACCGGGCCGCTTTGTTCGGGATGTTGGCTGCAGGCGAGACCCGCGTGACCGCGGCCAATCCGGGGGAGGACTGCGGCAGGTCATGGAGCGCAGCGACTGCGCTCGGCGCGCCGTGGCGCGATGAACCCACCGGGCGTGTCATCCGCGGCGCCGCGATGCATCTGACGCCGCCCATCGCCGCCCTCGATTGCGGCAACTCGGGAACGACGCTGCGACTATTGGCGGGCATCGTGGCATCGCAATCGTTCCAAACCGACCTCTTCGGCGATGCCTCGCTCAGCCGCCGGCCCATGAGTCGTATCCTCGAGCCACTGCGACTCATGGGCGCGCAGATCGAAGCCCGACCCGATGGCCTCCCGCCCTTACAGATCCGTGGCAGCGGCCTGCGAGGCATCCATTACGATGTCCCCGTCGCGAGCGCACAAGTTGCCACAAGCGTGTTGCTCGCTGGACTGGCGGCAAGCGGTCAGACATCAGTGACCCTGCCCGGCCCGGCCCGGGACCATACCGAACGCATGTTGCCCTGCTTTGGTGTTCCCTTACTATTGGAGCCCTTGCCGCATGGTGGCCGTAGGATCACGATCCAGGGAGGGGGAGTCCCCCGTGCAACGTCGATCATCGTCCCGGGCGATTTCTCGGGCGCATCGTTCTTCCTGGCGGCAGCCGCAGCCACACCGGGCGCCATGGTGACGGCAAGAGGAGTGAACCTGAATCCGACCCGCACGGGACTGCTCGATGTCCTGGTCGCGATGGGTGCCGGCGTCCAGGTCACGGAAACACGCGAGGCGGCCGGCGAACCCGTCGGCGATATCACCGTCCATGGCCCGGAGCGCTTGCGCGCGTTCGACGTGCCACGCGAATGGGTCCCTCGCCTGATCGACGAGGCGCCTGCATGGGTGCTGCTCGCCACGGCCGCGGAAGGAATCTCCCGCCTGTGCGGAGCCTCGGAGTTGCGCGTGAAGGAAAGCGATCGGATTGCGCTCCTGACCCGCAATCTGGTCGCATGCGGCGTGGAAGTCCGAGAGCAGCCCGATGGACTCGAGATCACGGGCGGCCCGGTCCGGGGTGCGGCGATCGAGGCCGGGCTGGACCATCGCATCGTCATGGCGTTCGCTGCGCTGGGCGCGCGTTGTGACCTGCCGATGCGTTTCGATGACGTGAGCAGCGTGTTCACCTCGTATCCTCGGTACTTCGAGACGTTGGCGGCTCTGGGCGCCGAGGTGATCGAGGGTGAGGCGTGACTTCCGTTCGAATCAGCGAAAGGTCGCAATGAGTTTCGTGGTGACCGTCGATGGACCTGCAGCCGCAGGCAAGAGCACGACGGCGCGTGTACTGGCCGAGCGGCTTGGGTTCCAGTTCCTCGATACGGGAGCGTTCTATCGTGCGCTGGCGCTCAAGGCGCATCGCCTGGGTCTTTCCGCGGACGACGAACCCGGGCTGGGTGCCATGGCGCGCGACACTTCGATTCGCGTTTCGGGCTCACCCCAGCACTACCATGTGTTCCTCGATGACGAGGATGTGAGCGGTGCCATCCGAAGCCCGGAAGTGAGCGAGCAGGCGTCGCGGGTAGCCGCCGTGCCCGAAGTGCGCCGGACATTGGTCGGCTGGCAGCGGGCGATGCGCCAACGGGGACCACTGGTTGGGGAGGGGCGCGACCTGGGAACAGTGGTGTTCCCAGACGCCGAGGTGAAGGTCTACCTTGACGCCAACGTCGAAACCCGTGCCAACAGGCGCTGCCGCGAGCTGCAGGCCCAGGGTCTGGCCGCCCCACTCGAGGAAGTGCGCATCGATCTGCTGCGCCGCGACGACAGGGACCGGAATCGGGTCGATAGTCCGCTCAGGCCCGCGCCCGACGCGATCGTGGTGGATACTTCGGGGATGGAGTTGGAGGCCCAGGTCATGGCCGTCCTGAAAGTGGTTCGCGCCCACCCCGATTGTCCCCCGGATGCCCGGGACCGGTAAGGCGGTGGAACGATTCCGCCGTCAGACGGTGTGGGGCCCCGAGGCCCTTTATCCATTGGAGTTATGAGTGAGTCTGCATTACAGTGCCACCCGGTCTATCCTGGACGGACTCATCGGTATCCTCACCGGCTGGCAGGTTCGTGGCCGCTCTTTCGTCCCAATGGACGGGGGGCTGATCGTCGCCTCGAATCACATCTCGTATTTCGACCCGCCCTTCGTGGGTACCGCTGCGGTGCGCGAGCTGCATTTCCTCGCCAAGGAGGAGCTGTTCCGCCCGCCCGTGTTCGGTGCGATCATTCGTGCATACAACTCCATCCCCATTCGCCGGGGTGCGGTCGACATGCGCGGGCTGGGCAGGGCCCTGAAGGTTCTGCGAGCAGGTCATGCGCTCATCTTGTTCCCCGAAGGAACACGGGCGCGCGATGGTCACCTCCATCCGGCGAAACCCGGTGTGGGGATGCTTGCAGTGAACACGGATGCTCGCATCCTGCCGTGCTATATCAGCGGTAGCGATCGCGCTCCGGCACAATGGATCACACGGCGCATCAGACCCCGCGTCTCTTTCGGGGAATCGCGCACGTGGCAACAACTGGCAGGCGCGAATGCGGGCCTCGAGCCCGGGCGCGCGCTCTACCAGTGTGTTGGCGACGGCGTCATGCGAGAGATCGCGACGCTCAAGGCGGCACAATGAAACTCGGCTGTATCGGGCGCGGCATCGCCGTTCCCCTATCTCGATAGCACCAGGAGGTTGTACAGACCCATGATCGACACAATGGAGAAGGACCCTACCCCCGCAGTCGTCAAGAAGCGGGCACCCGCGCTTCCCCTCGTTCCCCTCAACTATGAGGACGAAGAGGAACTCACCCCAGAACAGCGGGCCGCGCTCTTCGGGCAGTACGAGGAATCCATGCAGTCCATCGCCGAGGGCGAGATCGTGCGTGGCACGGTCCTGTCCATCGACGAGAAGGATGTCCTCGTGGACGTGGGATTCAAGAGCGAGGGCATCATCTCGCTCAGCGAGTTCTCGGACCCCAGCAGCATCAAGGTCGGCGACGTGCTCGAGGTGTTCCTCGAGAAGATGGAGAACCAGGACGGCTTGGTCGTCCTCTCCAAGCAACGCGCCGACTTCGTCCGTGTCTGGGATCGTGTCAAGGAAGCCCATGACAACGGCCAGGTGGTCGAGGGCAAGCTCATCCGCAAGATCAAGGGCGGCGTTGTCGTCGATCTGTACGGCGTGGAGGCGTTCCTGCCGGGTTCGCAGATCGCCTTGCGTCAAGTCCAGAACGTGGACGCGCTCCTGGGCCAGAGCGTCTCGGTCAAGATCATCAAGCTGAATAAGCGCCGACGGAACATCGTGGTGTCGCGCCGCGCTGTGCTCGAAGAGGAGCGCGACCGCATGAAGGCCACCATCCTCAAGGACCTGGCGAAGGATCAGATTCGCGAGGGACAGGTCAAGAACATCACCGATTTCGGTGCGTTCGTCGACTTGGGCGGCATCGACGGCCTGTTGCACATCACCGACATGTCGTGGGGTCGCGTGCAGCACCCCTCCGAACTCGTCAAGATCGGCGACAAGGTGCGCGTGAAGGTCCTCAACTTCGACCCCGAAAAGGAGCGTATCTCGCTCGGTCTCAAGCAGCTCGAGGCTTATCCCTGGGAAGGTGTCGAAGAAAAGTACAAGGTCGGCGATCGAATCAAGGGCAAGGTCGTGTCCATCACGGACTACGGCGCATTCGTCGAACTCGAAAAAGGTATCGAGGGATTGATCCATGTGTCCGAGATGTCTTGGACGCGCCATGTCCGCCATCCATCCAAGGTGGTGAACATCGGTGATGTGATCGAAGCGGTCGTGCTCAAAGTCGATAAGGCCAATGAGAAGATCTCGCTCGGGCTCAAGCAGGTGGAGCCGGATCCGTGGCTGACGCTCGACCAGAAGTATCCTCCGGGCATGCGTGTCAAGGGCAAGGTCCGCAACCTCACCAATTTTGGCGCGTTCGTCGAACTTGAAGAGGGGATCGATGGACTCGTCCATGTGTCCGACATGTCGTGGACCAAGCGGGTTGCGCATCCGAGCGAAGTCCTCAAGAAGGGCGATTCCGTCGAGGTCGTCGTGCTTTCGATCGACAAGGAGCACCGCCGGATCAGCCTCGGATTGAAGCAGGTGTCGGACGATCCGTGGCCGTTGTTGGCCGAGCGGTTCCCGGCCGGCATGGAGCTGCACGGCACGATCAACCGCCTCTTCGATCGTGGCGCCATCGTCGACCTGGGTGACGGCATCGAGGGCTTCATCCCGCTCTCACAGCTCGGCATCGACGACCTCAAGCGCCCGAACGATGCGTTCGAGGTGGGTGAGGAGCTCATCATGAAGGTGACGCGTGTGGATGTGCCGAACCACCGGCTCATCCTGAGCGTCAAGGGGTGGCTCAGCGAGCAGGACGACATCGCGCTCGCGGAGTGGACCAGCAAGCGGAATCAGGTGCGTGCGCGCATCGCGGCGAATCCGCCAGTCGAGGATCCGGCGCCGGTGAAGATGAAGGAAGACGAGACGGTCGAGGAGTAGATCCTGCCGGATCGTTCGAGAACTGCTGCGGCCGGGCTCGCAAGAGCCCGGCCGTTCGCATTCCTGACCGCGTCGGACTTGGCGGGAGGCCGCTGGCGCACTATCCTCGATCCTTCATGCGACCCCGATCCATCGCGCTCTTGCTCGCGGCCTGCACGGCGCTTGCCGCATTTGCGGCCCAAGCCGCGCTCGTCGATGCCTGGCGTGCGGTGCCCGTGAATGGAACCGCTGACGATCTGCCCGCTTTGCTCCAAGCCCTGGAGTCGCGGAGCGCCCGAGGGAGCGAGGCGGCCTCTGCGGCATTCGCACGGGGACAGTTCCATTACGCCCGAGGAGAGTATGCCCAAGCGTTGATCGCGTTCGATCGGGCGGCCAATCAGACCAGTGGGAGCGAGCGCGGCGAGGTTCGATATTGGCAGGGGCTCACCCGCTTGGGATTGGCAGAACCCTCCGCCGCACGGGAGGCCTTCACGGAAGCAGCGCGCAACGCTCCTGTACGACGCTCACTTGCCAGGCTTGGGATCGCGCAGGCACTCGAGGCAGAAGGCCGGGCCCCGCTCGCGTTCGACGAACTCCAGAAACTTCTCACTGGCGATGCCGGAGAAGCCGGCCCGGCAGCCCTGGCGGCCTTCGCATCGCTCGCCGAACGGACCAAGCATCCCATCGAAGCACGACAGGCGCGCGGTCGATTGTTGCGTGAGTACCCAGGGAGCGTGGAAGCGGCGCGTTGGGCGGCCGCCCCGGTTGTTCCGGCTCAGGTGCCCGTCGACGGGCCTATAGGATTCAGCGTGCAACTCGGTGCGTTCGCCGATATGACGCGCGCGGACGCGCTTGCGAAGACCGCGCGCAAGGCCGGCTTCTCCGGTGCCGGAGTGAGCCAGCGACCTTCAGAGCCGGGTCGGCCGGCGCTGTTCGTCGTGCACCTGGGTCGCTACCCCGACGCTGCGCAAGCGCGTGCTGCGCTCGACAAGGCGGAGCGTGCGCTCGGGGTGAGTGGACGCGTGGTGGCGAGGTGACGACCACGCCCGGAGCTGCGGCACGCAGCGCGGCAGCCCGTACGCCCGTCATGAAGCAGTATCTCACCATCAAGGACTCGTACCCCGATTCGTTCCTGTTCATCCGCATCGGGGATTTCTACGAGATGTTCTTTGACGATGCCGTGGAAGCCGCGCGAGTGCTTGGGCTCACGCTCACCTCGCGCAATAAGCAGGATCCTCACCCGATACCCATGTGCGGAATCCCTTGGCACCAACGCGATGGCTATGTTGCCCGCCTATTGCGCCTGGGTCACAAGGTCGCCATCTGTGACCAACTCGAGGATCCCGCCGGGGCCAAGGGCATCGTGCAACGCGGCGTCACCGAGGTCCTGACACCAGGGTCCGTCACCCATGACACCTTCCTTGAAACAGGTGCCAATAATTACCTGGGAGTTCTCTGGCCGACGGCATCGCGGATCGGGATCTGCCTTGCGGACGCCTCGACCGGCGAGCTCAAATTGGCGGAGGTATCCTGGGAGGAAGCTCCGGGTCCTCTGTCGCGTGTGCGCGTTGCGGAGTGGCTGGTGCCGGCGGAGCTCGACCCACCGCTTGGCGCCCGCACGACTGTTCTCCTGGCCGGAATGACGGGTGCGCGCAGCAGCACACCCAATGCGCGTTATCTCGACCCCACGCTTGCAGCCACACGCTGGGGCCAGCCAACGGCAGCGGCTCATGCGGACCTCCCATTGGCGATGGCAGCCACGGCCGCTGCGTTGGACTACCTCGATCGCGCCCAGGGCGGTGCCGCACTGCAGATGACGCGCGTGGAACGCTGGAGCGATGCCGAGACGCTGCGTTATGACGCTGCCACGGCCCGACATCTGGAGCTTTTCCAGCCTCAGCCCGGGGGGGACGCCAAGCACACCCTCTGGCATCACCTGAATCTCACCATTACCTCGCCGGGCGGCCGTCGGCTACGAGCCTGGCTCGAGCGCCCACTCGCCACGCTTGCGCCGATCCATGCGCGTCAAGAAGCCGTGGCAGCCTGGCTCGATTCTGCAGCCCCGCGTGGTTCGTTCCGAGAGGCGCTGCGCGGTCTTCCGGACCTGGAACGGCTATCCGCTCGCGTGGCCTGCGGCAAGGCAACGCCGCGCGACCTGGGTGCATTGCGCGATGCGCTGGCCCGCCTGCCTGATCTGGCAACCGGCCTGGCATCGCTGCCCACGCTGGCTGGCCCGGCCCTGCGCGAGACCCTCACGGTCCCCGTTGCACTGTCCGAACGCCTCAAGGCCGCACTGGTGGACGAGCCGCCCCCAGTGGCCAAGGACGGCGACATCATCCGCTCAGCCTATGACACGCATCGTGACGAATTGTTCGACCTGGCCCACTCGGGCAAGCGGTGGATCGCGGAACTCGAAGCCAGCGAACGGACCCGCAGCGGCATCGGTACGTTGAAGGTCGGCTACAACAAGGTGTTCGGTTTCTATCTCGAGATCACGAATGCCAATCGTGACAAGGTCCCGCAGGACTATGAGCGCAAGCAGACCTTGACCAACGCCGAGCGCTATGTGACTCCGGCGCTTAAAGCTCGCGAGGCGGAGATCCTGGGTGCCGAGGATAAGCTGCGCGCCCGCGAGCATGAACTGTTCACGCAGTTGCGCGAGTTCGTCATCCCTTTCGTTCCCGCATTACAACGCGTCGCGCAGGTGTTGGGGCAATTGGACGCCGAGGCCGCATTGGCCGAGGCCGCGGCTCGCTATGGCTGGGTGCGACCGAGCCTGGAGGATTCCGACCGGCTCATGGTCGAAGGGGCGCGCCATCCTGTGGTGGAGCGGCTGATTCCCCGCGGCGAGTTCGTCCCCAACTCGATCACGCTCGACGCCTCGCGTCGGCAGATCCTGTTGCTCACCGGGCCCAACATGGGTGGCAAGAGCACTTACCTCCGCCAGATCGCCTTGCTCGTGCTGTTGGCGCAGGTGGGCTCCTTTGTGCCCGCAACCTCCGCCCGAGTCGGGCTCGTGGATCGGTTGTTCACCCGAGTCGGCGCGACCGATCGACTTGGTGCGGGGCAGAGCACGTTCATGGTCGAGATGAGCGAGACCGCTGACATCTTGGCCAACAGCACTTCGCGATCCTTGGTGCTGCTCGATGAAATCGGGCGCGGCACCGCCACCTATGATGGGCTGGCCCTTGCGTGGGCGGTGACCGAGTTCCTGCACAGCGCCTCGGGCCCCAGGCCCCGGACGGTATTCGCGACCCACTATCACGAGCTCACCCAATTGTCCCAAAAGCTGACCCGTCTGGCGAATGTGCATGTAAGCGTCAAGGAGTGGGGCGACGGGGTCGTATTCCTACACCGGATCGCCGACGGCCCGGCAGACCGAAGCTATGGCATCCACGTGGCGAAACTGGCGGGCCTACCACCCTCGGTGACCGCGCGGGCCGAGGAAGTGTTGGCCGAACTCGAGTCGGAGCGCACAGTCGAGCATCTTCAGGGCGACAGGGGCGGACGCCGTCGTGAACTTCCACCGACCCTGCCGCTGTTCGAACGAGCTCCTGCCGCTGAGCATCCGCTGGCCGAGGAGTTGCGCCGACTTGCGCCTGAAGGGCTCACCCCACTCGAGGCGCTCGTGCTTCTTGCACAATGGAAGCAGCGGTTCGGCGGGCCTGGACCGCCACCTTCAGCGTAGGGAACGTTTTCCGCGCGAGGGCTCCGAGATGGCCACGAGCGCACTGGCCAGGGCCTGGGCTCGATCGCGACGAGCATCTGCTTTGGGCGGGGCCTGCGGCGTGTCCTTCCGCCACGCCATCATCCGCTTGTAGTGCGCCGGGCGTGTGCGGGCCATCCAGGCTTCGAGTTCCGCGGCGTCCTTGAACCATGCCACGATGTCCGACAGGGGCGCGCGGCGCTCACAGTCGCGCGGATCGTACTCTCGGCACAGAACAGGGTGCCGCCCGTAGATGCGGCAGCGGCCCTCGTCGTTCAACTGCTCGCAACGCGCGGCGATGTGCAGGTACCAGCGCTCGGGCCGCTCAACATACATCTCGAGGTTGCGATGGTGGAGCACCCAGATCCACTGGTCGTATTCCCAATTGGAGCGAGGGGCATCCACCTCGATGCTCACCGTCTCGCAGCAACGCGTGCAACCGCTGCACAGGTCAGCATTCTCATCGGCGGACAACTCGAGCGCGCCGCGCGCGTCGTCTTGGAGCAGCACATCAGTCTGCTTGGCCATGACTCGCTTATAGCGGAAAGCCGAGCCCGATGCCAGCGGAGAACGACCGTGTCCGCATGAGTTCCATAAGAGGAACGTCAGCCGGAGTCGCCGTCCTTTGACGCAGCCTTCCATACCATCCCGACCAGGCTCAACAGAATGGAGCCAAGGAACAGCGAGGCGACATTCGTGATCTCGAAGCCGCCCACAAGGCGTTGCGTCAGCCACAGCATCGCCGCGTTGAGAATCAGCAACCACAGGCCCAGCGTCATGATCGTGATCGGGAACGTCAGCAGTTGCAGGACAGGTTTGACCAGTGTGTTGACGAATCCGAGCACCACTGCGGCAACCAGCGCGGGCTTCCACCCCTCCATCCGGAAACCCGGAAGTTGGCTCGACAACCCCAGCATCGTTGCGCCGGTCACGATGAACTGAAGCAGAAAGCGGATCATCGTGTGCCCTCCAGCACATCCAGGCAGTTCTCGTAGCGCCCGAAAGAAGGCATCAGGTAAACGCCGTTCGCCATGGATTTGCATTGGCCCAGGAGTTCGCGCGCCAAAACGACGCCAACCTTCTGGCCTTCGTTGCCGGCATCGTGCATCTGTTGCCGGATCCAGTCCGGGACCGTGATGCCGGGGACTTCGTTGTGAAGGAACTCCGCGTGCCGGAACGACTGTAAAGGTAGGACCCCGATGAGCAGGGGGATCTTGGGCATCCCGCCGAGCTTCTTGATGAAGTGCTCCCAGCAGGCAAGCTCGTACACAGGCTGGGTCATCACGAATTGCGCTCCAGCGTCCAGTTTGCGCTGGAAGTGTTCCAGTTCCCAATCGAGGTTCTCAGCCGTGGGATTCACAGCGCAGCCGATGGCGAAGGTCGTGGCCGAACCGATCGAAGTACCTGAATCGTCCGTGCCTTGATTCATCTTGCGCACGATGCCGATCAAGCCCACCGAATTCGTATCGTAAACGGCAGTCATATTCGGATAATCGCCCAGACTGGGGGGGTCACCGGTCAGGCAGAGGATGTTCCGCAGCCCTACGGAATGCGCGCCCAATAGGTCACTCTGCAGACCCATGAGATTCCGGTCGCGTGTGGTGTAGTGGAGGATCACCTCCATCTGCGGGAACAGCCCGTGGATCTGGTAGGCGAGCGAACTGGCGCTCATGCGAATCCGCGCCATGGGGGAGTCGGCGATATTGATGCAATCCACCCCGCGCCCGGCCATGAGTTTCGCACCTGCCAGAACCTTGAGTGTATTGACGCCCCGGGGCGGGTCGATCTCGACGCTCACCGTGAACTTGGACTTCAGCTTGCGCAAGAGCGACGGCTCCTCGGTCGAGACGGGCGATTCCTCGATCGGGGCGCGTTCGATCACCTGCACTTCGGCGCCAATGGGCAGTTTCTCGGCCGGCAAATGCGAGGCGAGTCGCTCACGCATGGCGCGGATGTGATCGGGCGTGGTGCCACAGCAACCTCCGACAATCCGGGCGCCAAGGGTCACCGCCCGAGCGGCGAAGTCGGCGAAGTACTCGGGGCTTGAGAGGTACACATACCGACCCTCGACGAACTGTGGCAGCCCCGCGTTCGGCATGACCGAGACCGGAACGCCCTGGGCTGCCGCCAACATTTCCTCGAGCACTTCGAGCGTGGGCTGTGGCCCGACGCCGCAGTTCACACCGATGACATCCGCGCCCACTTGGCGCAGCGCCCGCGCCACGAGTTGCGGGGTATGGCCATAGCGCGTCTTGCCGTCCAACCCGAAAGTCATCTGCGCCATGATCGACACTTCGGTACTGACCGAGCGGATGGCGCGGATGGCAGCCAGGATCTCGTTCAGGTCCTGGAAAGTCTCTAGGATGAACACGTCGAGGCCGCCTTCCAGCAATCCTTCCGCCTGGGCACGGAAAGCGACTTCGGCATCGGCCACGGCGATCGAACCGAAGGGCTCGATGTGCGAGCCCAGTGGCCCCATCGCGCCGGCCACGAACGATGGCGTGCCAACGATCTCGCGGGCGTTGCGCGCGAGTTTCACGCCTTGGCGGGCGATGACCCGCGCCCGGTCCGCAAGCCCATGGGTGGCCAGCCGGACGGCGTTCGCACCGAAAGTGTTGGTCTCGATCAGTTCAGCGCCCGCGGAGAGGTACTCGCGGTGGATGCCCTCGATCAGGCCGGCTTGGGTGGTATTGAGCTCATCAAAGCAGCGCTCGTAAGCGATGCCTCGGGAGAAGAGCAGCGTGCCCATGGCACCATCCGCAAGGATGGGGCCTTGAGCCAAGCGTGTCAGGAAGGGCGAGGGCATGGACATGGAACAGTAAAGGCAGTGGCCGGGGGGTTCAAGCCGCGCCGCCTCAAGGGGCGAGGGGAAGACACTCGATTACTCACCTCGGACCGGTCTGCTATCGTAGGTGTCATGAACCCACGCCTCTTTGCTGCCCTCGCGGTCCTCATCTCGTTCGGCTCGCTCGCCAAACCCGCGATCGCCGCGGTCCCCTCGGTCGCCACGCTCGCGCCGGGAGCACTGCACGCGGGGCAACTCGCGAAGGTCCGGACCGTCTTCGTCGGAGACTCGATCGAGACTTTCGAGGCCGAGATCATCGGCGTCCTTCCCGGTGGTCGCGCGGGAGGCGACATGATTCTCGCGCGTGCCACGAGCGAGCGTGTCATCCGTTCGGGAGTCGCGCAGGGTATGAGCGGCTCACCTGTGTATGTCGACGGCAAGCTCATCGGAGCGCTTTCGAGCGGTTGGCAGTTCTCTAAGGAACCCATATTCGGAATCACTCCAATCGGCGAGATGCTCGCAGTGCTCGATCTTGCCGAGACCGCGCATCCCGAAGGTACGGCCGGGCCGACGGGCATCGATCCACTCCCGGGCGCTTCGCCGCGTTTCCGTGAATATCGCTGGGACGAGGATGAGGCTCCGGCACTGCCGACTCCATTGTCGCTCGGCCGCCCGTTCACGCTGGCGCTGCCACTGGCCGCAGGTGGACTGCACCCGGATGCGCTCGGGCTCGTGAGTGCGATGTTCTCAGCAGAGGGATTCACGGTCACACCAGGAGGAGGGAGGGTCGCAAAAGCCGCCAAGTCCCAAAGCCCGAGAACCCTCCTGCAGCCGGGTGCGGCGGTCGCGGTGGACGTGCTCCGGGGTGACCTGAACCTCTCGGCCATCGGCACGGTCACTTATCGCGATGGTGACCGCGTGCTCATCTTCGGACACCCCTTCTTCCAGGCGGGCGAGATCCGCCTGCCGCTCAGTACGGCGCACATCACCACGATCCTTGCCAACCTCGCCAACTCGTTCAAGCTCGGCGCCCCGGGAGTCCCTGTGGGCACGGCGACCCAGGATCGTCGCGCCGCTGTGGGCGGAAGGCTTGGCCCTGTTCCGATGTTGATGCCATTCGGTGTCACTGTCGAAATGGCGGGGCGTCCCGTGCAACGATTCCGCTTCGAGAGCATCCAGGACCGGCAGCTTGCACCCCAGTTGATCTCCACGGCCGCCGTCAACAGCGTGCTGGAATCCGGGGGCACCGCGGCGCAACAGACCATTCGGTGGACGCTCGATGTATACCGAGGGGGGCGTCCACTCCATCTCAACGACATCGCTGCGAGCGAGGCGCCATTCAATGATGTGATCACCGGGGTGGTCGGCCCGTTGCGATTCCTCTGGGGCAGCCCATTCGCCCGCGTGCAGCTGGATAGTGTGGCATTGCGCATGAAGGTCGAACCCGGCCGGGCCCAGTGGACATTGCGCACAGCCAGCCTCGATCGCGCGACCGTGCGGCCGGGCAGTGTCCTCAAGGTGAAGTGTGAGCTCGAACGATGGCGTGGACCCCGGCAGGCGCGCGAGGTGAGCGTCGCGATCCCCGAGGAACTACCCGACGGCCGATATGTCCTGTGGCTCGGCGGCGGTAGCGAGTCCGATCGATTCACCGCGACGCGTCTGCCGGCGCGATTCCGCCCAGCCTCGATCGAGGAAGCCTGGGACCGGCTCGCCTCGTTCAAGTCCTCCGACGCGCTCTATTCGGCACTGTGGGCGCGCGCACCCGAGATCACGACGGGGGGGCGCGATTACCCCGAGCTACCCGCCTCGACCATGGCCGTGATGTCCGCCCCTCAGACCGCCGGCGATCAGGCTCGGCGGGGGGAGTGGGCATTGCTCGACGAGCAGCGATTGGCCATGCCTGGCGTCGTGCGGGGAGAGTTGCTTCTCGAAGTGAATGTTGAGTCGAAGTCGCCTTAGGCCACCGCGGAGACAGGACTGACATGTCGCGTTTGGGAACTCTGCTGTTCGTCGTTGGTCTCACCGCCACAGCCGGAAAAGTCTCTGCTGCCGAAACCCAGTGGTGGATGA
>JBDSKE010000148.1:0-6646 GCA_039917105.1 Candidatus Eiseniibacteriota bacterium | reverse complement strand
CGCAATACTTGTTCGTGGTCATCGGCTACGACGAGGCGGGCGCCTACTCGCCCATCTTCAGCCTGAACTCGAACATGCTGCTGTTCGGTGTGGGCTTTGCCAGCACCAATGGCCCGATCATCAGCGTGGGAAATGAGTTCTTCAATTACCGCTATCCCAGCGGTGGTTATACGACCGATCCGCTCGCGGTCATCAACATCGAGGTTGCCGCAGGGCGCCGGTTCGGGATCGGGTGGTTCGCCGAGCCCCCGCCCGGTGCGATCATCGAGTACTACCGTTGGGCCGTGGACCTCCTGGACCTGACGGACGAGACCCCGCGCAATCCCGAAGCCACCGACCTGTCCCACTGGAGCCAGAAGAGCAACCAGACCTTCTTCGCCGTGTTGGGGCCGTTCGAGGCGGGGAGCACGCACTTCCTCTATATCGAAGCGGCGGACAACAACGGCTTGAAGAGCCTTGCCGTCGTCAAGATGCAGGTGGTGCAGCCGCTGCTCAATGACCCGGTTCTCGGACGTGAGTTGTTGATCGTTGACGACACGCGGCTCGAAGTCGAGAAGTTGGGCTTCAATGGTTGCCCGAATATTTACACGAAGGACTGGCCCAGCGCAGCCGAACTGGACACCTTCCTGTACGCAAAGGGCGGCTACCCCTGGCGTTGCACGCGCACTCCCACGAGTGGAGTGGTCAGCACCCCGGGGGTGTTCTCGGGCTATCCGTTCGACACGCTCGGCACGCGCCAAGGCTTCGAAGTCACCAGCAATGCCGTCAGGCTCTCGAAGTTGGCGCAGTACAGGCACATCCTCTGGCTTGCGGACGGTAGCGGGGCATTGAATACCGACCCGACCAGCGTCACCGCACCCATCGCGGCATTGCGGTATATGTGTTCTCCGGGCCGGTCGAATACGCTCGCGGCTTATGTGTCGCTGGGAGGAAAGGTCTGGTTCGCGGGCGGGGCATTCTCTTACCTTTCCCTCATCAGCTATGACAAGGGAATCAACAACGGCAGCTTCGGGAGCGCGTTCAGTTTCACTCAGAATGAACTCGTGGCGGGGCGCATGATGTACGACTTCACGCACTGGCGGTCGGAGACGGTCACCGGAATCGCGTTGACCAATGTGTTCAAGTCCCCGAGCGCAGTGGGCGGTTGGTCCCATGCGGCATTCGGGGGCGGGACCGTCTCGGCGCCGAATTACAGTTTGCTGCCGGATCAAATGCGCCAGCGCAGTGCTGCTCTTGGAGATGTCGCCCCACCCACCCGCACGCCGAGCCAACAGTCGCGGTTCTACTCGTTCAATAACTACGAGATCGAGTACCTGAGCGAGCCCAACTACATCGTCGAGGACGTCAACCCGAGTCCCAATGAGGTCACCGAGCGCTCCGTGCTCGACACGCTCATGATGATCCAGGGCGGCAATCTCAAGAACAACCGCGACCCGGTGACGGGATTGCCCCTCAATCAGAACGCCAGCATGACCTATTACCACGGTCTGGAGACCCCGCCCGTCGTGTTCAGCGGTTTCAGCCTGTGGTCGTTCAGTCGCACTGACTGCATCCAGCTGGTGGACTTCGTGCTCCAACAGATCTGGGGCCTGCCGCGCCAGGGCGTGGCTCGAAGTGCTGCCTCCGCGGCCCCTATGCGGCCGTCGGCCCAGCCTGCCGTACTCACCCCGGCTCAGCGTGCGATCAATGCGCGCCTGCCCATCGGCAGGACGCGGGAGTAGTGAATGAACTGTAAGCCCCCGATGTCGATGATCACGCGTTCACTCTTGCTCGCCCTCACGACGCTGGCCCTTGTGGCCAGCGTCGGGGTAGGGTCGCGAGCGCATGCGCAAGGCGCCGATCCGTTCCCCAGCCTTCGGGCGTGGGTGTTCCCCGGTGCTTGGCAGGACAGCACCTTGTACCAACCCTCTCGTTGTGTTGGGTCATTCGCTGGTCCGCTGGCCGACAGCGTCCGCGATACGACGCGCTCCGTTACATTGCGCTTCCTGCGGAATCGGCGGGCCGAGGCGCGGCCGGATTTTGGCGGCTATCGCATCTATCGCATGACCGCCGTAGTCGATACGACCAAGGCCGTGCTTTTGCGCCGCTACTCGTACAACACCGGTGGGGAGCTCAGCTCGGGACTTGATCTCACCTGGCACTTCTCCCGGCTCGACACCACCACAATGCAGTACAAGTGTGGTGGAGCGACAGTGCACGATAGCGTGCTCACATTCGTCGACCCGGACTCGAGCGGCAACTACCAGAAGAAGTGCCGACGTCGCAATCCGCTTAACGACGTGTGCCTCTCTCCTGGCGATTCTGCGTTCGTCCTGGTCCCTCCGCCCGGACCGCACGAGGGCTTCCTCACGTGGTATTCGATCACGTACGAGAAACTCAACACGACGGACGTCGATTACGAGGACTTGTTCGTCCCCGACACACTGGATGCCTTTGCGCGATGCAGCAATCCGCTCAATCGCAACACCTGCCCCAACTTGAACAACAAGCTGCGCAACCTGGTCGGCCCGGTTGAGCCCACTCCGGGTCCGACCCAGAATCTCGAGACCGTCCGGGTGGTACCCAATCCCTACCGAGGCAACGAGGTCTGGGACCAGCCGGGCAATGGTGAGGTCCACTTCATCAACGTACCCGCGCGCGCCACGATCCGGATCTACACGGTGGCGGGCGATCTGGTGCGGCAGATCGAGCACGAAGACACCGTGCGGGACTTTGCACGCTGGGACCTGCGAAGCGGAGCCGGTAAGGAAGTCGCTTCCGGCATCTACATCTACCGCATCGAAGCCGGCACTTTCAGTTTCCAGAACCGGTTCGTCGTCATCCGCTGAACCACGAGGGCCCGCCACCGTGCGGGCCCTTCGTGTCTCTCCCTTTCCGGAGCCATGACACGATGCGTTTCCACCTCGAGGTCCTGGTCCGGCGTGGCGACGTCCTTGAATCGCGCCATCGGGTGCAGTGCGCTGTGAGCGACCCGCGGGGCCGACTCGAAGCGGCCACCGAGACGCCCGAGGTGCTGACCACTTTTCGTTCGGCGGCGAAGCCATTCCAACTCTTGCCGCTGGTGGAACGCGGTCACGCGCTGGCGCGGGGTTACAGCGACGAGCAGTTGGCGGTGATGACGGCCTCGCACTCCGGGAGCCGGTACCATCTGGGGCTGGTCCGGGACATCCTCGATGGGCTGGGGCTCGGCCCCGACCATCTGGCCTGCGCCTATCACCATCCCGCGGACCCCGAAAGCCTGGCCGATGTCTGGGCCTATCCGGCGAGCCGCTCGGGCCTTTACAATAACTGCTCCGGAAAGCACGCCGGGATGCTGGCGCTGGCGTTGGCCGAGGGGTGGCCGACCAAGGGGTACGAGCAGCCCGAACACCCCCTGCAACGCCTCATGCGGGTCACCGTGGCGCAGTGTTGCGGCGTTTCGCCCGAGTCGATGCCGGTGGCGGTGGATGGCTGCGGTGTGTGCGTGTTCGCGCTGCCACTGGCTGCCATGGCCCGAGGCTATGCGACTCTGGCGCTGGCCACAGCACAGGGTGGCACGGACGGCCGATCGCAGGGGATGCAACGCATCGGTCGCGCGATGGGGGCTTACCCGATCACGGTGGAAGGACGCGATTCGTTCAGTACCGCGCTCATGAGCGCGACGGCAGGACGCCTGCTCGCCAAGGGCGGGGCGGAAGGGTTGCAGTTGGTGGGATCCCTCGATCGTTCGTTCGGACTCGCGCTCAAATGCGAGGACGGTGCAATGCGTGCAGTGGCACCGGCGACGATGGCCGTGTTGGAGATGCTGGGGGCGCTCAGGGACGACGAGAAGATCGCGCTGGCTGCGCACCGCCATCCGGTGGTGCTCAATGCGGCCGGCCTCGAAGTCGGCATTCTGGAGGCGGACCTGCGGGTCGGTGCACACGCTTGAGGCGCGCGCCGGGCTGCGGGTCCGCAAGGAGAACGTCCCTGTGAGGCTCCGCACTGTCATCTTGGGGCTGCTCATCGCGCTCGCCATCGCACCGCCCGTGCTGGCGGGGCCGCATTCGGGCGCGGTCCACGCCAAACTGGCTCCTCGACTCACGGCCGCGCTCGCGCCAGGTGCAGAGCCGGCATCGGTGTGGGTCGAGTTCACCGACAAGGGAGAGCAGGGCCCCGGCGACCTCACGGCCCGCCTTGCCATTGCCGAGCGCCAGTTGACCGACAAGGCGCGGGCGCGTCGTACCCGCGCTGGGCTCTCGCCCTTGGTCGATTACCTCGATCTGCCCATCCACGAAAGCTACGTCCAAACGCTTGAACAGCTTGGCTATGCGCCTTACGGCGCGTCCCGCTGGTTCAACCGGGTGGCAGTGCGGGCCTCGGGCGAACGCCTCGCGCGGTTGGCCGAGTTGGATTTCGTCACCCGTATCGATCCAGTCGAGACGCGCCTCGCGCGCCAGCGGCCCGAGCCCGCCGAGGAGGTGTCGTTCACGGCGCAGCCTGAACGCGAACGCAGCTTCGGGGCGCTCGCGACGCATGCCTACAGTTACGGTCAGACCTACACGCAACTGCTTCGGCTGAATGTTCCGGCCATGCACGACTCGGGATACATCGGCAGCGGTGTGTTCGTGTGCGTGCTGGATGAGGGCTTCAATTACTTCCGCAAGCATTCTGCCACCCGCAATATGATCGTACCGCTCAGCAAGACACGCGATTTCATCCGAGGGATCGCGGGTGTTGATGCCGTCCAGGACACGGTCGACACGCCGTTCTTCTTCCAGCACGGCGAGTGGACGCTCAGCACCGCGGGCGGGAACGCGCCGGGGGTGTACCTGGGACCGGGCTTTGGGGCCACGTACGCGCTGGGTCGCACCGAGGATTCCTCGAGTGAGAAGCCGATCGAGATGGTGTACTGGGGCATGGGCGCCGAGTGGGCGGATTCCATCGGCTGCGACATCATCAGCTCGTCATTGGGCTACAACTTGTTTCCCGACAGCGCGGGCACCGACATCACCTACGCCATGCTCGACGGACACACCTCGATCGTCACGCGAGCGGCCGAGATCGCGGCGAGCCGCGGCATCCTGGTCGTCAACTCCGCGGGCAACGATGGATTGAATTCGCGTGTGGGATACAAGATCGCAGCCCCAGCCGATGCCAACGGCGACAGCGTGTTGGCCATCGGCGCCGTGGATTCGGCCGGGGTTCACGCGAGCTTTTCCTCCAAGGGTCCCACCTTCGATGGGCGGCTCAAACCCGACCTCTCGGCGCAGGGGGTCAAGGTATTGATGGCCTCCGCCGGTGGCGATCCCAATGCGTTCGTCCGCAACAATGGCACTTCATTCTCGGCTCCGCTGGTCGCCGGTATGGCTGCCTGCCTGATGCAGGCGCGGCCGTTCTGGCCCGCCACACTCATCATCCGCGCACTGCGCGAGACCGCGAGCCGCGCGAACAATCCCGACACGCTGTACGGTTACGGCATTCCCAACGGCCTGCAGGCGCTGCGTTGGATTCCCGACACCGTGGTCGTGCCCCCGGGCGGCGGTCCTTACACGGCGATGTTCTCGCTGGCCAGCGCCAACCCGACGCGCTGGGGAGACGGCCCTATAGTGCTGCGATTGCGTCTGGGCTCGAGCGATGTGGCATCCCCAGGCCGCGTCACGGCCTACGACGCGACGGGCCGCATGGTGCGCCGGGTATGGGTGGGAACACTCCAGCCGGGAGTCGAGCTTCCGGTCACTTGGGATGGCGTCGACGCGCAAGGGCGCGCCGCCCGCCCGGGGCTTTACTTCCTTCGTTTCGAGGCTGCGGCCCAGCATCTGGTCCTGCGCCTCGTTTCGCTTCGCTAGTCGTCGGATGAAAGGACGGACCCGCACATGAATCGACCCCGGACAGCCTTGGCGCTGGGCGCCATGGCGTGGCTGGTGTGCACCGTCGCGCCCTTGGCGCGCGCCACCGATTCGGGCGTCAGTCGGGTGACGCTCGCGAACGGATTGCGTGTGGTGCTCGCTCCGGATTCCGCCGCAACTGCCGCCGATGTTGCCGTGTGGTACGCCACCGGAGCTCGCAGCGAGAAACCCGGGCTCTCCGGCATGACCCGGCTGTTCGAGCGCCTCATGTTCCGGGGCAGCGCGGGCGTGCCCGACGGTGAGCACCGCCGTCGCATCCATGCCCAGGGCGGTCTAGCCAACACCACGACCACGGCGGACTACTCATGCTTCTGGCAGACCGTGCCGGGCGAGGCGGTGGGGCTTGCCCTGCAACTCGAAGCCGATCGCATGGCGGGCCTTCGGCCCAGCGCGGCTGCGCTGGGCGAGGAGCGTCGCGCACTGGTCGGGGATCGACGTGCGGCGGCGCAGCGTGCGCCGATCGCGCGCGGCTTGGCCGCCCTGTACGCCACGGTGTTCGCCGGCCAGAGCTACGGCCGGCCGCTGCTGGGCGCCGAAGGGGACCTGGACCGCGTCACCTTGCGGGACATCGATGCATGGCGGAAAGAGCGTTACCTGCCCACCAACGCCGTGCTCACGATCGTCGGGCGCTTCGAACCCGTGGCCACACTGCAGCGGGTCCGGCAAGCATTCGGCTCGTTGCCCAAGGGCGCTGTACTTCAGAGCGCGCGTATGGCCGCACCAAGTGCCCCTCGTAGGAGGTTCGAGCTTTCCGACTCACCGGCGCGGCTGTTGTTCGT
>JBDSKE010000147.1:0-12438 GCA_039917105.1 Candidatus Eiseniibacteriota bacterium | reverse complement strand
GAAATGCTTCAACAGGAGTGTTCCGCCGCCGAGCCACAGCGCGCAGTACGCCACGCCGACTGCGAACGCCAACGCCACCGCAGCGCCATGCGCCTGACCGAGCGCGCGCTCATGTCCGTCTCGCAACTGCGCCTCGGTCCAGTGCGACAGGCCCTCAGTCAATCGGCGCTGCCATTTGATCAGTGGCACTCCGCCCATCGCAGCCAGCATTCCCGCGAACACCCCTACCAATTGCGCCGCGTCGCGCCACTGTTCGTAGGGTGCACTGCCCCCAATCGCGAGCGCCATCCCAGCGCCCACCACTCCGCCTGTGGCGTAGTCCTCGGGCGTGCGCGAGCCCACCGGGAGGGTGCTTGCGGCAAGGATCTGCAGCACGACGCCCACCGCGAGCGCGGTGGGTAAGTCGCCCCAAAGCAGCCCCAGCGCGGTCGAGGTGACCAAGGGCTGCGACAACAGCGTCTGGCCCACGGGCGTGGCATCCAGGGCCGCGATACCGCCGAGGAGAAGCGTGAGGGTGGAGACCAGATTCACGGCTGGACGGAGGGTTCGAGGGCCACCAGCGTCATCCCCTTGCTCGCTGGCACATCCTGCACCTCCAGCGTCACGCCCGCCGCCAACAATATCCGGGCATCGGCCCGGTCCGCGTCATCGAGGTAGACATAGTCGTTCACCTTGGTCTTGCCTGGCGAGTAATGCAGCCCCCCCAGGTTCCAGACTCGCACGCGGACGCCCGCGTTGTGCAGGCGTCGCGCCGTGGCCAAGTCGCGCACCAAAAAGAATGTGCTCCCTGCCGAAGTGGCTTCGGCCGCGTATGCCGCGGCGGCCTCATCGACCGTGAACACCTGCACCCCGATTCCCGGGGCAGCATCAGCGAACAGCGCCTTCTCCCACGCGCTCGCAGAAACGGCGTCGTCCACCACCCAGATGCGTCGGGGATCCAGCCGCGAACCCCAGGCCACGAGCACCTGACCATGAATCAGCCGATCATCGATGCGATGCAGGGCGAAACCCATCAGGGCGTCGCACGCTGGACACGGATACTCTCCCGGCCCTTGACTTGGAGCCGCTCGGCCAGCTCAGCCAGATTCATGCGCGCGCGGTTGTGCAGATAATCGAGCAGTGCCGGTAGATTGATTCCGGTCAGGATGATGATCTCCCCGTGCCGTCGCATGGCTGCCGCGCCGCAGGTGTGGCACGAACCGCCCCAGAAGTCGGTCAGCACCAGGCCACCGCGCGTCCAACCCTGCACCTCTCCCTCGATCGCGTCCTCGAGCTGCATGCGCGAGAGCCCCTCGTTCGAGAGCACCCGTACCCCTTCGATTGGCCCATACACCTTCTCGGCCGCGCGCAGCAGCGCCGAAGCCAGGTCGGCGTGCATGACCATCACGGCCGGCACGATCGCCGTACTCGAGGCGGGATCCATGGAAGTCTCCCCCGCGGTCACTCGGTATCCTCGCGCACCCAGGCACGTGCCGCGCTCTTACGTTTCATGACCTCGAGCATGTGTTGGTTGAGCCGTTCTGCCGGCGAGAAACCACCATACGCCTTGACCAGATAGTGCAATGCAATCACTTCTGCGATCACGGTGATGTTCTTGCCGGGCGTGATCGGAATCTGAACCAGTGGAATCTCGACGCCCAGATGCTTGGTCTTTTTCTCATCGATGCCGACGCGCTCGTATTCCTCGTCGTCCGACCACTCGCCCAGGGCGACTTCGACTTCGACGCGTTTCTGCAGCCGGATCGAGCGCACCCCGAAGATCGACTGCACATCGATGATACCAAGGCCGCGGATTTCCATGTGGTGTCGAAGGAGCTGGTTCCCCGTGCCAATGAGCACATCGCCATGGCGTTTGGTGATCATGACGATGTCATCTGCCACAAGTCGATGTCCGCGTTCCACCAAGTCGAGCGCGGTCTCGGACTTTCCAATGGCGCTGCGGCCGGTGAACAGGAGCCCGCACCCATACACATCGACCAGCGAGCCATGCACCGACACCATGGCTGCGAACATATGGTCCAGATACGAAGTGAGGGAATGGATGAACGGCGTGGTGCTCTGCGGTGTGCGGAGCACGGGAACACTGCACTCCGCTGCACGTTTCACCAAGTACGGCGGCGCCTCGAGCCCCTTGGCCACGACGATCAGCGGCATGGTGAATTGGAACAGTCGGTCGATCGCCTGGCGCACGCCCTCCGGGGAGAGCGTGGCCAGATACGTCAGCTCTGTCTGCGCAATGATCTGGATGCGTTCCGGCAGGAAGTTCTCAATGAAGCCCATCAGCGCCATGCCCGGACGGTTGATGTCGCTCACCGTGATTTCGCAAGAAGACGCAACGGACTCCGTCAGCATCTCCAGCTGCAGGTCCTCACGCTGGTCCTCGTACAGGCGGGCAACACTCAGGCTCTTGAGGGACATTCGCTCTACGCCTCTTCCTCGTCATCCTCTTCGGCGCGTGGGGAACCCAAGGGGATCTCCTTCGCCGCGCCGTTGTGTCGTCGACCGATGCGCTTCTCTTTGAACCGGCGGAGCTGTTCCTCCATCCGATCCGCTGCCTTTTCGATGGCTGCGCCGGCCTCGGGATGCAATTCCTTGCTCACGAACTCATGCCCGTTCAGGCTCAGGGTGATTTCGGCCTGATGTTCTTTACCTTCGGGCTGGACGATGACATGGATCCCGTGGATATCCTTGGCGTACTTTCCCAACTTTTCCAGTCGGGTCTGTGCGAAAGTGCGGACACCCGAAGCGATCTCGCAATGGCGAGCGGTGATGCTGATCTGCAAGGCGGTCCTCCTGCGCGCAGGTTCCCGCGCGCGTGATGAGATGCGGCGTTCAGGCCACCCGGCGGCGGAATCGTGCCGGCAGGATGGTGAGCTGTTCGCGATACTTGGCGACTGTCCGGCGTGCGATCTTGAGTCCCTTCTCGTGCAACAACTCGGCGATACGCTGGTCGGACAGAGGGTCTTTCTTGTCTTCCTCCTCAATGAGTGTCTTGATCGTGTCCTTGGCGGCACGCGCCGATACATCCTCGCCATCCTCGGTCCCGAGGCCACTGGAGAAGAAGAACTTCAGCTCGAAAACGCCGCGCGGGGTCTGGACGTATTTGGCGCTGCAGACCCGCGACACCGTGGACTCGTGCATATCGATCTGTCTTGCCACCTGAGCCAACGTCAGCGGCCGCAGGAAGGCGATGCCCTTGTCGAAGAACTCGCGCTGCTCACGGATGATACAGTTCATCACTTTGATCATGGTCTTGCGCCGCTGTTCAATCGTTTGGATGAGCCACTTCGCCGAAGCGAGCTTCCCTTGGATGTACTCCCGGGTCTCCTTCTGCGCGGCGGTCGCATCCGACCGCTTTTTCTCCTTGATCACACTCTCGTACGCACTCGAGATGCGCAGCCGCGGCACATTGCGGTCGTTGAGCATCACCACGTACTCCTCATCCACGCGCTCCACGATCATGTCGGGCGTCACATATTTGGGATCATCCGAGGAGACCGAAGTGCCCGGCCGCGGGTTGAGCGTAGCAATCTCGTCGGCGGCCGCTTGAACCTCCTCGACCGTGGTCTTGAGCAGGCGAGCGATCTCCGGAAAGCGACGGTTGACCAGATGGTCGAAGTGGTCGTGGATCAAGACCCAGGCCATGGTGTCCTTGTCGCCGCGCACCTCGAGTTGGATGAGTAGGCATTCGCGCAGGTCACGCGCTCCGACTCCCACCGGCTCCAGCGCCTGCACGACCTTGAGGACCGACTCGACCTCCTCGAGGGGGCGGCCGATCACGTCGCAGATGTCGGCAAGGGAAGTGACGAGCAGACCGCGCTCATCGATCGATCCGATCAGGAACTCGGCGATCTCCATGTGCGCCTTGGGCAGGTCCAGAAAATGAACCTGTTCGAGCAAGCTCTCGGCCAATGAGGTGCGCATGACCGGAACTTTCTCGAGGAACTCCTGAGCCGCTTCGCTCTGGGGCACATAGGTCTTGTCGAGGCCATCCTGGAGGTAGTCGGACCAATCGATCTGGTCTTCTTCCCCGGACTCAGGAGCTTCTTCATTGTTCTGCTCGTCCGCAGAGTTCTCCTTCTCGATGTCCTCCTGGTCGACCACGTCATCGACCTCCTCGAGAAGCGGATTCTGAAGCACTTCCTGCTTCAGTAACTGCTGAAGTTCGAGCGTGGGCACTTGGAGCAGCTTGAGCGCCTGCTGCAGACGCGGCGTCATGATCAACGTCTGCCTCTGCGCCAGATGCAGCGAGTGTTTCATCTCCATGGCGTCACCGTCCTAGAGCTGGAAGCTCTCGCCCAGGTAGAACTGGCGCGCGAGCGGGTTCGCGACCAGATCGTGGGGCTTACCCTCGATCTGGATGCGGCCGTCGTACATGATGTACGCACGGTCGGTGGTCTTCAGGGTCTTCTCGACGTTGTGGTCGGTGATGAGCACACCCAGGCCACGCGCGCGAAGGCGCGCGATGATCTCCTGGATTTCTTCGACAGCGATGGGGTCGATGCCGACGAATGGTTCATCGAGCAACATGAACGAGGGCTGGCGCGTCAGCGCCCGGGTGATCTCGACGCGACGGCGTTCTCCGCCGGATAGCTTGTGTGCGTGACGCTCGGCCAGATGCGAGAGGTTCAGGTCATCGAGCAGCTCGTCCAGCCGCGACTCGCGCTGGGGCTTGGTCATGGGAATCGTCTCCAGTACTGCCATCACATTCTCTCGCACGGTGAGCCGTCGGAAGATGCTGGGCTCTTGCGCCAGGTAGCCGAGTCCCGATCTCGCGCGCTTGAACACCGGCTCGGCGGTGATGTCACGGCCATCCAAGCGGATCATGCCACTGTTGGGCCGCAACAGCCCGACGATCATATGAAACGTGGTGCTCTTGCCAGCGCCATTGGGGCCAAGCAGGCCCACCACCTCACCTCGACGAACATGCACCGACACCCCATTCACCACGCGCCACTTGCCGTAGTAGCGGACCAGCGACTCGGCCACGAGCCCTTCCTCGGGGGCGGGCCCCGCGGCGGCCGGCATCGTCACCGTGGTCGGCCCGATCACCGCTTGTCCTGCGAAGGAGTGCGGGATTCGAGCAAAGCTCCGGAGCGTGTGCGTATCGTGGCTTCGATCTTGGTCTTGAACTCGAAACGCCGCAGCTCCGGATCACTCTCGAAGCCAATCCCCATGAGCACATCCCCGTTCTTCTCGACCCGCACACGCTTGTCCGACACGATGCGATTGGAAGAGTTCAGGAAGCGGAGTTCCTCGGTGGTCATGCGCGTGCCCTCGGCGGTCTTCATCACAACGTTACCGCGGGCGATCATGTCGCGCGTCTGCTGCATGACCAGCCCCTCGCGCGCCGTGAGCTGTGAGGAACGGACACCCTTGGAGTCAAAGAAGTCGACGCGCACGCCGTGGCCCACGATCTCGTTCCGCGCGTTGAACATGGCAGCGGAGCGGGCGTACAGTGTCCAAACGGGGTGCCCTTTGTCGGTCTCCGTCAGGACGAAGTCCGAGGTCTCCTGGTCCGGCAGGTCACCGGCTACTGCCGCGGCCCCCACTCGCTTACTTGGACTGCACCCAAACAGCAGCGCGGCAAGGGCCAGCGCGGCGATATAAGGGAAGCAGTGGCGTGGTTGGATGGGCATGGGGGTCGGGTCCATTTCGCGTCCGTGCGAAGGTGAACAGCAACTGCATCCTGCACGCTAACAAGGCGGCGGTCGGCATTCAAGCACAGCCTGTGCCATCGCCCCACCTGCCCACGCAAGGTGTTATCGGATAAGGACCGCCGAGACTTGACGTTGGACTGGGCGGCCGCGACGCATGGGCGTCGCACTGGCGCGTGGCCCGCTTCACTTGTGGAGTGGACGATAGATTCCCAGAAACTGTTGGCGCCACGTCTTTCCGTTATCGGCGCTGCTCTCCCACAGTTGTTCCACCTCGCCCGCCTTGACGGGCGTCCAGGTGATTCGATTGAGCACCAGTTTGCCCTTCCCCCCTTGCACACCCGAGAGCACCATCTTGCCGCCCTCCAAATGGCCCTCGAGCAAGAGCATGCTGCCGCTATCGTCGACCCAAGTCTGGTGCCAGAGGTCGCGCCCGGCGTCGTACATGTTGTAGCTCTCTCCCTTGCCCCCCCGAGAGCCTGCCCAGTGTTCCTGGATCACGCAATCCCCGAGGAGACGGGTGATCGAGCTTGTGCCTGCGAACTTGCCATCTGGCGTGGTCACCGACCAGTCGCCGATCCAGAAATCGAACTGATGATGCTGGGGCGATCCGCAAGGCCGCGGCGGGGTCGGTACTCCGTCGGCGGCATGGCTGCGGACGGAGACGAGGCCCAGCGCGAGTAGGACTGATGGCAGCGCACAAAGGAGGAGCTTGCAGCGGGGCATGACGGCCCCTTTCTGGGTTGAAGGGGATCCCGGTCAGGATGGAGTGGACGCCCTCGGCCCGAGGCTGACAATGCCATGCTCACCGGCGCACGGGACAAGGCGACGGGTGCGGTGTGGCAAGTCTTCGCGTGTGCTAGCGTTTGTCCCCATGCGTCCCTACCGCGTCCGAGCGCTGGCCACCCTGATCGCGACCCTGGCGTCACTACGCGGCCCTGGGTCCGCGCACTCGGCTCCGCCGTCGATTGGCCGCTATGCGAGCGTGAACGGCATCCGCCTGTACTACGAGGTGCTGGGAAAGGGATCGCCACTACTGCTCCTGCATGGCGGCTTCGGCGATGGCCGACAATTCGAGAAGCAGCTCCCCGCATTCAAGCCGCGTCACCGCTGCATCGTTCCCGACTCGCGCGCGCAGGGCCGCTCGAGCGATGGACCGGGGCCAGTCACCTACCACCAGATGGCCGAGGATATGACGGCGCTGCTCGACCAACTGCACGTGCGACGTGTCGATATCATGGGATGGAGTGACGGTGGCGTCATCGGGCTGGACTTGGCAATGCATCACCCCGAGCGCGTGCGCCGAGTGGTCACATTCGGTGCCAACTTCCGCGCCGATGGCCTGAACCAACCTGACATCGACTGGATTGCCAGCGCGACCGCCGAGTCTTTAGGTTCGGATGTGAAGCAGGCCTACCAAAAACAGAACCCCCAGCCTGAACACTTTGAGACCGCGATGAACAAGGTGATTGCAATGTGGCGCACTCAGCCGCAGTGGACACCCGATCAACTGCGTGCCATCCGCGCGCGCGTGCTGGTCGGCGCAGGTGAGCATGACGTGGTCCGGCGTGACCACAGCGAAGCCCTCGCACACGCCATCCCCAAAGCTGAACTCTGGGTGGTACCGGGTGCTTCACACAGTGTCATGATGGAACGGCCCGACCTGGTGAACTCGAAGGTGCTCGAGTTCTTGGAGCGCAAGTGACCGCTACCCCGACCGCAAGCAATCATGCAGGTGCAGCACGCCGAGGGGGCGATGTGACTCGTCGGTGACCACCAGCGCGGTGATTGGTCCCTCGGGGCGCTCCTCCATCGCCCGCACAGCAGAGGCCACGAGCGCGTCGGGCGCCATGGTCGTGGGTCGGGCTCCCATGATGCCGTGTGCCGTCAACTCCCACGGATCGTCGTACTGGAGCAGCAGGCGCTTGAAGTCGCCGTCCGTGATGACCCCCGCCAGCGTGCCATCGGTCCGCACGACCGTGGTGATACCGAGACGTTTGGCCATGATTTCGAGCACCACCTCACGGAGTGTGGCGGTCTCGGCCACACAGGGCATGCGATCACCCCCGTGCATCAGTTCGCCCACCCGGCGCGCGGCGGACCGACCAATGACTCCGCCAGGATGCAGGAAACGGAAATCCTCGGCCGCGAACCCCCGCCGCTCCATCAGCGCGATCGCGAGGCAGTCGCCCATCACCTGGGTGAGCGTGATACTGGTGGTGGGTGTCAGGTCAAGAGGACAGGCTTCGGCAACCGGACCCAGTACAAGCGCAGCAGTACTGCGATCAGCGAGCGCCGAACCGGGATGGATCACGACCGACACCAGCGGAATGCCGTGACGCTCCAAGTAGGGCATCAGCGCGAGAAGTTCGTCGGTGGCGCCGCTCTTGGAAAGGAACAACGCCACGTCACCCGGCGCGAACAGGCCTGCGTCGCCATGCATGGCGTCGGTGGGATGCAGGTAGACACTGGGCGTTCCGGTGCTCGTGAGTGTCGCTGCAAGCTTCTGACCGAGTAGCCCGCTTTTGCCCACGCCCGACACGATGATCTTGCCGGTACAACTCGCGAGCGTCTCGATCGCGACCGCGAACTCGGGCCCGACCCGCGCCTCGAGGGCGGCGACGGCTGCCGCCTGCTCGCGGATGATTCCACGCGCGCGCGCCACCAGGTCGAGCTGGCTCATTGTGCTTCGTACCGGGTCAGCACCTGATTCCACACGCCGTTATGCTTGAGTAACATCTCGACCGCCTCCCGTACCGCGCCGAATCCAGCGGGCGCCTCGGTGGTGGTGTGCGAGAACTGGACCGCCTCAGGTGCGGCATCCGCCACCGCGATGGCCCAGCCCACGCGGCGCAGCAGCGGGACGTCGGGCAGATCGTCGCCAATCATGACGCATTCGTCCCAACGCACGCCCTCGCGCGCCAGCACCGTCTCCGCAATAGGCACTTTGTCCTTGGCGCCCAGATAGTGTTCCAGCCGTAAGTCGTGCATGCGTGCGGCCACCGCCAGAGAATCGCGCCCCGAGATGACGACGGGAAGAATCCCGAACTCGCGCGCCCACTCCAGCGCAAGGCCGTCGCGCACCCAGAAGTTCCGGGTGTCTCCGTCCTTGCTGAAGCCGATGACGCCGTCAGTCAAGGTGCCGTCCACATCCAGGAAGACCAGCTTCACCTTGTGCGCGATGGGAGCCTGCTGCGATTCAACCACGGATGGTCCCCTTCACTGCCGCATGCACGCGCACGGCCTCGTCGAGAAAAGCGGCCGCTTGCTCGAGCGGCAACTGCGTGGTCGCATCACTCTTGGCATGGGCCGGGTCAGGGTGGGTCTCGAAGAACACGCCATCCACTCCACACGCCACCGCGGCGCGCAGCAGCGGGAACGCGAAGCGACGATCGCCCTGCGTTTCGGCACCTCCGGGGCGCTGCAGGCTGTGCGTTGCATCGAACAGCACGGGCCAGCCGAGTTCACGCATCACCACCAAGCTGCGCATGTCCACCACGAGATCGCCGTAGCCGAAAGTGGTGCCCCGTTCGGTGAGCATCAACTGTTGGCCACCCGCGTCGACGACTTTGTCGATCGCGTTCTGCATGTCAGCCGGGGCCAGGAACTGCCCTTTCTTCACATTGACGGCGCGACCGGACTGCGCGGCAGCTTGTAAGAGGCTGGTCTGACGGCAGAGGAATGCCGGGATCTGCAGCACATCGGCCACTTCTGCTGCGGCCGCGACCTCGGATTGTTCGTGTATGTCGGTCAGCACCGGTACACCCAACTCGGTCTTCACACGCGCCAAGACGGCCAGTGCCTCGTCCATGCCGAGCCCGGAGAACGAATGGCCGCTCGAACGATTCGCCTTGCGGTACGACGCCTTGAACACGAACGGCAGATCGCGCTCTAAACATAGCTGCTGCATCTGCGCTGCAATCTGCAGACACATCGCCTCGCTCTCGACCACGCACGGGCCAGCCACGATGAACAGCCGGTCTCCACCGATCTCGGCGTCCAGCACATGAAAACGGTGCATCAGGTTCTGGCCTGCGCATGCAACGGCTCATGCGAGGCATCGTAGTCGTTGCGGCCCAAGCGAGCCTGGCGCCGTTCGAGCGCCGCGCGGACGAAATCCCTGAACAACGGGTGGGGATCCAGCGGGCGCGACTTGAGTTCGGGATGGAACTGCACGGCCAGGAACCACGGGTGGTCTGGCAGCTCGACGATCTCGACCAACTCGCGACCCACGCACTTGCCCGACATCACCAGCCCTCGGGAGGTGAGCTGTTGGGCGTACTTGTTGTTCAGTTCGTAGCGATGGCGATGGCGTTCCTCGACTTCCGACTTGCCATAGGCGCGCGCCGCCAGGCTGCCATCGCGCAGCGCACACTTATACGCACCCAAGCGCATGGTGCCGCCCTTGTCGATGACGTTCGCCTGGTCGGCCAACAGGTCGATGACCTTATGCTCGCTCGAGGGATCGAACTCGCTCGAGTTGGCGTCGGCCCAACCCACGACATTACGGGCGAACTCGATCGTGGCGACCTGCATTCCCAGGCAAAGCCCGAAGTACGGCACACTCTTTTCGCGCGCGAACTGCACGGCCGCGACTTTGCCCTCGACACCGCGCTCGCCGAAGCCACCCGGCACGAGCACGCCGTCCACATCGCCCAGCATCGTCGCTGCGCCCTTGCTCTCGACGTCGGCGCTCTCCACCCAACGCAGGTTGACGCGGGCCTTGTTGGCCGCTCCAGCGTGCACGAGTGATTCGATGACGCTCTTGTAGGCATCGCGCACGTGCGTGTATTTGCCGACAATGGCGACCTCGCACTGACGATCGGGATGCGTCACCCGGCGTGTGAAGTCGTTCCAAGTGTTGAGGTCGGCCGGCTGCAGATTGGCGTCGGGCAGGCCCAGCATGTTGACCACGATGTCATCCAGTCCGCCATCGTGAAACACGCCGGGCACCTCATAGATCGACTTCACGTCGGTCGCTGCGATGACGGCTTCGGTGGGAACGTTGCAGAACAGGGCGATCTTCTCGCGCACCTCGGAATCGAGTGGTGTTTCGGAGCGGCACAGCAGGATGTCGGCCTGGATCCCGATTTCGCGCAACTCCTTGACCGAGTGCTGCGTCGGCTTGGTCTTCACCTCGCCCGCCGCACGGATGTATGGCACCAGCGTGACATGCACGAAAATGACATCCCGGCGGTGCTCCAGCTTGAGCTGGCGTGCCGCTTCGAGGAAGGGCAGCGACTCGATGTCGCCCACTGTTCCGCCGATTTCGATGATGTGTACATCGGCCTGTGTGGCGAGCCCCAGGCCCAGCACCCGCTTCTTGATCTCGTCGGTCACGTGCGGAATCACCTGCACGGTGCGGCCCAGGTAATCGCCTCGGCGCTCCCGCGACAGGATGGAGTCATAAATCTGGCCCGCGGTGACATTGTGACTGCGCGTGACCGAAGCATGGATGAAACGCTCGTAATGCCCAAGGTCCAAGTCGGTCTCGGCGCCGTCATCGGTGACGAACACCTCGCCATGCTGGAACGGACTCATGGTGCCCGGGTCGATGTTCAAGTAGGGATCGAGTTTCTGGATGGTCACGCGAAAGCCGCGAGCCTTGAGCAGTAGGCCCAGCGATGCCGCAGCAATCCCCTTGCCCAACGACGAAACGACGCCGCCGGTCACCACCACCATTTTGGCCATGGGTTCCTCCATCGCACAGGAGTTCAGATCCGAAAAACGAATCATGCAATTGGATTGAGTTGGGAAATCGATCTACTCCCGGGGACCGCGCGCCTGCAGCACAGCCATCTGTTCAGGAGTATCCACCCCGGCGAACGGCTGCTCACCGAGCACCACCTTGATGCGTACGCCGCGCTCAACTGCCCGTAACTGCTCGAGCCGCTCGGCCAGTTCAAGTCGTCCCGGGGGCCATGTCGCGAACTGCTGCAGCAGGTCGCGCCGAAATGCATACACTCCCGCATGCCGCAGCGCGGGTCCACCCTGCGATGCACTCGCGAGGTCCGCGCGACTGAAATAGAGCGCCAGACCCGCATCGTCCACCACCACCTTGACCACGTTCTCGGAAGCCATGAGCGCAAGGTCTGGCTCGTGGTGAGCGACCGTGCCCATGCGAAGTTCGGCGTCGGCCCGCATGGCTTCGACCAGAGCCGCGACAGCCCCGGTCTCGAGCTCAGGCTCGTCGCCCTGCAGATTGAGGACCAGGTCGTACTCGGGAAAGCGGCGCGAGACCTCGGCGACGCGATCGGTCCCACTCGCACAATCGGGTGAAGTCATCTCGACCTCGGCGCCCCAACTTCGCGCGACAGCTGCGATGCGGTCGTCGTCCGTCGCGATGACCAACCGATCGATTCCCTTTGCCGCGCGTGCGCGTTCCCACACATGCTGGAGCATTGGTTTTCCCCACAACGCGGCCAGCGGCTTACCCGGAAAACGGGACGCGCCATACCGGGCGGGAATGACGCCCAGAACGGCGCGGCCGAGTTGTTGCGGTCCCGTGTGCACGGGAATGCAAGCTAGCACGCCCGGTGGCTGCGGTCGAGGTGGCAGGAAGTCTCAGGCCCACGGCCCCCGCCTCGATTCAGCACCAAGGCCATCCCCGATGGGCATCTACAGCTCGCGGCCATCACACTTCTTTCGAAGCGCTTCACGCACGCGAAGGTGAAGGATCTGATTGAAGTCGCTCGGTACAGGACCAAGTTGCAGATTCAGACGCTTTTCGAGTGACCGTGAAGGACACAACATCCCGCGGCCCGAGCGCATCAGCGCCAGG
>JBDSKE010000146.1:0-8110 GCA_039917105.1 Candidatus Eiseniibacteriota bacterium | reverse complement strand
ATGGGGCTGCCCTCGTAGGCGCTGCGATCGGCGCATGCTCCGAGCAATGCCGCGGCGAGCACGAGCACCAGAATCACGCAGCGCCTCATGGGCGCACCTCAGCGTTCACGGCCAAGGTTCGGCCATCCTCGAACGTCAGCGACAGTGCCGCGCGAGCGCCAGGGACCAGGCCACGCGTGAGCCGCACGAGCATCAGGTGATTGCCACCCGGCGTGAACCGGAGCACCCCATGCGCGGGTGCGAGCAGTCGCGCAGTCTCCTGCATGCGTACGCGCGCGCCCTCGTGCAGCGTCTGGTGCATCTGCACCTGCGCGGCATCGGTGCAGGTGGCGTGAAGCACCACGATGTCGGTCCCACTGTCGTTCACCAGCGTCAGGTAGCCCGCCGTGGTCTGCAGTGAGTCCGCGGCACGCACCCAGGCCTGCTCGATTCGCACCGGTTCGCGCGATGCCGTGGGGGTGCAGCCGCCCATCAGAGCCATCGCCAAAAGCGCGAGGCAGCGTTGGTTCACGAGACGCCGAAGGCGCGAAGTGTCTGGAACACCACGAGCGAGGCGAGATATGCCGCGGCGCTCATGCCCACGAACTGGACGATGGGCCATTTCCAACCGCCCGTCTCGCGCCGTACGACCGCGATGGTGCTGGTGCACTGCAGCGCGAGCACATAGAAAATGAGCAGCGAGAGGCAGGTGGCGACCGTGAACAGTGGGCTGCCGTCGGCGCGGGTGGCGCGACGCAGGTTATCCACCAGGGACGTGGAGGCGCCCGGGGCGCTGGGATCTCCGGCGCCGTACACCACCACGAGCGTGGAGACGATCACCTCGCGCGCCACCAGCGAGGTGACGATGCCAAGCCCGATCTGCCAGTTGAATCCGAGCGGTGCAAGCACCGGCTCGACGAAATGTCCGACGCGGCCGGCGAATGAATAGGCCAGCGCCTCGCGCTCGTGCAGTCGGTGGGCCTCGGTGAGCAGCGCATCGGCCGGAGCACTCTGGCCGTTGGTCTGCAGCGTTGCCGCGCGGCTCTGCAGCGATTGAACCTCGGGCGAGGCGGAGGTTTTGGGATACTCGGCCAGCACCCAGAGCGCGAGTGAGAACACGAGAATCACCGTGCCCGCCTTGCGAATGAACAGCCGCATGCGGTCGAGCGCGGTCCACAGCGCGGTGCGCAGGCTGGGCCGGCGGTAGCGCGGCAACTCCATGACCAGTGGCTGTGTCGCGCCCGGCAAGATGGTGCGGCGCAGTAACACCGCGCCCAGCAAGCCGGCGCTCGCCCCCACCCCGTAGGCGCTCGCCATCACGAGCGCAGCGAGCATGGGATTGTGGGGCAGCAACAATCCGCCCACGACGAGCGTGTACACAGGGATGCGCGCGGAGCAGCTCATGAACGGAGCGATCAGGATGGTGACGAGCCGGTCCCGCCAATCCTCGATCACGCGTGTCGACATGATGGCGGGAATGGCGCACGCGTGCGCCGAGAGCAGCGGCACGAAAGCTTTGCCCGGCAGGCCGGCTTTGCTCATGAGTCGGTCCATCACGAACGAGGCGCGCGCCAGGTACCCGGTGTCCTCCAACAGTGCGAGCGCAAAGAACAACAGCCCGATCTGCGGCAGGAACACCAGCACGCCGCCCACACCGCCGATCAGCCCGCGCACCACCAAGCTTCGCACGTCATCCTGCAGGAGACGCTGCAGCATGCCGTTCGGCAATCCGTGCGCCACGGCCTGCAAGCCGGCATCGGCGCCCACAGCGAGCTTGCCGAACAGCCAGTCGATCATGTTCATGGGGAATTGGGCGCCCCAGAAGATCAATGCCAGAAGCCCGAACATCACCGCGACGATGGCGACCAACCCCGCGACCGGATGCGTGAGCACGCCGTCCAGGTGGTCGGTGAACTCGGGCGTGGTCGGGCGGGGATTCACGCTGACATTGGCGCCCACCCGCTCGGCCCATTCGTATCGGGCACTGAAGGCGCAGCCCATGCACGAATCGCATATCGCGGTGGGGCGGGAGACGCGCTTGGCGCCGCGTGCGGCCTCGGCGATCGCCATGCGCAGGTCACCGACGCCCTCGCCGGTGCGGGCGGTGATCGGGACCACATGGCAGCCCAGTTCAGCTTCGAGCTGCGCCATGTCGATCTTGATGCCATCGCGCGCCGCGGCATCCATCATGTTCAGTGCGACCACGATCGGCAGGTCGAGTTCGAGCACCTGACTTGCGAGTCCCAGGCTGCGCTCGAGATTGGTGGCGTCCATGAGCAGGATGATCGCCCGCGGCCTGCGCATCCCGACCGCTTCGCCGTGCAGGATATCGCGCGCCAGCCGTTCCTCGGCCGAGGCCGCCTCGAGCGAATACAGTCCCGGCAGGTCGACGATCTCGACCGGCGAGGTGCCGGCCAGCGCCAGACCCGTGCGGTATTCCACGGTGGTGCCCGGGTGGTTCGCAGTCTTGGCGCGCAGTCCCGTGAGCGCGTTGAAAAGCGTGGTCTTGCCCGCGTTGGGATTGCCGACCAATGCGATGAGCGGAGCGGCGAGCGCGGTGGAGTTGATCGTGGCGGTCATGCGCGCGGTCAATCCTGGTCCGGGCGAATGGGCAGCACCCCGGTGCGCGCCGCCGTGTCGCCGGCCACGGTGGTCTCGTGTGAATAGGCGTGGCCGCACAGGTCGAGGAAGACATGTCGTGCGACTCGGATCGACACACCGATCCGCGAACCGAACGCGCGGATGATCAAAGGGTCGCCCTGCTGGATCACCTCGATGCGGCGGCCGACGCACACGCCCATCGCCTTCAGCCGCACCACTTCATCATCGGCCGCACTCAGGAACCCCACCATGCCGCACGCGCGCACCGGCACGTGGTCTAGTCGGGTCAGGCCGAGCTCGGAACCAGGCTCTATGGACATGTTTGGGTCTCGGGCGCTCCAACGCAGGCGTGGAAGCCCGCGCGTGCTCGGTGAGCACGATCGTTGGGTCAGGGTGGCAGCGGCGCCCATGGAGTCAACCACAATGCCGCCGCGGCCGCCATGTCGGGGGCGGAGAACGGGTGGCTGCCCGGGCGGGATGCAGCGGCGGAACTTGCGATGCGCCCGTGCCGACTGGCGTCCAGCACGAAACCGTCTCGAGTGCGGGGATGAGCACTGCGCCGGTGCACCCAGTGCAATCGTCGCAGGCTGCAACCGCATGGCCACTGGCCAGCACAGCCCTGCGCCATCGCGCGCGAAGTCGTGCGACGCGCACGCCAGCCGCATGCGCGGCAATGGGGCAATCGGCACCCATCCGGTGTTGGCGCGGTTCTTCCAATGGATTGGCCGTCCATCCTCGAACCCGGATGGACTCTCGAAGTGGATGCTCCCAGTGAGGCGCATCCCTCGGGTCAGGGGTCGCCGTGCGACGGGGGTCCGCGCGGAGGAGCAACTCGAGGAGGCCACTCCATGCGTCGCATCCCCGTCACATCGGCCGCGTTGGTATTCGCGATTGTACTCTGGGCATCCGTGCTGCATGCGCAATGCGGAATCACTGGTACCCCGGTGATCAACGGCGCACCCGCCGAGTTGTGTGGCACGGGTGGCACGTCCTTCATGTGGGAAGGCCCCAACGCATTCTTCTCCACCGCGCAGTGCGTGTCGATCACCTCGCCCGGTGAATACAGCCTGCTGGCGTTCAATAGCGATTACGGTATGTGGTTCGGCCCGTGCCTCATCACGGTCACAGGCGATAGCGTGATCGTGCCGCCGCCTCCGCCGCCCGCGGCGGTCGATTCTGCGCTCAGTTGTCCTCGGCCGGCGTGGTTCTGGACGATCGCGTGTCGCCGCGCTGGTGGCGAAAGCACGATTCTGTCGGCAGAGCAGATCGCGGCGATCGCGGCTGAAGTGGACCGGCGCGCGCAGTCGGTCGGCTGGGCCGATGCGGCGGGTGGCTTCTGCGCCACGTTGCATCAGGTGCGCCACTCGGACCTGCGCGCTCGGGCTTTGCGCCAGTTCGTTGCCGTGCTTGCCAACCTGGCTTCGAGCGGACAGCACATCGTCACGGCGGATGGTCGCGATGTGAGCCTGCGTGACGACACCATGCTCGCGATGGAAACCGCGCGCGGTATGTCGCTGAAGGATTGGATCGCGAACACGGATGCGGAGCTGTTGTCGTACGCCAACTCCGCGGGAAGCAATCGCACTGCTCGCAAGGCGTTCCAGCGCATCCGCCAGATCGGCTGGATGGTGAACCACGGCGTCGGTATCGGCCAAGTGTGCGAGTCGGTGGAACAAGCCGGGCGCGAAGGTCGGGAAGACGATGAGTCCATGGCCATGGCGATGTCCGACGATGAGGCTTCCGCGGGGCTCGTGATGGAATCGGCTTCACCCAACCCGTTCAGCGAACGCACCCGCATCGCCTTCACGTTGGCGCAGTCGGATCAAGTGGACCTGAGCGTGGTCGACCTCTCGGGCCGCATCGTCCGCACGCTCGCCAGCGGATTGCAGTCCGCGGGCCGGCACGAACTCACCTGGGACGGCCGCTCCGACGCAGGGCAGGCGATGCCAGCGGGCGCGTACTTCGTGCATGGCCGCGTGGGCGAGCAACGGGTGCAGGGGCGGATTGTGATGATCCGATAGCGCAGGACCCGCCTGACGATCGCTCGTGATAGCCGCGGCCCCCCCTAGGGGTGGCCGCGGCGCTTGCGGCCGCTGACCAAGTGCTCGCCATACCCAACTGATGTTTTCCCAATCCACTCGGCCGGGGCCCCATCCTTGACCCGCCCTCGCCAGCCCCTCTACAGTTGCCTCCACGAACGTTAGTCACACCGGCCCGGGTCCGAGATGGACCGGCCGTCCCTGATTCCGCACGGCACCGAAATCCGATCGGGCCGTCGCGACGAGACCCATGCCTTTCACATTCCAACTCGAAGCCCAGGACCGCGGCAGCGCTGCGCGCGCTGGTCGCATGTCCACTGACCACGGCGATGTGCTCACTCCGGCGTTCATGCCGGTGGGCACGGTCGGGTCGGTCAAGACGTTGACTCCGGACGACTTGAAGGCCGCGGACTGCGATATCATTTTGTCCAACACCTACCATCTGCACCTGCGCCCCGGCGTCGACACGGTGCGCAAGATGGGCGGGCTGCATCGGTTCATGGCCTGGGACGGCGGTAGTATCCTCACCGACTCAGGCGGCTTCCAGGTGATGAGCCTGACCGACTTGAACAAGGTCACCGAGGAGGGCGTCGAGTTCCGCTCGCATCTGGATGGCAGCAAGCATTTCCTCTCGCCTGAGGAAGCCATTCGCATTCAGGATGGGCTCGGCACCGATATTGCCATGAGCTTCGACCAGTTGATCGAACTACCGGCGCCGATCGAGAAGGTTCGCGATGCCGTGGACAGGACGCTTCGTTGGGCGCGGCGCGGGCTCGACGAACGCACGCGCCTGCGCGAAGCTGGAACCGGGGCCATGGCCTTGTTCGGAATCAATCAGGGCGGCACCGATGCCGGCGAGCGCGCGCGATGCTTCGCGAGCCTTTCCGAGATGCCGTTCGACGGTTATGCGTTAGGCGGCCTGTGGGTGGGTGAAGGCCGCAAGTTGGGGCTGGAAATGGTCGAGCGCGATTGCGGTGTGTTCCCCGCCGATAAGCCGCGCTACCTGATGGGCGTAGGGCACCCGATCGATGTGGTCGAGGCGATCAGCCGCGGCGTGGATATGATGGATTGCGTGTTGCCCACGCGCAACGCGCGCCGCGGCACGGTGTTCATCAGCACGGGGCGGCTCGTGGTGCGCAACGCGGCCTATGCGCAGGACGAGCGGCCGTTGGACCCCGAATGCGACTGCTCCACTTGCCGCAAGTACACTCGCGCCTACCTGCGCCATCTGTTCGTTTCGGGGGAGTTGCTCGGGATGCGCTTGGCGTCGGTGCACGCGGTGCATCACATGGTGTCGTTGGTCCGTCGCATGCGCGTTGCGATCCAAGCGGGCCGCGCCGCGGCCTTCCGCACGGAGTTCCTCGAGAAGTTCAACAGCCGCGAGACGCTGACCGTTCTGGCCTCGTAGCGTTTTCCCGATACTGATAAGGAGATCACCATCATGTTCGTTTCGAATGCCTATGCGCAGGCTGCTGGAACCACCCCCGCGGCTGCCGATTCCATGCTCGGCAGGATCTTCGGCGGTGCCATGAGCTTCCCGCTCATGATGGCGCTGATGTTCGGCATCCTGTACTTCATGGTGATCCGCCCGCAGAGCCAGGAACGCAAGAAGCTCGAGAAGGCCATCGATGCGCTCAAGAAAGGTGACCGGGTCGTCACCACGAGCGGCATCTATGCCACCATCCTCAGCATCGACAAGGACAAAGCCGTGCTCAAGATCGCCGACGATGTGAGGGTCGAGTTCGCCCGCAGTGCGATCGCCGCGATCGTGAGCGCAGAGGTCAAGTGAGATGGCCGTCCGTCCCGTTCGCATCTATGGCGATCCTGTCCTACGCCAGAAGGCGCGCGAAGTCGTGGAGTTCGACGACTCTCTGCGCGCATTGGTCGCGGACATGTTCGACACCATGAAGGCGTACAACGGCGTCGGGCTGGCCGCTCCTCAGGTCGGAGTGGCACAGCGCGTGTTCGTGGTGGACGTTCCGCGCGAGGATGGCGAGCGGGATCGTTTCGCCGTGGTCAATCCCCAGATCGACCAGCGTAAGGGCAAGGACGTGGCGGAAGAGGGTTGTCTCTCGATGCCTGGCATGCTCGAGGATGTGAGCCGGGCGTTCGAACTGCGCATGCGTTGGCAGGACGAGCACGGCAAGTCGCACGAGCGCAAAGTGGACGACTACTTGGCACGTGCGATCCAACACGAAGCGGATCATTTGGATGGAGTGCTGTTCACGGATCGTTTGTCGCCGCTCAAGAAGCAGTTCCTGCGCCGCGCGCTCGATGCGCTGGCACGCGGCGAGCTGCCCGAGGGCTATCACCCGCTCCGGGGAGAGGGGCAGCGATCCTGAGTCGGGCTCGGGTGGTGTTCATGGGCACGCCGGAGTTCTCGGTGCCCGCGTTGCGCAGCGTCGCATCACGCTGCGATGTCGTGCTCGTGGTGACGCAGCCGGATCGTCCGCGCGGTCGCGGGCTCCAGCCGGCAGCATCGGCGGTGGCGGTGGTGGCAGCAGAGTTGGGAGTGCCGGTGCTGAAGCCGGCCGACATGAAGGCGCCCGAGGTGTGTAGGCAACTCGCGGCGGTGGGAGCGGATCTCTTCGCGGTCGTGGCGTTCGGCGCCATCCTCACGCCCGAGGTACTTGCGCTCCCCCGGCTGGGTTGCATCAATCTGCACGGATCGCTGCTGCCCGAATATCGGGGCGCGTCGCCGGTGCAGCGGGCATTGTGGGACGGACTGAACGAAACCGGCGTGAGTACGATCTTCATGGATGCCGGGATCGATACCGGCGACATCGTGCTCACGGCGCGTACGGCGATCCTCGACAACGACGACGCGGCGACACTCGCGGCGCGACTCGCGGAACTGGGCGGGCCACTGCTGGCCGACAGCTTGGTGTTGGAACATGAAGGCAGGGCACCGCGACAGCAGCAGGATCGTTCAGCGGGAAGTTACGCCAAGAAGTTGAAGAAGGCGGATGGGGCCGTGGATTGGGCCCTTTCAGCGCGCACCGTTTGGAATCGGGCGCGGGCAGTGACGCCGTGGCCAGGGGCGACGGCGGGTTATCAGGGCAAGCGCGTGCTGTTGCAGCAGACCGAGCCGATATCGGCCGTTCCAGGTGGAACGCCGGGGGAAGTCCTGGGTGTGGACGCGGATGGGATTCGCGTGTCGTGCGGCGAAGGTGCGCTGCTCCTGAAGAGGTTGAAACCCGAAGGTCGTGCCGGGCTGTTGGCGGCAGACTGGGCGCGCGGGGCGCGCCTTCATGCGGGTGAACGTTTCGAGCATGGGAAGGAGTTGCTGTCGTGAGAGAAGACAGAGGTTCATCGGGGCCGCGTCGCGGTACGGGATCCACCGGCGGTTCATCGGGCGGGTCGCGCGGCGATTCGCGCCCGCGTCCTTCGAGCGGTGGCGGACCCCGCGACCGCGGTCCGCGCCCCAGCAGCGGCAGCGGCGGCGGATACAATGACCGTGGCCCGCGCCCGGCTTCGGGTGGCAGTGGCGG
>JBDSKE010000145.1:0-4921 GCA_039917105.1 Candidatus Eiseniibacteriota bacterium | reverse complement strand
TGCACATAGGCGCGAATGCCACGCCGCGACCTCTTGCGGCGGCTGGCCCATGTGCGCGGAGTCTACGTACCCAGCGGCTACGAGACACACTCCAGTCCCGAGGGCTGGCTCGTGCCCAAGGCGCGCCCCGGCTATCCCGAGCGCGTGTATTCGGCCTATGTGCAGGAACTGAAACAGGAATACTACCCTCCCATGCCGCTCGTGCCGGTCGGCGAGATCACGCACGACCGACTGTCGGTCGAGGTGATGCGCGGGTGCACGCGTGGATGCCGATTCTGCCAAGCGGGCATGATCAACCGGCCGGTGCGCGAGAAGCCGGGTCAGCAGGTGCTCGAGGAAGTGCTGCGCGGGTTGCAGGGCACTGGCCTCGAAGAGGTCTCGCTCATCTCGCTCTCCACCACCGATCACACCCAGATCGTCGAGCAGGTCGAGGCATTGACCGACCTCCTGTGCCCGACGCGCGTCCAGTTGTCGCTGCCTTCGACCCGACCCGACAACGTCCCGGTCGAAGTGGCGCGCCGCATGGCCGAGCAACGTAAGGGCAGCATCACGCTGGCCCCCGAAGCCGGTAGCCAGCGGATGCGCGATGTGATCAACAAGAACCACACCGAGGACGAACTGCTCACATCCGTGCGCACGGCGGCTGGCGAGGGCTATACCGGCGCCAAGCTTTACTTCATGTGCGGGCTGCCCACCGAGAACGACGACGACCTGCGCGCCATCATGGATCTGGCCATGCGCGCTTTCCAGGCATCGCGCGAGGTGGGCAACAAGCAGTTCAAGATCACGGTCAGCGTCTCGCCACACGTGCCCAAGCCGCACACGCCGTTCGCGTGGGCCGAGCAGGTCACGACCGCCGAACTCAATCGCAAGCTGACCGTGCTGCGCCAGGCGGTGAAGGGTAAGCCCATCACGCTCAAATACCGCGACGCCGAGACCAGCCTGCTCGAAGGGGTGTTCACGCGCGGCGACCGCCGCCTTTGCTCGGTCATTGAAGATGCTTGGCGTCGAGGATGCCGTTTCGATGCATGGACCGAGCACCTGCGCTACTCGACCTGGCTTGGAGTGTTCGCCGATCACGGTATCGATCCCGAGCGGTACTTGATCGAGCGCTCAACCGAGTTGGAGCAGCCGTGGGACATGGTGCAGTCCCCGGTCACCAAGAAATTCCTGGTCCGCGAGAAGATCCGCGCGGACAAGGCGGGCATCACCGAGGACTGCCGACTCGAGGACAAGTGTTTCTCGTGCGGCGTGATCGAGTGCCCGCAGCGCCCGTGGGTGAAGACCCCCCATGGCGCTGTGAACGTCGATGTCGCCCTCGCTTCGCTGCCGGCGCCCGCATTCGGTCGTGCCCCCCGTTCTGGACGGAACGGACGAGGCGCAACCGGTGCGACCGCGGGCGGCGTGGCCACGAGTACTCGTTTCCGGATCCGGTTCGAGAAGGGGAGCGCGATGCGCTTCATCTCGCATCTGGACCTCATGCGCACCTGGGAGCGGTCCCTTCGCCGCTCCGGGTTGCCACTCGCCTTCTCCCAGGGGCATCACCCGCACATCAAGATGTCGTTCGGGCCCCCATTGCCACTGGGCTATCGTTCACGGGCCGAGGTGTTCGACCTGGAACTCTCCAAGCCGCCGGGGATCGATCTTGCCGATCGACTCGACGCGGTGCTGCCGGAGGGACTCCGGGTGCTCGGCTTTCGGCCCATCCTCTTCAAGACCCCTTCGCTCATGAGCCAACTGGAAGGCGCGAGCTATCGCGTGCGCTTTCCCAGGAGCTACCTCGCAGAGGCCGGCATTGCGCCGGAGACGCTCCTGTCCACCCTGCAGACCCGTGTCGACGCATTGCTCGAACGGGACGTGGTGGTGGTGCGGCGCGTGAGTGAAGACAAGGCACGCGAATTCGACGCACGACCTTCCATCGCGGCGCTGCAACCCAGTCACGACGAAGCACCGGCGGTTCTCGACATGCACCTGCGATTCACGCTGAGAGCCCAGGCCCGCCCGGATGACGTCATGGCACTGCTTATTCCAAATGCTGATCCTCGCACCGTGGATGTCGAACGCACGGAGCTGTGGTGTGAGCTGGCGGGAGAGCGGCAGGATCCCCTGCGGTTGTTGTCGCCAAGGTAGATCGATCGCGCGTCCCCGGAAGGACGCCCGTGAAGCAGCGCATCATCATCAACGCGGATTCATACGAGACCCGCGTGGCGATTCTGGAACTCGATGAGCTCGCCGAACTCTTCGTTGAACGCGCCGAGCAGCGGCGCAATGTGGGCGACATCTACAAGGCCCGCGTGAACGCCGTGCTGCCGGGTATGCAGTCGGCCTTCGTCGACATGGGGCTGCCCAAGACAGGCTTCCTGCATGCGTCGGACCTGGCCGAGTCGCTCAACGCGCTCGAGGACTTGTCGGACGCCGACGACACTGCGGGCGACCGCGGCAAGCGCCGAAGGGCTCCAGTCCCGAAAATCGAGGATCACCTCAAGAAAGGCCAGGAGATCCTGGTGCAGATCACCAAGGAGTCGATCGGCACCAAGGGACCTCGCGTCACCCAGCAGATCAGCCTGCCGGGTCGGTTCTGCGTGCTCATGCCCGGCGTGGACCATGTGGGGGTGTCGCGTCGAATCGAAGAACGCGCCGAGCGCCAACGGATCAAGGCGATCATCTCCGACTTGAAACCCAAGGGTGTCGGCCTCATCGCCCGCACGGTGGGCGAGGGGAAGGGCGACGCCGAGTACGCAGCCGACATCAAGCATCTCACGCGCCTGTGGCAGAAGGTCGAGAAAAAGGGCCAGAGTATGCGCGCTCCGACCTTGGTACACCGCGAGCTCGAGATGACGGCGAGCCTGATTCGCGACCTGTTCACCGACGACGTCGAAGAAGTTTTCATCGATGACAAGGAATCGCACGCCGAAATCGACCGTTACTTGAAGGCGGTCTCACCCGAACTGGCCGATCGCGTGCGACTCTATAAGGGTAAGGACCCGATTTTTGATGCGTTCGGAATCGAGCAGCAGATCGAAAAGACCTTCGAGCGCAAGGTGTGGCTCAAGAAGGGGGGCTACATCTGCATCGATCACGCCGAGGCGCTGGTGGCCGTGGATGTGAATACGGGGCGATTCACCGGCAAGAAGAATCAGGAAGAGACGATTTTCCGCACCAACATGGAAGCAGCGTTCGAAGTGCCACGTCAGCTCCGGCTGCGCGACATCGGCGGCATCATCGTGGTGGACTTCATCGACATGGAATCGGAGTCCAATAAGCGCGCCGTGCTCGACACGCTGCGCACGGAGTTGCGCAAGGACCGGGCGCGCACCAAGGCGTTCGCCGTCAGTGACCTGGGTCTGGTCGAGATGACACGCCAGCGAGAACGCTCGTCGTTGCTGCACTATTACACCGAGGATTGCCCGACCTGTGGCGGCCTGGGCAAGGTGCCGAGCACCGAAACCATGCTGGTCAAGCTCGAGCGTGCGATGCGCCGTGTGGTGGCGATGGGCACATTCAAGAAGATCACGGTCAAGGTGGCGCCCGATGTGGCTCTGTTCTTCGTCGAGCAGGAGGCGCGACGATTCTCGGAGCTCGAAAAGCGCTTCAAGATCCAGATCGACCTGAAAGACGACCCGCAGCTCAAGCGCGGCGAGATGTTGATCTTCAACGATAAGAAGCAGGACCTCACCAAGCAGGTGGTCGGGGCCGTTCCAGGGACCTGATTCAGCGCGGGTGAAAAGTGGCCGTGGATGGCCGGGGACCGAAATCCCCGGCCATTTCCGTACCCTACCCAGCGCCGGATTCGCGCTTGTTTGTTGGATCGCGGGAGCGGTATCTTGTCGATATCCCCCGAGCCACCGCCCCCCAGGTGGGCACGCATGGAACGCGAGGTCTGGTCCGCCCGGAGGGTTCCCGCATGGCACAGGTCGAGAAGTTCGGCTCGCAGGCGTCACGATCGCAGGCATCGTCAGAAGCACTTCGCGATCTGGCGTGGCGCGAGATGGTGAGCGGTGGAGTGTGGGCCGCCATTGGCGCAGCAATCGTTTCATTCGCCACGCGCCCGCCCGGGCACGATGTGCTCTACGTTCTGGCGGCTCCGCCGCTGCTCTATGGCGTGGTGCGTTTCTTCCATGGCCTCGCGCGCTGGATGCGAGTCTAACGCGCTGTTATTCAGGGCATGACGATTCGAAAACTGAGCGGGCGCTGCAGGCGCTCGAACCCGGTGCGGGCCGGCACATCCATCTCTGCGATCACGCGCTCCAAGGAGCGGATCGAGTTGAGTTGCTGGATCTGTGAACGGTCGGCGGGCGGGCCCGCCACCACCAACACCAAGCGAAGTCGAGCGCGCAGGTAGTTCCACATGTCGGCTTGTTCGCGACTTGGCGGAAAGCCGCGCAGGACCACGATCCAATCCGCGCCCTCGGGCAGCGCCACCTGCCCGAGCGATTGCAGCGCGGCAAAGTTCGCGGGCCAGGCTTGCAGCGATAGGATCACGTGGCGAAGGTTGCTCACATAGGCCAGGTCCGAGATGCGTTTGGCGTCGGGCAATCGGTCGAGCACCACAGTGGTCCCCAGGCCGTAGTCCTGATCAAGGATGAGTGGGGATAGGAGCGGTGGGCCGGCCACAGGGGCGATGGCCACCGAGTCCGTCGCCGCGAGCTTGTGCTCGGCCGCAGCGGGGCCCGTCAGGCCGAAGCACGACAACCAGAGAACGACCGCGGCGGTCCGGATCGGGCTGTGCATTGGGGGCTCCACGGGATGGTGCGTGTTTGGGCTGTTTTGGACGTCGGAGTCCGGATCCCAAGATCGGGTGGGCAGGGTCAGCATACTCCTTCGCACTCATTGGATTGACATTGCTCCTCGCCCCATGATAAAAACTCTCGCTACAAGTAAGGTCCCAACGGTTGACCAAGACCGGTGGGCCCCCCGTCCC
>JBDSKE010000144.1:0-5769 GCA_039917105.1 Candidatus Eiseniibacteriota bacterium | reverse complement strand
ACGCGAGCGCATCTCGTGCCGATACCATCCGGTGCGGCGAGAGGTTCGCGGAGCCGGCCAAAAGATCGTAGAGCGTGAGCCCTGCGCGCAGCTTCCATCCGGGAACGTGCGAGCCGCGCGAGAGCGGCACGATGAAGCGCGTGGGGCGGGCCAAGCGCGGCGCCATGCGCGAAACGGCCCCTCGCTCGGCGAGGGCTTCTCGCACCAAGGCGAACTGGCCGTGTTCCAGATAGCGGATGCCGCCGTGCAGCATGTGGCTGGTGGCGCTGCTCGCTCCGCTGGCCAGGTCGTCGCGTTCGAGCACCGTCACCTGCCAGCCATTGCGCGCCGCGAGCCGGGCCACGCCCAACCCGGTCACGCCGCCGCCCAAAACGAGCAGGTCGAGCAAAATCACGCGTCCAGATCGGTGAGCGGGCTCAGGGCATCGTCGAGCATGCGCTCGAGGTCGCCGAACTTCGCGCGATAGTCCACCTGCGAGCGCAGGATGACCTCGCGTGCTGTGGCGGCACCATAGACCCCGGCGAGTTCCACGCGCGGGCCCACGGCGCCCGGCATGTCCTTGTAGGTCAGAAAATAATGTTGGATGCGATCGATCAGCACGGGGGGGCAATGCTCCAGTTCGCTCCAGCTCTCGTAGGTCGGATCGCTCTCGAGTACGGCGATGATCTTGTCGTCGACCTCCTCGCCGTCGAACATGCGAAGTCCGCCGATCGGGCGGGCGCGCACGATCACGCCGCCGTGGTTGATCGCTCGTTCGGTCAACACGCATACATCGAGCGGATCATTGTCGCCCTTGAGGCCAGCCCGTCCTGCCTGCTCGCCGGCGAAGGCGGCGACGTTCGGTCCGCATAGCGTGCGGGGGATGAAGCCGTAGGGCTCGGGCGAGAGGCTGGAGTAACGTTGCGGGCGGTCGAGCTTGAGGAATCCGCTGCGCTTGTCGATCTCGTACTTGACCGTGTCGGCCGGCACGAGTTCAACGAATACCGTGCACACGGCAGGTGCCTGCGGCCCGATCGAGAGCCCGTGCCATGGGTGCGATTGGAACAGCAGCCCGAGCAATCGCTTGGGGTCGTCCTCGCGGATGTTCACTTGGTCTCCTTGAGCGAAACCGGCCGTGGTGCGCATGGGCCCAGTGCCAGCAGCACACCTGCAACAGCGCCGAGCAGGCGGTAGGATAGCATCGTCACGTGTTCCATCGCTGCAAGGGCGACAATGGAACCCACTCCGCTTGGTTCGCATCGTAAAAGAAGTCGCCGACCTCGGTCTCGAGGTCCCCGTTCCGCTTGGAGGTTCCCCTTTGCCTGATCCCATCCGTCTGCTTGGTGTGTCCGGAAGCCTGCGTCGCGCCTCCTATAACTCCGCTCTCTTGAGAGCGGCCATGGAACTGCTGCCCGAGGGCGTGACACTCGCGGCGCATGATCTGCGTTCAGTACCGATGTACGACGGCGATGTGGAGGCAGTGGGCTTGCCGGCGCCGGTCGTGGAGTTCCGTGAGGCCATTCGCGCCGCCGATGGGGTTCTGTTCGTCACCCCCGAATATAACTACGGCTATCCAGCCGTTCTCAAGAATGCACTCGACTGGGCTTCGCGCGGCAAGGACCAACCGCTTCTTCGCAAGCCCGTCGCGGTTACCGGGGTCTCAGCCGGGGGCTTCGGCACCGTTCGGGCTCAACTCGCACTGCGTCAGGTATTCCTGGGGGTGGATGCCCGCCTCATGCAGCGCCCCGAGCTACACGTCGGCAATGCGAGCAAACAGTTCTCGCCGCAGGGGGCGCTCACCGATGAATCCACGCGCGAGAAGTTGCGGGCGTTCCTGGCTGCCTTCGCGGACCAAGTGCGAGCCCAACGCTCGCTAACGCTTAGCCAGTGAGTCCGAGAGAGCGCCCTGGGGAATCAAGTTCTTGGGGCGCTCCACCTGGTTCAGTTTCCAATCGAAGGCCATATAGCGAGGCGGGGCCGTGAGCTTGTATTTGCGGATCACGCCCTGCGCGTCCTTCGGCCCGTACTTCGCGACGAACCGGATGATGCCGGCGGCGTCGCCGCCCAGGTCGAAGCGGCGAGTGAACAGCGCATCGCTCACCTCGAGGTTATTCTTGTCGGCGCCCACACGGATCCATTTTGGATTCGCCAAGGCATTGCGCGTGACCCGGTCCAACTGGGCCTCGATCGAGTCGCCACGGAACGCACGCAACCACAGTGTCGGTCCGCCCACGGCCCCAGGGCAGGTTGCAAAGGCCACGCGCGGATCGCTGGGCCGAGACCGCGGCTCGGGGGGCATGATCGGGTCGTTCTGGATGTAGGCGCGCTCGAACTCGGCGATGGTGTAAGCCTGCTCCCCGATCGTGACGGCCTTGGCCTCGAAGAACGGCCCGTCGGAGTACAACATTTCATTCACGCTGCCGTAGCGAAGGAACCGCCGGCCCGGCACCAACAGCTTGAACGTGGCGCGTTCCACGACGAGGAAGTTGTAGGCGTTGATCGCCCACGCCCTGCGGTCCGCGACGCCCATGCTCTCGGGCGGGATCGCGAACATCTGCTCGCGTATCCGGGCCAATTTTGCCGATTCGCGTGTCCCCCAGATGTTCTCGTCGACATAAAGTTGCTCATAGTCGAAGCGGGTGTCGATCGACTGTCCCTTGGCGCTCACCTGGCGGGCGTAGCGGTTGAGCAGGTCCTGCCAAAGGGTGAAGTCCGGGGCTGCCGCGTGCACCGTGGTGGCTGAGCACTGCAGCGCCAACGCGACACCGACGACGATGCGAATGAGGATTCTCACGGGCGGGATCTCTCCGGGTGCGATGGCTTCGGCGTCAGAGCTGTCGGCATTTGGATGCGCAGACAATAGCATCGTCGCATTCCGGCCCGGCGGTGTTCGCACCTCGTCAAAGCTGGCGCCGGGCCTCGCGGGCGGCTAGCCTTGCCGCATGGCGCGGAACCCTCCCCGATGGATGACGGCTTCACTGGTCGCGGCGGTCATGGCTGTGGCCCTGCTGGTGTTACGGCATCCCGCCCCCGCGACGGTCGAGACCCGGAGCTCTGGCGCCCAAGTGGGATTCGCCTCGCCCGAGCGCCTGCGCGAGCACTTCGAGAAACATGGAGCCGAGTTCGGCGCGGCCAACTCGGCCGAGTATCTTGCACACGCGCAGGCCCTGCGCGATGCCGCCCTGGGAGGACCGGTGCTCGAGGCGGTGCGTGCGGACGGCGTGGTGTCGCGTTTTGACCGCGCGAGCGGGACATTCGTGGCATTCGACCGCGATGGCATCATCCGGACCTGCTTCAAACCAAACGATGGCGAGCGCTATTTCGTGCGACAAGCCAAGCGGAGGTCACGGTGAGCGAAGAACCCGACGTCCAACAGTGGCTGCTGGCAAGGGGCTGTCCCGATCACGTCATCGCGGCCGGCACCGAGGGGCTGCTCAAGCAGTGGGAGCGCCTGGCCGCCGACTGCCGCACGCCCTATGTGGGCGGGCTCGAGGATTGGTTGAATGATCTGGATGACCGGCACATGTTGTTCGAGCTGGCGCTGGAGTTGCCCGAGGCCATCTCAGAAGACTTTGACGCGCGTCTGGCAGCCGCCGATGCGAGCTTGCGCGAATGCACGCGCATGCTTGCCGATTGCGTCTGGGGTGACGGGCTGGCCGAGGAAAATGGCTGGTCACCTGAGGTGGAGTGGTGGTACTGGCGTGCGCCTCTCAAGATGAGCACGATGTTGGCAGAGGAACTGGGGCTCGACGGGCCGTCGCTGTCCTGATCGTTCCGCACTACATGGAATGGAGCGAACCATGAAGTATCGCAACCTCGGTCGCAGTGGCTTGCAGGTCTCCGAGATCGCGCTGGGATCGTGGACCACCTACGGCGGCTCGGTCAGCCCCGACGACACCACGCGCATCGTGCACCGCGCGTTCGAGCTGGGTATCAACTTGTTCGACACTGCGGATGTCTACCTGCGCGGCGCCGCCGAGAGCGTGTTGGGCACGGCGATTCGCGAGCTGCCTCGCGAACAACTGGTGATCGCCACCAAGTGCATGGGGCGCGTGTGGGAAGGGCCGCTGGGGCGCGGGCTTTCGCGCAAGCACATCTTCGATGCGCTCGAGCAGAGTCTGCGCCGGCTACAGATTGATTACGTGGACCTGTACCAGTTCCATGCGCCGGTCGAGGACACACCCATCGACGAATCGCTGCGCGCGTTCGAGGATCTGGTGCGCTCGGGCAAGGTGCGCTACGTGGGGTTCTCGAACTTCGACCACCATCCCAAGGTGGTCGACCAGGTGGCGACGATCCAGAAGCGCGAAGGGTACCTACGCATGATCTCGAGCCAGCCGCGTTACAGCCTCGTCGATCGGCACGTCGAGCCAAAGCATGTCGAGTACTGCAAGCGCAATGGCATCGGCATGATCGTGTACTCGCCGTTGGCCCAGGGTGTGCTCACGAACAAATATGCAGGCGGCGCCATCCCACACGGCAGCCGTGCGAGCGGCGACTTCAAGCATTTCCTCACGCAGGAGAAGGCGCTCACTCCCGAGAATGTCGCGGCTGCAGAGCGGCTGGGGGCCTGGTGCGCGCCGCGCGGGCTCAAGCCTGCGGCCGTGGCGGTGGCCTGGACCCTGCGCAATGCGCAGGTGTCGAGCGCCATCATCGGAGCCTCGAGCGTGGCGCAATTGGAGGAGAACCTGCTCGCGTTGGAGGTGGACTTGTCGGCGAGTGACTGGCGCGAGGTGGAGTCGGCCATCGCGGGGCGCAAGGAGGGGAAGGCCTCGGGCGCGAAGCCGAAGCGCGCGGGCGGCAGCAAGTCGAGTCCTGCTCGGAGCAAGGCGGCGAGCAAGGCGGCGAGCAAGGCGGCGAGCAAGCGGCGGTGATCGGCTTCGGCTGATACGGCGCGCAATGGCCTGAGGCGATGGCGCTACGATTTTTTTCCGCTTGACGGCTGATTGCGGTGCGCCTATCTCGAATCGCTGCCCGCTCGTTCTTGCCCGCTAGCGAGCGCCATGGGCGTGCGGCTGGGCTGCGAGCGCTGCTTTGCCGAAAGTTCTCGCGGTGACGCGTGTTCAGCGCATGGTGGGCACGCACGAGCTTCGAAATGTCGCGTGATATGTATTGCGGGCTGAACCATCGCCCCCGCGACCCGCCCCCGCGGATGGATGCCATGAACACCCACTCCCTCACGCTCGCCCCCGACCATGTCGTCATGAGCGAACTGAGGACCGCCGCCGCCAAGTCGAACGAGTCCACGGCGCAGCTGCTGGAGCTCATCGCCGAGGTCGATGCACGCGCGCTCTATGTGGCCGAGGGGTACTCGTCCATGTACCTGTTCTGCGTGCACGACCTGCACATGTCCGAGGACACGGCGTACAAGCGCATCCAGGTGGCCCGCGCCGCGCGAAGGTTCCCCGCCATCATCCCCGCCATCGCCCAGGGCCGACTGCACCTGACCGCCGTGGTCATGCTGGCCCCGCATCTCACTGCGGAGAACGCCGAGGGGCTGCTCGCGGCCGCCACGCACAGCACCAAGGCGGGGATCTCGGCGGTGCTCGCCCGGCACTGTCCGCGTCCGGATGTGCCGGCGGGCATCCGGGACGTTTTGGGGGCACCCATGACGGACCAACTGGTTCCGGAACCAGTTGCCGCATGTTCACTACCATCCGCACCCGGTCCGGTCGCCTCCCCGGCTCCGCGGCCCGGCGTGACCCCGACCTCACCCGGTCGGTTCGCGGTGCAGTTCATGCTCGATGAGGCCGCGCACGACGAGCTGCGCTATGCGCGCTCGCTGGTGGG
>JBDSKE010000143.1:0-16808 GCA_039917105.1 Candidatus Eiseniibacteriota bacterium | reverse complement strand
GAGCCGCAACACGGATTCGCCCACGGTCGAGAAGCGGAAGTGTCCCGGCTCGGAGATGCCGGCATGGATCGGCCCCACGGGGATTTCGAACACGCCTTCACCCTCGACCGATGCGAAGCCAAAGCGCGGTGCCCATGCCCAATGGTCGGGTGGGACGAAGTCCTTGCGCAGCGGGTGCGTGCCCGAGGGCCAACCGTCGTGCGCCACGAGCGGGCGCGGATCGGGATGTCCCAAGGCTTGCACGCCCACCAGGTCCTGGAGTTCACGCTCGAGCCAGTGCGCAGCCGGAACGCGCGCCGTGACGCTGGGGTAGGCGGGCAGCGATTCGGGCACCGCGGCAACAAGCGTGACGATCGCATCCTCGGGTGCCATCGAGAACATGGCGTGCAAACGGAATCGTCCGGACTGGGCGCGCTCATCCAGTGCGAACAGGGTGAGCAGCGAGCCCCCCCATTCGTGCATGAGCGCGGCGGCCACTTCGGCCACGCGTTCGGCCGGCACCACGACGGTGCGTTCGCGCAGGCTGGTGCGGTCGGCATCGATGACGGCATCGGCAAAGCGCTCGCGGATACCGCGCAGCGCCGCATCGAGCGGGAACAGGTCGCCGCTGCTCATGCTCATCGCCGGATGCTCAACATGGCGTGTTCGATCAGTGCGCGCACCGGCGTGGGGAGCCACACCCCCAACACGATCGCAGCACCTGCAAGCGCGACGAGCGGCACACGTGTGCGCGCCGGCAGCGGATCGGCGAACCGCTCGCGCGCCTTGCCCAGGATGATGCGCGAAAAACGGTGGGTGATCGCCGTGAACACAAGTGTGAGTGCCACCAGCGCCACGATGGTGGCGCCTGCGCGTCGGCTGGCGAAGCCGCCCGCCAATGTCATCCATTCACTGGCGAATGTGCCCATGGGCGGCAGGCCCACTAGTCCTAGCCCCGCGAACACCAAGAGCGTCGCCAGCCGCGGGTCCGCTTCGATCAGTCCCGAGAAGTGGCCCATGCGGCGCGAGCCCGAGGCACGCTGGAGCGAGCCGCCCACCAGGAAGGCGAGTGCCTTGACGAGCGATTGCACCAATAGGTGCAGAAGCCCCGCGAACAGCGCGAGCGGTGTCCCCAGGCCCACCGCAAGTGCGACCAACCCGGTGTGCTCAAGGCTCGAGTAGGCCAGCAACCGCTTGTACTCATCCTGCACGAGCATCAAGGGTGCAGCCACGACGATCGACAGCACACCGAATCCCGTCAGCAGCGCGCCCGACCACTCGGGGCCGACCCCGGCCACTGCGATGGCGTGAAAACGCAGCAGCGCGGCCAGCGATGTGGCAAGCAACGCCGTGGACAGCAGAGCGGCAGCGGGTGCGGGTGCCTGACTGTAGGCATCGGGCAGCCACGAATGCATGGGGGCCAGTCCCGCCTTGGTGCCATAGCCGATGAGGGCGAACAGGAACGCCAACTTGACGAATCGCGGGTCCAGTTGGCTCGCCACATCGCGCAGTGTGGTCCAGCGAAGGGTCGAGCCCTGCTCTCCGAACACGGCTGCACCGGAGTAGAACACCAACACGGTCGCGAACAACGCCAACGAGATGCCCACCGAGCAGAGGATCAGGTATTTCCAGCCGGCCTCGACTGCTTCGGGACGCCGGTAGTAGCCCACGAGCAGCGCGGACGTGAGTGTGCTGCCCTCCACGGCGATCCACAGCAATCCTAGATTGTCCGCGATGGCCGAAAGCATCATGCAGGCCACGAGCCCGAGCGTGAGCGCCTCGTATCGTCCTGGCAACCAACGGGCGTCAGCGTGGTCCAGGGTTTTCACATGGCGCATATAGTCCACGCCATAGGCCGCGCACGGCAGTGCGATCCCAGCGATGATGCAGACCAGCAGAGCTGAGAGCCCGTCAGCATGCAGCCAGCCACCGCCGGCCTGCTGGTCGCCGAGATTCACCACCTGTGCCGCGACCATCACGGCCACCACGAGCGTGAGCGTGAGCGCTGCAATCGTCACCCGCGATGTGCCCGCGCGAGGGCCCAGCGCCAGGCAGATGCCGGCGGCGAGCAACGGGATGAGCACAAGGGGCAACAGGAGCAGCACGGGCATCAACCTTTCGACGAACGCAGTCGGGGGGTGCCGGAGTCGCCCTGGGTTTCCTCGATGCGTCCGACGAACAGGCCCAGCAGTGCGACACCCACGAGCAAGTCGAGCAGCACTCCCACCTCGACCACGAGCGGCATTCCATAGGTGAGCGAGACGGCGGCCAGGAAGATGGCGTTCTCCACCATGACCAAGCCCACGACCTGCAGCAGCGCCTGAGGGCGACTGACCATGAGGTACAGCCCCACGAGCGTGGTGGCCACCGAGACCGGCAAGCAGGAGCCCAGGATGTTCTGCCCCGTGCCGAACAGCGCCCGCGTCTGGCTGAACGCCACCACCACGAGCGCGCCGCAGATGAGCATGCCGGCGGGGATCGAGATCAGCGGTTCGGCCGGCCGGCCCTTCATGCGCGAGGCATGCTTGGCCAGCAAAGCCGGAATGATGATGGCCTTGACGCCGATCACCAGCAGCGCCGCGACCGCGATGTGACCCGTGCCGGTGATGAGCGCAACGGTCAGGGCGATCAGGCCGAGCGCGATGGAGTTCCAGCGATAGCCCGCGATGCACGCCGTCACACGGCGCTGGCTGGCCGCATACAACGCCGACAACAGGAACATGCCCGCGAGCAGGTTGACGGTATTGCTCTGGGGAAGCCACTGCGGCAGGTGCAGGTTCACGGCCTCGTCCTCATCGGAGCAACGAGTCCGAGGTGAGCGCCAACAACGACAGCAGGAATGCCATGCCGAGGAACTCAGGTACCCGGAACAGTCGCATCCTGGCCGTGACGGATTCGAGCACGGCAACGCCCACGGCGAATACCCCTAACTTGACCAGCCAGATGACGAATCCGAACAGCAGGGCCACGGGCGTCGGCTCGAGCGCGATGCCCCAAGGCAGGAAGAGATTGGCGAGCAGGGTGAGGAGCAGGAGTTGGCGCACCGAGGCCGCCCATTCGAGTGCGGCCAGATGCCGCCCCGACATATCGAGGACCAAGCCTTCGTGGATCATGGTGAGTTCGAGATGCGTTGCGGGATTGTCCACCGGGACGCGTCCGGTCTCGGAGATCACCACCACAGTCATCGCGGTGAGCGCCAGAAGGTGAGAGGGTGAAATCCACGCATCGTGCGACATTGCGATCGCACGCGAGATGGCGGCCAGATCGGTGCTGTGCGCCACTAGAGCGAGCGTGAACACGCTCAGCATCATCGCCGGTTCGGCCAGCGCCGAGAGCGCCATGTGCCGACTGGCCGCCATGCCGCCGAACGTGGTGCCGGCCTCGAGCGCGAGTAGTGCGAGCAGCACGCGCATGGCGGCGAAGAGCGCCACTGTCATCATGAGATCGCCGGCGAAGCCCAGACCTTGATGTGCGGTGATCACGGGTGTCCATGTGCAGATGGTCAGTGCCGCGCCGAGCACCAGATAAGGCACCCCCCGCGCAAGGGGTGAAGCGTCCTCACTCAGCACCGTCTCCTTGCCCGAGAGCTTGGCCAGGTCGCGGTAGCGCTGCCACACGGGTGCGCCCCGGCGCATCTGGAGCCTGGCCTTGAGCGCCGCCACAACGCCGCCCCACAGCGGCGCGACCGCCAACAGCAGGAGGGTCTGCAACAACACCAGCGCGACATCGAGCATCAGCGACCCCACAACAGCAACGCCACGAGCGTGGCGAGCAGGTAGCCGAGGTACTGGTGCAAGCTGCCGGTCTGCAGGCCGCGTCCCCATTCCGAGCCCCACAGCACGGCTCGCACGAGCGGTGCGACGACAACGCGTTCCAACATGGCCGGCATGCTGGCGGTGACGCGCGCAGGACGTGCGAAATAGGGAGAACCCTCCTCGAGCACTTCCATTACGCGCTCCCCGCGTAGCACGGGCTGGAAGATCAAGCGCAGCGGTTTGGTGAAGCCGAGCGCCGAATATTGCATGCGAGCCCCAAGCGGCGCGCCGCAACTCCAGGACGGCGAGCGGCGCACCCCGTGCGGCCCAGTGCCAGAGCGCAGCCACAGGATCGCGAGACCTGCGAACAGGCCCACCAGTGCTGCGGCGGCGAATGGCGAGATGCTGCTGGCTTGGAGCAACGCCGGCTGCAATGTCAGTCCGCCTGCGCCCTGCAACGCCCCCGCATCGAACTCGGGCAGCACGGCTGCGATCGGGGCACGCAGGGCCGCGACGCTCCACGGGGCTGCCAGTCCCCACGCGAGCGGCAGCGCCGCCGCGATGAGCAGCACGGTGGTCACACTGCGCGGAGCCTCGGTTGCGGTCGCGGCGGTTTCGCTGCGGGCGCGCCCCAGGAAGCCGATGCCATACAGCTTGACCATGGCCGCAACCGCGAGCGCACTCGCCAAGGCAAGGCCGGCGGCTGCGAACGGCGCCAACAATCGCAACTGCCCGGCCCCTGCCGAGTAGCCCAGGATCAGTGCCTGGAATAGCAACCACTCTCCGGGAAAGCACGACAAGGGCGGCAGTGCGCAGAGCGCGATTGTGGCAATGAGCGCGGCCAGGCCCGTCCGCGGCATGCGACGCGCCAGCCCACCCAGATGCTCGAGCGAACGGGACCGGGCGCTGTGCACCGCCTCGCCCACGGCCAGGAAGGCGAGCGACTTGGCGAGGCCGTGGCCGACCACGTGGTAGAGCGTCGCTGCGAGCGCGATGCCGGCCACGATGGGCTGCTCGGAAGCCGCGAGTTGCGCCGCGAGCCCGGTCCCCATCGCGAGCACGCCCGCGTGCTTGACGGTGGACCACGCGAGTAGCCGTTTGGCATCGGATTCGACCGCGGCGTACAGCGCGCCCACGAGCGAGGAGGCGATCCCGAGCACGAGCAGAACCGTGCCCCAGTATTGCGGCGGCGCCCCGGGTAGTTGCCACACGAAGCGCAACATTCCATACAGTCCGGCTTTGACCATGACGCCCGACAGCAATGCCGACACCGGCGCCGGCGCTTCGGGATGCGCGAGCGGCAACCAGCCATGCAGCGGCACCAAGCCCAGCTTGACTGCGAAGCCGATCGTGAACAGCCAGGCCAGCCGCGCGGCATCGCCAGGGGCAAGCGCGGCATACGCGCTCGACAAGGTATCGAATCGATACGAACCTGCGTGCCCCGAGAGCGTGAGCAACGCCAGCGCGATGCATGCCGCGCCAACGTGCGACAACGCCAGGTAGGTGAAGGCCGCGCTCCGTGCCTTGGCACCGCGCGGGTCCGCGGCGACCAACGCGGCGGACACGAGCGTCATGCCCTCCCACGCGAACAGAAACATCAATGCGTGCTGTGTCGCGAACACGATGCACAGCAGGCACGCGAAGCCCAGATGCAGACTCAGTCGCAGGTGCGCGCCCGGACTGTCATGATCGGCTCGGTGCGCCGCGATGCTCGCCGCGCCGACCAGTCCAAACAACAACAGGAAGGGTGCGGCCAACGCGTCGGGGCCAACCGTGAAGGGCTGTCCCGGGAATCCGGGCCACCACTGCAGCGAGACTTCGCTGCCACCGGCCAGGCCACGCGCTCCTACCCCCACGGCTGCGAGGCAGGCGAGCACACCGAGGAATCGCGGGGCGGCATCATGCAATGCGGCGGGGGCCTTGGGCCAGGCGATTGCGAGCAGCGGTAGAATGGCCGCCGCTGCGAGTCCCCACACCGCGCTGGCGAGCAGCGCCGCGTCGAGCCCGGCGAGATCCATGAACCGTCCGTGGTCAGGGTGGGTGCCCGTGCTTACGGGCTCGCGGAACTGTTCGACACGATGCCGCGCCGCGCGCCACCGGGTCAAGCAGTCTCAGCGACAGCCGTATCAGCGGCGGCTGGCCACTTCGAACAAACGATGGCTCGCTTCGGATGGGTCGAGCGGCAAGACTTCGGCCCCGGTTCGTTCGACAGCGTCTTTCTGTTTGTTCGCCGCCGGCCCGCCCACGAACAGCTTCGCGCGTGGCGCCACGTGTTGCAGGCGGGGCTGCAGATCCGCCAACTGCTCGAGCGGCGCGGCCAGTGTGGCCGATAGTGCCACTGCACGCAGCCCCGGCCCGGTGCAGGCGTGCAACAGCGCTTCCACCGGCACATTCGCACCCAGGTACAGCGTGCTCACCCCTTCCAGGGCCAACTCGAGCGCCAACAGCATCAGGCCCAACTCGTGCTGCTCGCCTGCGACGCACGCGCATACCACGCGATGCGGCTGGTGCAAGGGCCGCAGTCCCGAAAGCGCGCCGAGCAGGCGCTCGCGCGCGAAGGCGGTGAGGAAATGCTCTTCCGCCACGCCCCCTGCATGCTTCAGGTAGCGCTCGCCAACGCGGGTGAGGGCCGGAGCAAGTGCCTGATTGAAGGCATGCCGCAGCGAGTAGAGCCCGACGGCCCTGCCGAACGCCCGATCGAGGGTGACACTGTCGAAGCGCAACGAAGCTTGCTCGATCTGGCGCGAGAACTCGGCGAGCGAATGATCGTGCGCCTTGGCGCGGTTCGGCGCCGAGCTGGCGCCACCGCCGCCGCCGGGCAGGCGGATGGTGGTGCTCCCCGAGAGGCCCAGTTCCTCGAGCGAGACCTCGACCATGCGAACGGGCGCGGCGTCCGCGTTGGGCTCCTCGAGCACGCCGGCGAGTACGGCGCTCTCATCGAGGTGCTCGTTCACCTGACCCACCGATATCCCTTGCTGCATGGTGCGACGGATCGCCCGCAGGCGCTGGATGTCGTCCTCGCTGTAGAGCCTGTATCCCTTGGGGGTGCGCTCGGGGCGCACCAGACCGTAACGCCGCTCCCATGCCCGCAATGTGTTGGGGTTGATGCCGGTGAGCGCGCTGGCAGCGCGGATGGTGAAACGAGCCGGGCGAGGCATGATCATCTCCGGTGTGAATGGGGAGGACGGGCGGAGGCAACGGTTCCCACTTATGATGCAATGATTGTGCATAGGTTGCGCAAAACCTTTGCAGAGCCTGCCAACCCTTGTGCCCAAGTCACCCATCTGCAATCTTGGCGCACATATAGGGGTCAGGCGTGTCCAAGGGGGCTTAGCCAGATGGAGAGCGGAACGCGTTTCGAGGGCCGGACCGTGCTGGTGACCGGGGCCAGCAGCGGTATTGGGCGCGCCTGTGCAAGGTTGCTTGCGGCCCAGGGCGCCAGTGTGGTGCTGGCGGGACGCCGTCGTGATCGCCTCGAGGCGGTGGCCGCAGAGTGCAGGGAATCGGGCCCTGGAGCGTTGGTGGTGACCGGTGATGTACGCGAGGAATCCATCTGTTCGCAGTGGGTCGAGGCGGCACTCGCGCGGTTCGGTGGGCTCGATGGGTTGGTCAACGCGGCGGGCGTGATAGGCAATGGCGCCATCTGGGACACGGCTGCGCCCGAATGGGACCGTGTCATGGACAGCAACGCCAAGTCGCTGTACCTGATGACGCGGGCCGCGGCCGATGCGCTCCGGGCACGCAAGGGGAGCGTGGTCAACGTCGGTTCCGTTGCCGGGAATCGGCCCTATGCGGGGCTCATGGCTTATTGCGTGAGCAAGGCGGCCGTGGAGATGATCACGCGTTGCGCGGCCCTGGACTTTGCGCCGCACGGGGTGCGCGTCAATGCAGTGTTGCCCGGGGTGGTGGTGACCGAGTTGCACACCGTCACGCAGGCCGTGGCCGACTACGCCGCGTTTCTGGAGCGATGCAAGTCCACACATCCGATCGGTCGCGTGGGGCAGCCCGAGGAGATCGCGGCGCTGGTGGCGTTCCTGTTGTCGCAGGAGTCCGGTTGGACGACCGGCGCGTGTGTGGCGATCGATGGAGGTCGGGGACTGGCCAGCGCCCGCTGAGAGTCTCCGAAACGCCGTCAGCGCAGGGTTTGGCCCGGGGACCCGCCTGAACTCCCGCTCATTGCGGGCGTGCACTCTGCCGATGACTCCGGGGTATGCAGCCGCTCTTCGAGATTCCGGTGAGCGCGGCGGGCCTGCTGACGGCTGCCGCCTCGGTCATTGCGGGGGCGCCTTGGTTCGCCGATGGGCTTCGCAGCCTGCGCGCGCGCCAAGCGCTGGATTCCGTGCGCCCCGAGCCGTTCACCGGCCCCGCGCGCGGGATGATCGAACTGCAAGGGCAGGTTGAACTCGAGAGCCCCATGTTCTCGCCGCTGTCCGCGCGTGCGTGCGCTGGCTATGTGCTCGAAGTGAGCGGCGTCGGAACGCGAGTGGGCGGGTCGGTGTCGGAGTCACGCCCGTTCCATCTGGTCGAGGGCGAACTGCGGGCGCGCGTCGAGGCCGATACGGTCACCTGGCAGCTGGGCATCACCGCGGAGCGCGAGGTGGCGGCAGGCGCGGCGATTCCGGAACGCATTCGCGCTCTGCTTGACCGCAATGCCGACCTGCGCTGGCTCCGGGCCCAGGGGGGCGCGCTCAGGCTGGTTGAAAGAGCGCTCTGCGCAGGCGTCCAGTGTCATGTGCTCGGCGAAGTCCGGCACGAGCGCGTCGTGACGCAGGCAGAGGAGGACTGGGTGGCGCGGACGGGTACGGATGGCGAAGCGTTCGCGGCATCGAGCCCGATGCGCGAAGAGGGGATGACACTGCGCGTGGTGGCGAGCGAGGTGCTCGAACGGATCGTCGTAGCGGATGGCGCAGTCGACACAGCGCGACTGACGCCGCCCCTGTGGCGCACGGTGGGCACGTTGTGTGGTCCCGCGCTGTGCTTGGCGGGACTCCTGTACCTGGCGCACGCCGCCGACCGCATGCTTGGCGCGAGGCTGGGATGAATCCGGCAATGTCGTTGTTCGCGACTCTGGGCGTGCTGTTCGGGCCGTGGATGTTCCTGCATGGGTTTCGTGCTTGGCGCATTCATCGACTCATTGAAGACACGCCCACGGCACGCATCCGTTCCATGGCCATGGGACTCGTGGAGCTGAGCGGGCACATCGAGCACCGCAGCCGCATGTCGGCACCCTTTTCAGGGCGCGAGTGCGCGTATTGGGAACTGGACATCTCCACATTCGCCGCCGGACGCAGCGGCGAGCATCAATGGAGGGTCGTGCACCAGGCGAACTCGGGCAATCCGTTCTACCTGCGCGATTGCACGGGCGTTGCGCTGGTCTACCCGCAAGGCGCCGAGCTGCGCACTTCCCCTGCCGTCGAGGAGAAGACCGGCGGCATGGGCGTGCCCCAGATGTACATGGATTACATGCAGGCGCACGAACTGGGCATGCGACATGTGTGGGCCATTGGCGGCATGCGTTTTCGCGAGCGGATCCTGGAGGATGGCGCGGGGGCTTACGTGTTGGGTCGCGCGAATCCCAAGGCGATGTCGCAATCGATCTCGGACGAGGGCGAACTCGAGGAGGTGTTGGAGGCCACCGGCACCGATGCCTGGGTGGCGCGGCGGCTGCGCGATACCGACCGCGAGGTCGCGGCCGTGGTGCGTCGCGCCCAAGGCGATCCCGTGTTCCTGATCTCACCGACCACCGAGCGGTTCATGACGATGGAGTACGGCTTCAAGGCCTTTGGCGGCCTGCTCGGCGGCCCAGCCGTCACGTTGTTCTCGATCTGGTGCGTGCTCGAGTTGATCAAGAGCCACGAATACTTCATTCGATGACCCAACCGGTCGGTCGGCTGACCGGCCCATTCCTCAAGTAGCGGAGGCGCGGATGCATTCCGGAGAGATCCTGTGGACCATGGTGATCGGGTTCCTGGCAGTGGGCTCGGTCGGCTATTTCCTCTCGGTCTATAACAGTCTGGTCGAGATGAAGAACAACATCGGCCGGTCGTGGGCGAACATCGACGTCCTGCTCAAGCAGCGCCACGATGAACTGCCCAAGTTGATCAAAGTCGCCGAAGCCTACATGCAGCACGAGCGCGCGGTGTTCGACAAGTTGAGCGAGGCGCGCCGGGCATTGGCGGAGGCGCGCAGCGTCGGGCAGCGCGCGAACGCCGAGAATCAGGTGACGCAGGCGCTCGGTTCGTTCTTCGCTGTCGCCGAGAACTATCCGGACCTGAAAGCCAATCAGTCCTTCCACACGCTGCAGCAGCGGATCAGCGAGTTGGAGAACGCGATCGCGGACCGGCGCGAGTTCTATAACGACACGGTCACGATGTTCAACACGCGGATCGAGCAGATCCCGGACCTGTGGGTCGCCAACGGCATGGCGCTGCAGAAGGCCGAGCTGTTCAAGATCGACGAACGCGATCGCAACGATGTCGAGGTCAGCTTCAAGATGACGGCCTGACTTCAACGGTCACGCATTGCATCCGGCCCTCGGCGCCCTCCACGCCGGGGGCTTCGCCATGGCACCAGAGCGGGCGTGCCCCGCGCTTGCCGTGCGCGTGTTGCACGCTTAGGCTGAGGTCAGCTTCCCGGTGCCAAGGGACGCTCCCCATGACCGACAAACCACTGCCCCAATCCCACTCCCCGGATCCGAACAGCGACGACCGTCGCTGGCGACTCGCCGTGCTCGGCCTGGGCCGACGCGGACTCGAGTACGCCGCCGCGGTCGCGAGGGATTCGAGCTGCGATTTGGCGGGTCTCGTCGACTCCCGCAATGATCTGCGAGGCTTTGCGCGTGGTTGCGGGTTCCAAGCCCCGCTGGCCGTGTCGCTGGCGCGCCTGCTCGAGCGCGGTCCGCTTGCGGGTGTCATCGTCTGCGCACCGCCCCGCGAGGTGCCCGCGCTGGCCTGCCGCGCGATCGAGGCAGGGTTGGCGGTGCTGATTCCCGGCCCGCCGGCCGCGGATCTGGCGGGCGCGGACAAGCTCGCCGCGGCGCTCTCGGCAGCTTCGCGACCCGTGGCCAGCGGCAACGCCGCGCTCACGCATCCCTTGTTCGCACGCGCCGCCCATGTATTGGCGGAGGGCTCACTGGGGGCGATCGTCTCGGTCCGCGCATCGGTGCAGGTCTCGCGGGTATTCGGCCCGGCTTCGCTTCCGCCCGCGGGAGATGTCCTGGACCATGTCGCGCTCGACCTCGTGATGCTGCTGGACCTGTTGTTCGGCCCGGCGCACGCGGTGAGCGCACGCGCGGAGAGACTCTATGGCGACACGATCGATGAGGCGCATGTGACGCTCGAGCTTGGCGCTGGTCCCCCGATCAGTTTCGATTGTTCCTGGAGCGTGCCCGGATATCCCCGCGCCGCCATGGTGCTCGAGGTGGAGTGCAAGCGTGGCCGGGTGCTCGCCTCCGACGACGCGCTCGAACTGGAGAGGGAGGGCACGCCCGCCACGCAACGCACGGTGTTGGCCGGACTCATCGAAGGCCACCCGCTGGAATGGGGCGAAGCGCATGCCACGCTGCAGGAGTTCACACGGCGGCTCTCGCACGGCATGCAGGCGGATGATCCGCTCGATCTGGCCCGGGGCTTGCGCGCGGTCCGTGTGCTCGACGCAATCCGTGGCTCTGCCGCCACGGCCGGTGGTTCGCGCGAGGTGCCGGCTTGAGCGCTACCGTCCGCCGCGCGCCGCGATTGGTCCTGGGCGTCACCTCGCTCGATCTACCCGCCAGGGCTGCGCGGGACCGCTCGCTCGAAGTGGCGAATCGTTTCAAGGAATCCGAGTCGCTCGCCGTGGCGTTGGTGAAGGCATTGGAGGCGGGCGCCGAGGCGCTTTATGCGGTGCCCTCGTCATCGTTGCGCGCCGCGATGGATGAACTCAAGCGTTCGGTGCCGGTGCTCGCGCGATTGCCGCACCTGCCGCTGGGCGATGACCTGCGTCATGAACATCCGTTGTTGATTGGAACGCATGACGATAATCCTGATGTCTGGAGCGGCGTGCGTGCCGGGTTGGCCGCAGTGAGCATGCTGCCTGCGACGCTGCAGGGGGACCTTGCCGTCCGCGTCGCCCAGCGGATCGAGCACGAGGCCGCCTCGCTCGGCACGCGTGAGGTGATCGGTGTGGCGATCGCGCCCGAGATCACCGACCTGGCGCTGGCGGCAGGGCATGCGCGTTTCTTCGAACGCATGGTGCGCTTCGGCCGCGCTCGTTTCGGTGGGGTGGCGGGCTTCGAGACGCGCGACCTGGCCCACTTGGTGTTGCGCCTGCACGAGTGGGGCATCGAGCCGGACTTCCTGATCGCGGCAGCGAACCCGGCCGGAGTGGGAATGACCCCGGTGCCGCTCGAAGTCGAGGCGGCGCTCGAGCGGCCTGGCATTCCGGTCCTCGTGACCGAGTTGCGGGGCGGCGGCGTGGGCTCGCTCGCCGACGGCGCGCGGTATGCGCTGGAACACGGCGCGATGGGGCTACTGCCCGAGCTGGTGGATCTGGACGATGTGGGGGGAGAGTTGCGCGCCCTGCGCGTGATGCTGGGCTGAGACAAGCGCGCAGCGATTGATCAGTAGCTCTGGGTCCAGTTGTGGACGGCCTTCACCACGGTGAGGCTGCAGGTGCGCAGGCTCTCGGCGTAGACGGCGGCATTGGGCCACGAATGCTTGCCGCACTCGCACATGAGCTTGCCATCGGGCTGTTCGATCACTCGGCAGGGTTTCTGGGGATCCTTGCAGAACGGACACACGGGTTCGCACCTCCTTCAAGAGCGCACCGCACTGTAGCGGAGCGGCGGCGAAGGGCGCAAAAAGCCTCTCCCACGCAGCATGTGGGTGCGAGGGGCTCGTCAGCCGCGCGTGAGGGAGGCGGCCGCCCGGGCTGCGGGCGTGATCGCGTTCGCGCGGGCGATGCGCGCGAACACCTCGGCGCTCTGACGGCGTGTGCGCGGTCGCTCCGGGTCGGCGAAGTCGACGCCGTACAGGCCGAATCGTCCATGATAGCCATCGGCCCACTCGAAGTTGTCGAGCAATGACCAGTGCAGGTAGCCCAGTACGTTCGCGCCCCGTCCGATGGCGCGATGCATGGCTTCCACATGATCCAGCAAGGCTTGCGGCCGAATCCGGTCGGTGGCATCGGCGAATCCGTTCTCGGTGACGAGCACGGGTCGGCCCAACTCACTCGCGGACACGAGCGCGCGCTCGAAGCCTTCAGGGTGGAGCTCCCAGCCCAGGTCATTGGCGGGGGCACCTGGTCGCAGGACATGCGGGTCGGGCGCCAGCGACTGGACCATCCAGCGGGTGTACTGATTGAGGCCGTACCAATCGAGGGCACCCTTCAACTCCGGCAATACCCGACGCACGCGCTGGGCCCCGGGGATCGAAAGATCGATCACTCCGTCCAAGGCTGCACGCTCAACCGCTGTGTTGAACACGCGGTTTTCGAAGTACGCCAACAGCTGGTCAAGAGGGTGCCACGCGCGCAGCGGCTCGAGGCCGACGCGGTGCTTGGCGAATCCAACGCGCGCCGCATGGCCGTCGCCATCCGCGTCCTCCCGGTCCTCGGCATGCAACACATGGTAGGCGCGGGCATGTGCCTCGAGCAGGTTCGCGATCACGCCGAGCGCGCGGCTGTTATCACGCACCGCGGGAGGCCAGATGCCTTCGCTGTAGCTGCGGAACGCGTACACTTCGGGCTCGTTCACGGTGCACCACCAGTCCACCTCGCCGCCGTACTCGCGTGCACAGAACCGCACGAAGCGTTCGAAGTGGTCGATCGTGCGCCGGTCCTCCCAGCCACCGCTGTCAGCGAGCCAGAGCGGATTCGTGAAATGGTGAAGTGTCACGATCGGCGTGAGGCCATGCCGGCGCAGCGCCGCGAACACGGCGTGGTAATGCGCGACTGCGCCAACGGCGAAAGTGCCCGGCGCGGGCTCGATCCGGCTCCACTCGAGCGACAACCGGTGCGCGCCATGGCCATCCATCGCGGCCAGCGCGAAGTCGGAATCGAAGCGCTCGTAGTGGCGACAGGCGTCGCCGCTGCGGGCGTCGCCCCGGATCACTCCGTGCTGTTGTTCGAAGCGCCACCAGTCATTGCCCCGATTGTCGCCCTCGACTTGGTGGGCGGAGGTCGCAGCCCCCCACATGAATCCGGTGGGGAATCGCAACTCGGTGGTGCTGCTCGCCATGGCTCAGGCCTCGAGCGAGATCGAGGTGGGCCGGAGCAACCACTGCACCCCGCGCTGCGAATGGCCTGCCACGAGAGAGCGCGCGACTTCGGACCACAGTGTCTGGCGCGAGAGCTTGAGCCGCCGGTCGCCAAAGGGGAACTGTGGGTCGCGGCCCACCGCGCGCACCGAGGCGCGCGCCCAGAGTGCCGGCCACAGGCAGAATAATCGGTATCGCATGAAGCGGGAGGGGATGAGCGCCAGGTACTCCGGAACCCGATCGAGCGCCGCATGCGCCAGACCCTCGAGCCGCAGCACCAGCTCGTGCGTCCTTGCGTGGTGGTGGGGATCGAGCAGCGTGGCGGGCTCCAGCCCATGCAGCGCGAGCCAGGAGCCGGGCAGGTAGCAGCGACCCCGACGCGCATCGCTCGGCCAGTCGAGCAGGATGTTGGTGAGTTGCAGCGCTTCGCCGACCATGGGCGAGAGGGCGAGCCGTTCGGCCTGCGCAGGGCTGTTCGGCAGCCGAGCGGTCTGGGCGAACAACCGCGTCAGCATCTCGCCCACGCAGCCGGCGACGACATAGCAGTAATCATGCAACTCGTGTTCGTCATCCAAGTGCGGGACGAGGGGGCCGCGTTCGATCGCGCGGACGCTGTAGCGCTGCATCCCAAGGGTCAGCGTTCTGACTCCTTCGCAAACGACCTCGGCCTGGGACGCGGGGAGTTGGCGGAGCACGCGCAGGACCTTGGGCAGATGCGCCACCAGGCTCAGGTCCTCCCGGTCCGCGGCCACTTCTGCCGCAGCAGTCGCCAGCGCCCGTGTGGCGGCCTCGTCGCCACCCAAGCCCGCCAGCAGGAGTTCGAAACGCAGGGTCACCTCAGGGGCTGTCCCGGGCCACGAGTCCTCGACCGCATCTGCCGCGCGGCAAAGGAGATAGGCCACCCGAACGGCTTCCTGCATCTGGCCGCCGAGAAGGCGGATGTTGAGCGCGAAAGTTCGCGAGACCCGGGGCAGGACCGAGCGGCAGTAGGCGCGGTCATCCGCATGGGGCCCGACGCCGGTGAGGTTCCCTCTTCCGTGTGACATTTGCGCAGTCTATACTCCTTCCATCATCTGTGACCATCCATCATCGGGCCCGGCAGGACGTCCCTCCGGTCCCATCGAGGAGCCGCCAGCTTGAAATTCCCCCGACTGTTGCACTGCATCGGCGCGGCGATATTGATCCTTACGGGCATGACGGAGTCGGCGCACGCCGAACCCAGTCCGCTGAACGCGCCCGAGAACTATCCGCGTCTGGCCTTCTACGGGTCCATCCGTGGTAATGGCTTTCCGTTCTACAACGCGCCGCTCGATTCCGCGCTCAACGATACGGTCATCACGAACGTGGGACGGTTCAACGAGGTCATCCTCGATGTGAACCCGATCTGGCCGTTCCGTCCGGATGTCGTGCAGGCGCTCAAGGCCAAGAATCCGCGCACCAAGTTCCTGGCCTATGTGGTCGGCCAGGACATCTGGATGGCCGCCGATCGTGACTCCTTCCGCCACTATCCCACGCGGCTCCGGCGGATCGTGACCAACAACAACGCGTGGCTGCTATCCAAGCGGACCCGGGACAAGTACTTCGGCGGCAATATCAACCTGGCCAAGCGCAATGCGGCAGGTCAGTTGTTCATCGCCGATTCGCTGGCCCTCTTGTGGAAGGAAGTCACCATCGATTCCGGCATCTGGGATGGCATCTTCTACGACATCCTGTGCGACGAAATGGGTTGGTTGCAGGCCGACGGCGACAGCGTCGACTACGTGGCGGCTGGATACCCGAGCTTCCAGGCGTTCAACGACAGTTGGAAAGAAGCGACGAACATGATCGGCAACAAGATGCGCCAATGGGGCGGCCCGGGCTTCGTCATGGTGGGCAACTGCGCGCTCGGCACCAAATACACCACCTTCAATGGTTGGATGCGCGAAGGGTTCCCCTACCAAGCGGGTGGGGATTGGTACTCGAACATGTTCTGGAAACCCGGTGGTTACATCACGGATGAAGAGAACTTCCGCGCGCCCTTGCACAACTACATCTTCAGTTTCCAAGTGGGCACCGATAACTACTCCGACAACAATTGCCGGATTGCGCGCTACGGCCTTGGCAGCGCCACGCTGGCAAGCGGATATGGTGTTTTCGGCGGTCAGGACCGCGATGCCTTCCACGCGGATTATCACAATTGGTGGTACGACGAATACGCAGTCGATCTTGCGACCGGCCGCGGCTCCGAATCCATCACGAACACTGGCTGGCTTGGCCAGCCGCTATCGGATTACTACCAGATGGTCTGGGTCGGCACTGAGCCGGAGGGCGTTCGGAATCCAGACTTTGAGACGAGCGTGATCGACGGTTGGAACCTCTGGACCCAGATTCCGGGGACACGCACCCGGGACACCACCACCGCCGGCCTGGGGAGGTCCAGCGTCCGGGTGGATATCCCGACGGCGAACGCGGTGAATTGGATGGTGAACCTCAACTGCCCACTGGATATCCCGTTGGAGCCGTTCAACAGCTATTCCGTGACCTTCTGGGTCAAGGCCAGCACCATTCGTACGCTCCCAGTCATCATCGCGCCACTGGGTGGATCCGGCAGTTGGTTCGACCGAAACGTGACGGTGGGCACCGAGTGGAAGCACGTCCAGGTGCCGCTGTACAACACGACTCGCGAGGGTGCGATCTCGTTGCAGTTCTATGTGGCCAAGGATGCGGGTTCGATCTGGTTCGACGATGTGCACGTCCAGAAGGGCACGACCACCGTCTATCGGCGTGATTTCCAGAATGGGTCGGTGCTCGTCAACACCTCGGCGGATCAGTACAGCGAAGTCCAGATGGAACGTCCGTTCCG
>JBDSKE010000142.1:0-3909 GCA_039917105.1 Candidatus Eiseniibacteriota bacterium | reverse complement strand
CGCGTTCCTGATATTCGCGCTCACCGGCGGTGGACGCATCGTCGGCAGCGACGAAGTGACCATGTTCCAACTGGCGCATGCCATGCTCGAGGGTCACATCGACGTGCCACAGGGCGCCACGCTACAGGGGCCGGACGGACGGTACTACAGCAAGAACACCGCGGGTCAGGCGGTGCTCTCGCTCCCCCTCGTCGCGGCGGGCAGCTTCGCCGCCCGCGCGGCCGGTTTCCGCAAAGAGAGGGCCGTGCTCGCGGGACGCTTCGGCGCTTCGTTCTTCAATGCCTTCATGGCCGCCGCGCTGCTTGGCGTGTTCTACCTGTTCGCACGGCGGCTCGGGGTGGGGGCGCGAGCGGGGCTCGCCGCCACTGCGATGCTGGGGTTCACGACCCCTCTGTGGGTGTATGCGAAGAGTTTCATGGCCGAGCCCACCGAAGCCCTCGGCCTGCTCCTGACCCTGGGCGGTGCCGCGTTGGGTTCCGCAGGGCGCGAACAGACCCTGCCGGGTGAGCGGCGTTGGCTGTGGGTCGCAGCGCTGGGCGCGTTCCTCGCGATCAGCGCCAAGGCCAGCATGCTCCCGCTCGCACTCCTCGCGCTGACCGCGTTGGGGGTGAGTCGCGTGAGTCGATATGCGATCCCCGCCCTTGGCGTCGCGGTCGCAGTCGTCGGCCACCTGATCTACAACGCCGCGCGTTTCGGCACTCCGTTCGAGAGCGGATACGGCGCGCAGGCTTCGGTGGCGGCCTTCAGCACGCCGCTGTGGGTCGGGGTTTACGGATTACTGTTGTCCTCGGGCAAGGGACTCGCCTGGTTCGCTCCGGCCGCGTGGCTGGCGCCCCTTGGCTGGGCCGCGATGCGCCGCGCGCGCGCGCACTCGGACGAGCCGCACAATGGTGCGGCGCACGCGGCGGCCCGCGCGGGGCTCGCGGTGTTCGTGGTGGCGTTGGCACAGTTCGGCAGCTTCCAGCATTGGGGTGGGGATGGCTCGTGGGGACCGCGTTATCTGGTACCGCTGCTGCCACTGCTCCTACTTGCGGTGGCCTTCGCCCTGGAGGGCGCCTCGCGGGCGCGCAGGCGCATAGCGTGGGGGCTGGCCATTGCGGGCCTGCTCGTGCAACTGGGAGGCGTTGGGATCTACTTCGGCGCGCAGATGCGCGTGGCGGGTGACTACCCCTACACGCTCGCGCTCGAGAATCCGCATTTCATGGAGGCGAGTCACTTCGATCCGCGCTTCACCCCGATCGTCGGACATTGGCGCATGCTGATCGACAATGGCGCGGCGCACCTTCGCGGCGATGCGCCGGTGTTGGCAGGGGGCGGCGTTGTGGATCCCCGGTTGGGGATTCCCCCCGGGGACAGCCAGGCGCTGTTGCGCGCCATCGACCTGTGGTGGTGCTACGCCTCGTACGCGGGCATCCCTCGCGCGCCGCTGGTGCTTGCGGTCGTGGCGCTGCTCGTGGCGTCCCTGTGGGCAGCGGCGAAAGCGGTGCGCTCGGCTGAGGAGGAAAACAGCGCGTGAGGACGCTGGCGGTCATCGTGCTCAGCTGGAACGGCGTGCAACTCACCCGCGAGACGCTCGACACGCTCGCCCGATGCCGCGCGCCCGAGGGTTGGCGCGCGCATGTGATCGTGGTGGACAACGCCAGCACTGATGGTTCGCCTCGGGCGATCGCGGCCGAGTACCCGTGGGTCGAGCTCATTGCATTGCCGGAGAACCGGCGTTTCGCCGGAGGCAACAATGTTGGGATCGTACACTCACTGAAGATGGGCGCCGAGGCAGTGATGCTCTTGAACAACGATGTGCAGGCGGATCCCGGGCTGTACGAACAACTGCTGCTCGCGCTCGAACAGGATCCAAGCGCCGGTGCCGCAGCGCCGCTCATCTACCACGCTCCTCCAAGCGACCTGATCTGGTACGCAGGGGGCGTTTGCGACCCCGCCACGGCCCACACTGCACATCGCGGACTTCGCACTCGCGACCGCGGCCAGTATCGTGCGGTCGAAGGCACGGGGTACCTCACGGGTTGTTGCCTGCTGGCGACGCGCGAGGCGTGGGAGAAGGTGGGAATGCTGGACGAGCGGTACTTCATCTATGCCGAAGATGCCGACTGGTGCCTGCGCGCCCGCGCCGCGGGCTACCGTTTGTTGTTCGTGCCCACGGCGAGACTCTGGCATCAGGTGAGCGCGAGTTCCGGGGGTGGATCGAACCCATGGAAGATCTATCAACGATTGCGGGCGAACTGGAAGATGTGGTCGGCCCACGCATCCGGTCCAGCTCGTTTCACTTGGTTCCCCGCATTCCTGGCCCAGCAGTGCGCACTGGTACTGTGGCTCGGTGCGCGCGGCCAGTGGAACGCGGCCGCAGCCGTGCCACGTGCGCTTCTCGATGCCATGGCGGGGACGGACCCGGCCAAGGTGCGGCTGTGATTGTCGGATCGCACGTGCGTCGACCCGAGATCGGCCCCGGCCAACCTCCCGTGTTCCTGCGCGAGGTGATCGCGGCTCAGCCGCTCGGCGCGCGAGTGTTGGATGCCGGCTGTGGCCCCAACTCGTGGCCCTACGAACTGCGACCGGACCTGCACATCACGGGGTTCGACATCAAGTTCCCGCCCGGGCCGCCGAAACGTTCCCCTACTGTGCGGGTGTTCCGCGCCGACCTGGCGCACCTGCCGTTGGTGAGCGGACACTTCGATCTCACCGTCTGCCACTATGTGCTCGAACACGTGAGCGAGTTGGAATCCTGTTGCGACGAGTTAGTGCGCGTCACGCGGGCTGGTGGGACGCTGTACCTGTCCGTGCCACGCGCGGCGGCGTTCGATGACCGGCTTTACCGCTTCGCGGGCTACTTCGCGAAGTATGCGCTATTCAAGTGGAAGAAGCGTGTCGAACATCAACAGAAGTTCGACTTGTCCGGATTGCTCGAGCGCTTCACGCGTCGCGGTATGGAGTTGAGTGCGCACGCGTTCGTGCCCGCAGGGTTCTCGTGGATGAACGACCCGCGCACCAAGCCGCTCCAGGGCGCGTTCACCGATGCGGTCGCGGCCTTGCATCGCTTCACGGGCGTGGATCTGGCGCGCGATGCGAATTTCGTGCTCACCTTCACCAAGACCGGGCGTGTGCGCCCGTTGCCGCGCCCCTTGCCTGGCGCGCGACGGATCACGCATGTTTGTCGTGACTGCGGGGAGCACGCCATCGTCGAGCCAGCGCCACCGTGGCCCACGCGCTGGACCTGCCCATGGTGCGGCCGACCCAACCCATTCGGACGCCCCCGATGAGAGTGCTGCAGGCACCCTCCGAGATCGCTGGCCAGACCAGTATTTTATCGCGCGCGCTACGCGACATCGGGATCGAGGCCTGGAGCCTGGCCACGAACCCCACATTCGCCCAGTACGCCGTGGACGAGATGCAGGCCTTCGATGATCTGGGAGCATTGCCGCGTTACCTGGGCTATACCGGCAACCTGCTGCGCCACACGGGCAAATGGGATGTGTTCCATTTCCACTTCGGCCGCACTCTGGTTCCGCCCCACAATCCCGACGCACCCCTTTATCACCTGTTGGGGAAGAAGGTCGTGTACCACTACCACGGTTGCGACGTGCGGAACCGCGCTCACATGCTGGCGACACACGCGCGTTCCACCTGTACGGAGTGCGACCCCTTCTGCCTTCCGCGCCGCCAGAAGCGCATCCTCACCGAGGCGAGGCGGCACGCGGACGCCGAACTCGTGAGCACTCCGGACTTGTTGGAGTCGGTGCCGAGCGCGCAGCACCTCCCGGTCGCGGCATGGCTGGCCGACTATGTGGTGCAGCCCGTCCGCGAGGCGCCGCTTCGAGTGTTGCACGCTCCCACGAATCGCCTCATCAAGGGCACGCGTTTCGTGGAGGCCGCCTTCGAGGAGCTGCGGAGTCGCTT
>JBDSKE010000141.1:0-5905 GCA_039917105.1 Candidatus Eiseniibacteriota bacterium | reverse complement strand
GGCTGCACGCCGCACGGGCACCATTCTGTATTCAGGCGCGCACTGCCATGGCGCGGCCGGCGAAGGCCGCGGCAATACCCAATGCCGCGGAGCCGAATACATAGAGCGCAGCAGCGGACCCCTGTCCGCTGCGCATGAGGGCGAGCGTCTCGTAGGAGTATGCCGAGAACGTGGTGAAGCCCCCGAGCACGCCGGTCACGAGCAGCAGGCGCAACTCGGGCGACAGGCTCATCCTCTCGCTCGACAGCGTCATGAGCGCGCCGATCGCGAATGAGCCCAACACATTGACGAGGAGTGTGCCGAAGGGCAATGACGACGACGGCGGGGACTGTTGGGTCCACGCCGTCAGCAGCCAGCGCAGGACGCTGCCGAATGCACCGCCCATGGCCACGAGCGCCATGTGCCTCAAAGCGGGAAAGCTCCGTCGAACTTCGTGCCCAGCCCCAGCGAGAGCGCATACCTCATCTGTTCCTCGATATGCGGCGGCATCTTCGCGTACACATCGGTGAAGATGGTCTCGAGCCCGGGCGGCGGCATCGCCTCGGCTTCTTTGATCGCTTTGGAAATGGTTTTGTTGATCTCGGCGGTCCAGGTCTCGAGGTCGGCATCGGTGAGTAGGCCCTTGTTCCGCAGGAAAGCATCAAAGCGCGCGACCGGATCGCGCTCCTCCCAATAGCGCACTTGCTCCGCCTCGCGGTACCGCGTGGGGTCATCGCTGGAGGAATGGCCGGCCATGCGATAGGTGACCGCTTCGATCAACGTGGGGCCATCGCCGCGCACCGCGCGTGCAATGGCCTCGCGTTGGGCCGCGATCACCGCCAACAGATCGTTGCCATCCACACGCACTCCCGGCATGCCGTACGCCACGGCCTTGATGGCGATGCTGCTCGACACTGTCTGCCCGGAGAGCGGCACCGAAATGGCCCACTGGTTGTTCTGGCAGAAGAAAACCGCGGGAACCTTCCAGACGGCGGCGAAGTTGAGCGCCGCGTGGAAGTCGCCCGACGAAGTGCCGCCATCACCGATGTAGCCCACGCAAACGACGTCGTCCTTCTTGAGCTTGGCCGCGTAGGCCGCGCCCATCGCGTGCACGAGCTGCGTGCCAATGACGCTCGACCAGGCCACCGAGTTCACTTTGCGATCGCTGAAATGCATGGGCATCTGACGCCCGATCAATATATCCCCACTATTGCCGATGAGCTGGCAGATGAGTTCCTGGAGCGTGGTGCCGCGCCACAGGGATACGCCTGTCTCGCGCAGTGCGTGGAATACCCAATCCTGCGGCCGGAGCGGATAGGCGGAGCCCGTGATCGCGGCTTCCTGCCCCGTGGCCATTCCGTAGAAGCCGATGCGGCCCTGACGCTGCAACGACAGCATACGCTGGTCGAACACCCGCATCATCACCATGTGGCGATGCAGACGGCGCAGATCGACATCGGGTACCGCGGGCACCTCGCCGACCACGCAACCCTTCTCGTCGAGCACCTGGCGCAGCGTCTCGTCGAAGTTCATGACAGATCTCCAGCCGTGAGCCATTCATTCGGCGTTTGCAGCTTTTCAATGAGTGCGTACATGAAGTCCGCGCCAACGGCGCCGTCCACGACGCGATGATCGAGTGACAGCGATAAGTTGCCAAGGTCGCGCGCCACGATCTGGTCCTGCACGACCGCGGGTTTCTTCGTGATCGAATGCATTCCCAGGATGGCGACCTGCGGATGGTGCAGGATGGGCGTGGCGAGCAACCCCCCTTTGGTCCCGGTGCTGGTCACAGTGAAAGTCCCGCCCCGGAGCTCCTCGAGGGTGAGCTTGTGGTCGCGGGCTGCGACGGCGAGCCGGTCGATCTCGCGCGCAATTTCGAAGAGGCTCAGCCGGTCGGCATTACGGACGATGGGGACGGTCAGGCCCTCGTCGGTGTTGGTGGCCAGTCCCAGATGGTAGTAACCCTTGAGCACGATCTCGTGGGTGGCCTCATCGAGCGAGCTGTTGAGCAGCGGGAACTGTTGGAGCACCGCCGGCAGTGCGCGGAACAAGTAAGCGAGGTAAGTGAGCTTGACGCCCGCCGCATCGGCCGCTGGCTTCGCAGTCGTACGGTGCTCGACCAGTGCGGTGAAGTCACACTCGGCCACGAAGGTGAATTGGGCGGCGGTGCTGAGCGAGCGGCGCATGTGCTCGGCGATGCGGCGACGCAGCCCGCGCAGCGCCAAGCGAGACTCGGGACCCGGTGCCGCCGCGGGCGGAAGAGTCGGTGCGGCCCCCGCAGGCGGCGCACCTTGGCCAGCCGCGACTCTGACATCGTCGGCGGTGATGCGGCCGTTCACACCGGAGCCGCGTATGGATTCGAGCGAGACCGCCAAGTCCTTGGCGAGCGCGCGGACGGCGGGCGTGGCTTCGACGCGTCCCCCCGCGGCGGCCGCCGTGGGCGGCATGGCCGCAAGGGCCGCGCCCGTCGTCACAGCAGAGCGCAGCGGTTCCGACGGCGCCACGGCCACTACCTCCCCGGCCACCGCGATCGAGATGATCGTCGTGCCGACCGGGACCATCGCGCCCTCCTCGACGTGGATGGTCTGGACCGATCCGGTGCGCGGGCTGGGGATTTCGACACTCGCCTTGTCCGTCATCACCTCGACGAGTGGCTGGTCCTCCGTGACCGGGTCGCCCACGCGGACGAGCCAGCGGACGATCTCGCCCTCTGCGACTCCTTCACCGATATCCGGAAGCTTCACATCGTAGGCCATGGGTCCCTCGGTCAGTAGCTCATCACATGTTCGAGCGACGCGAACACGCGCTTGGCGTCAGGCAGGTAGCTATGCTCGAGCGTGTAGGGGAACGGCGTGTCGTAGCCGGTCACGCGCAGCACTGGGGCCATGAGTGAGGTGAGCGCGCGCTCGGCGATGAGCGCCGACAGTTCGGCGCCATAGCCGCACGTGCGAGGCGCCTCGTGCACGATCACCACACGGCCCGTCCTGCGCACGCTGGAGAGCACGGCTTCGGCATCGAGCGGTACCAGGGTCCGAAGGTCCAACACTTCGACATTCCATCCCCGCTCCTGTGCCAGTTGGGCCGCTTCGAGTGACGTCTGCACCATGGCGCCGTAAGTGAGCACGGTGACATGCTCGCCCTCGCGCGCGGTGCGGGCTCGGCCGATGGGCGTGAGGTAGGAGCCTTCGGCGACATCCTCCTTCAGAGTGCGGTACAGCCGTTTGGGCTCCAGGAAGATCACCGGGTCATCGCCCGCGAGCGCCGAGAGCAGCAGTCCCTTGGCATCGCTCGGGGTGGAGGGGATCACCACCTGGAGTCCGGCCGTGTGCGCGAAGTAGGCCTCCGGGCTCTGCGAGTGATAGAGACCGCCGCGTATGCCGCCGCCAAAAGGCGCGCGCACCACCACGGGGCAGCTGTACTGACCCGCCGAGCGCCAACGGAACTTCGCCAGCTCACTCACGATCTGATCGAAGCCGGGATAGATGAAGTCGACGAACTGGATCTCGGCGACGGGCTTGAGGCCATAAAGCGCCATGCCGATGGCGCCGCCGATGATGCCGTTCTCCGCCAGCGGAGTGTCGATCACGCGCTCGCCCCCGAACTCGGCCTGCAGTCCCTCGGTGACTCGGAACACGCCGCCATTGCGGCCAACATCCTCGCCCAGCACCACCACGCGGGAATCCTCGCGCAATGCGACGCGCAAGGCGTCGGTGATGGCTTGGACCATGGTCATCTGCGGCATCGGGGCCTCTCCGAAAGGGGGTCAGGAGGCGGCAGGTTAGCCGAGCCCGGAAGGGGGCGGCAAACGCGGCGCGGGCAGGACCCGCCCCCGTTGGCCGGCGGCGAGCGGCACCGGCCCGGGCGGGATGAAGATTAGTCTAGACAAATAAAAAAGTTAGTGGTAACTAATGCTGGACCACGGACCCGAACCCTGTTCCTGAGGATGCCGATGCTGCGCATGCGTGCCCGATCCGCCACCGCCGCACTGCTGATACTGCTGGCCACACCCGTGCGTGCGGCCGAACCAATGCAGACGGACCGGCCCGACGCGGCAGAGGGACCTGGCGCCGTGCCGATGCACAGTCTCCAAGTCGAGGCAGGAATCACGCTGGCGAACTTCCCGGACCTCACGATCGGCGAGATCCTGTTGCGGTACGGCGTGGCGAGCGGAGTCGAACTACGGGTCGCGATTCCGAGTTGGTCCTCGGAACGAACCGTGGGAAATGGGCAGTTGCCAGATGGCTGGCCCCGCCAGCAGTCCAGTTCCCTCACGGGGTTCGGTGACGTCGGCTTGGGTGGCAAGTTCGAGTTGCCCTCGCCACAGCCACGCCTCGCGCTGGGGGTACTGGGCGGCGTCACGTTCCCTACCGGCAAGTCCCCCTTTGGCGGGGATCGCCTGAGCACGGACCTGATTCTCGCCGCCGGTCTCGAGCTGTTCCCGATTGCATCGCTCGCGGTCAATGTGGGCGCGGTGCGTGAGGGAGCAACCACTGGCTTCGTGAGCGCGATCTCACTCGGACTGACTCACTCACCGCGCTGGGGCAGCTATCTGGAATGGGCGTTCACCAATGATGGCTCGGAGCGCACCCAACTGTTCGATGGCGGACTCACGTTCCTCGTGCACCCGACGCTGCAAATCGACCTGCGCGCCGGCGTGGAGGGCGCGGACTCACCCCGAGACCTGGTCCTCGGTTTCGGATTGGCACGCCGTTGGTGAAGCGCGCGGCCGCCTCGGCCCTCACCCGTTCGCGGCAGGACTACGTGAAGGCGCTGTTCGACCTCGACAGCGGCGAGCCGGTGTCGGTTTCGGCGATCGCCCGCCACCTCGAAGTCTCACCGCCCAGTGTCACGAACATGCTGGCGCGACTCGAAGCCGAGAAGTTGGTCGCACTGCACCATCGCGGCGCGGCGCGGTTGACCCACGAGGGCGAACGCGAGGCGCTGCGAGTCGTTCGCCGGCATCGTATTCTCGAGGCGTTCCTCGTGCGCGTATTGGGGTTGGACTCGAGCGTGGTGCATGAGGACGCCGAAGTGCTCGAACACCATGTGAGCGATCGGGTGCTCGATGCAATCGACCGCCTCATGGAGCATCCGAGCGAGGATCCACATGGCCATCTGATTCCCGACCGGTTCGGCCGATTGCCTCGCCGCGTGCTGATTCCGCTGGCCGATCTGCCCGTGGGCCGGCGGGCGGTGGTGCGCGAGATCCACGATCGCAATGCCCGGCGGATGCAGCGCTGGCAGCGCGCCGGACTCATCCCTGGAGCGCAGGTGCGAATGCACGCAGTGCATGACGATGGCGAGGTGCTCGAAGTGGAAGTGCAAGGGCAGCGGATGGTGACCGGTAGCGGCACGCTCGAAGGCGTGTTCATCGAGGCATTGAACCCAGGAGCACGCAAATGAGTGACCCCCGTCCCGGGGACGTCTCGCTCTCCGAGGTGCATCGCACCGTTGCGATTCCCCCAAACAGCTCATGGATCCGTCGTCTGTTCGCCTTCGCGGGCCCAGCGTATCTGGTGAGCGTGGGCTATATGGATCCTGGTAACTGGGCGACGGATCTGGCCGGTGGCTCGCGCTTCGGCTATCAACTGGTATGGGTGCTGGTCATGAGCAACCTGATGGCGGTGTTGCTGCAAACGCTATCGGCACGACTCGGCGTGGTGACCGGGCGCGACCTGGCGCAGGCCTGTCGCGACTTCTATCCCCGCGCAATCGTGTTCCCGCTCTGGATCCTGTGCGAGATCGCCATCATTGCCTGCGACCTCGCCGAAGTTCTGGGGGCGGCCATCGGGCTCAAACTGTTGTTCGGCGTGCCCATCCTGTGGGGAGTGCTGATCACCGCGCTTGACGTCATGCTCCTGCTCGCGCTGCAGCGATTCGGCATGCGCCGCCTGGAAGCGTTCATCATCGTGCTTGTCGCGACCAT
>JBDSKE010000140.1:0-8180 GCA_039917105.1 Candidatus Eiseniibacteriota bacterium | reverse complement strand
GTCATGGCGGGGAAGTGAGATTCTGCTTGCAAGTCGCCTTCGCTTACGCTACTATACGTAGCGCATGCAAGAAGCCTCAATCCCAACAGACGCCTCGGCACTGATCCACCTGGCCAAACTCGACTCGTTCGAGACAGCATTCCGTTGCGTCGGGAATCTTCGCGTTCCGCCGTCCGTCTGGCGCGAAGTCGTCGAGCTAGGCGATGCCCAAGGCGCCCTTGATGTGCCGGTCGTGCATCTGGCCGAGTCATTGGGCTACATCCAACGTGCGGCGCTCTCGCCCGACGAGGCAGCAAAGGCCAGGGCGATTGCGATCGCTCACCGACTCGGGGCGGGCGAATGCGAAGTGCTCGCCATGGCGTCGCACGGACAACGCGTGATCCTGGATGAGGGACGTGGCACAAGGCTGGCCCAGTTCATGGGCATCCTCCCAGTTCCAACGCTGATGTTGCCGTTGTTTGGAGTGCGTAACCGAACTCTCGATTTGTCAGAAGCTCTCGAGTTCTTGTGGGCAATCACTTTGGTCTCGGGCGCGCGTGCAGATCTTTTCGCATCCATGGAGCGCCGATTGAGGAGGGCGGCAAGATGAAAAGCGAGCAACTCAACCTCAGACTCGAAGCAGATCTGATCGCCGAACTCGAACGGGCATCCCAAGAGGAGTCCGTCGACCGCGCCGCCATGGTTCGCAAACTGCTGAAAACTGCACTCACGCAGCGGCGTATCGATCGCACGCTTGTCGCGTATCAGCGCAGCGAGATCTCGATCGGCCGCGCGTGCGAGGAAACTGGTCTTTCGCACTGGCAGATGTTCGACCTCATCCACGCACGCGCTATCTCGTACCCGCCGCAGGGCTCTGATCTTGTCGAGCGAGTCGACCAACTGCTCGCGTCCATCCCTCACGTCGCCGACAAGGCTCGCGCCCCCGAACCGGCCGTTCAGACGGACTCGCTCCCCGACCGTGCCCCTCGGCCGGGCGGCGTCCTCTTGGTGGGAATCAATCCTGCGCCGACGTCCGCGAAGGCCGGTCATTACTATCAGGGTCAACACGGTCAACGACTCTGGAAGAAACTCGCGCAGTGCGGCCTGCTACCGAATGCGCTCCCCGGCGGTGAGGATGACGCGTTCGTTGCGGCCGGACATGGGCTCACCGATCTGGTCAAGCGGGTCACGGCATCAGCAGACGACCTGTCACGCGAAGAGCTCGGCGATGGGGCCATCCGGCTCGCGAACCGTATCCGTGAGTGGAAGCCGTCGCTCATCATATTCGCCTACGCCTCTGCGGCTCGCTATGCGCTCGGTGACCGCAGCATCCAGCCTGGACCAGGGCCATCGATGGCGGGTACGCCTACTTTCTTGCTCGCTGGCCCCTATGCGGCCTTGCCGGATGCGCAGGAGAATCTCGACGAGCTCAGGGTGCTGCTTCGGAAGTTCACACAGCCAAACAGCGCCAGCACCCAGCGCGTGACCCAGACCGATCTCAAGCACGGCATGATCCGACTGCCTCGCGACGCCAAGCAGTTCTTCCCGCCCGAGAAGGCCGAGCTCGAGGTCGTCCTCCGCGGTGTACGGCTCCCGGTCAAGTACGATCCGCGCACCGGACCCGCCAAAGTGCGCTCCGGCACGCTCAGATTCGACCGCAAGCTTCTCGATCGCATGGTCCGTGCCGGCGAGGTGCTCAACGTCCGGCGCGGCCCAAGCGGCCTGCCGGAACTGGACTGAGGAATCACCCCCCCATTTCCGCCTGTTAGAACCCTACCCCCTCGAGCGAACACTTCGTGAACCCGCTCGCCCCGTGACGCTTACCCTGCCCCGGAGCCCCTCGTGCGCCTTGCTTCCCTGCTGCTAGCGCTGGCCTGTTCTCACGCGATCACCACCACGGCTTCGGCAACTATCGCCGTGCACGGCCTGAATCAGGACCCGCTCGGCGCGGCCACGTTGTCGGTCAGCGGCAGCGCCTCCACCGGCTATGAACTCCTCGTAGCCAATATCGGATCCAGTGGCAACGATGGCGTGTCCGTCGCGCTGCCGGGCTCCAATGGGTTCTCGCTGACGTACGGCGCGACGGCATTCGATCCGCTCGCAGCGCGCATCGTGCACCGCGACCTGGCGTGTCGTGCGATCTCGGGTGGGTTGCCACTCACCATCGCCAAGTTGATCGAGAACGAAGCGCCCACGGGCAGCGGTGTCATTCTGGATGCCCAGCTTGTGGGATCACCCGATGTGTTGATCGAGTTGTTCAACGGCCCGGTCCTCGTTTACAGCAGTAAGAGGGGCTATGCCTACTACCAGGCGCACAGCAGTTTGAGCCTGAGCGGCCCCGGCGTCGCAGTGGATGAGCCCGGGGTGAGTGTCTCCATGCGCTTCGGTCGGCCTGTATTCAACACGGCGCTCAACCGTAGTTGCACGATCGCCATGGTGCGGCCCACGCCATGCGAGGCGACCTTTGATGGCACCACCAAAGTGGCCGACCGGGTCGAGATCAGCTTCGCCATGCTGGCCCCGATCACCGGTGACCTGCGATGTGTTTCTGCCGATCTGCGTGTCATCGGCGCAGGCGGGGGTGGCAGTGGTGGCAGCGTCGGCCGGCTGGCGATCAAGACCAAGGGCCTTCCGTGCCAGAGGTCCTCGAAGAAGGGCCGCATGCAGAGCGTCACGGTCTCTGCTCTTGCTGGGGTCACGCTCCAGAACGCCAGCGGTGCGGGTGATACCCAGCGCATCCGCGTCGTGCCCAACAGTGGCGACCCGGTGCCCGATCCGCCGGCCGTGAGCTTGTGGGGGCTGCCGCCGGGCACGCCCATCTTGACGCGTGCACTCGAGGAGATGCGCGTGCGGCTGCACGGTCCCACATTCGAAATGCCAACGGGCCAATCGCTCACCGTTCAGGCCAACATGGTTCGGGCCGGCGGGATCGCGGCCGGGGCGATCGCTGCCATTGTCGTGGCATGCACGGCACTGGGCCCCACCAGCTTCTCCTGGAGCGCATCGTCCGATGATCCGGGCCAGGGATTCCACTACGAGTTGTACCGCGGCCCGCGCCAGACGACCTCGCTCGATGGCACCTACGAGCCCAGAAGCTCCACCAAGGCGCGCCAACACGTGGTCCGCTGCGAATCGGGCCAGTGCAGCATGGGCTTTGGAATGCCGCCGGGTTCCACGATCACAGCGGGTGGCGTGGTGTACGACGCGGATTCGCTTGTGGTGGTATTCGATGGCACCACCGACCCCGCGATCGGCGTCACGGATGAAGTCTGGCGTCCGTCGCTGGGCACGCAGTACACCATGCTGTTAACCGAGGGCGCGGCAGTGGGCACAACCGCGAACCCTCCCCCCCGCAACATCGTGGTCTGGGGCGGCATGAGGATCAAGGATGAGAGCGACGGAACGCGCACGCTCTCCAATATCGGATCGTCAGGCGAGGACGGCGTCTCGTACTTCACCAATGGGCTGGGTAGCGTCCGCATTCCGTTCGCCAACGGGTTCGAACTGGCCCCGGGCGTTGGCCTGCGGCTCGAGGCGGATGATTGTGACGATGGCGAATGCCAGGCGATCTCCTCTCTGCAGATGCGGCGGCCCTCCGGCGGCGCGCTGGGTAACTCATGGACGTTGACCTGCATCATGAGGATGCAGGGCACCAACCCGCTTTATGGTGAGGCCAACAATCGGGTCACCGACTGGCGGGACCTGGACTCCGACGGGGACGGCCTGCCCGAGGTGCATGCAATGCCGGGTTCCACCGTGTCGCTCGCAAGCGTCGGCTATCGTCACCTGGGTCCATATCGCGAGTGCTGGGAAATGCGCTTCAAGCAGCCGGTCCGGATCATCCGCTCTGGGCAGCCCGAAACCATTGATGCGGGCAAGAAGCTGGTGGTCTGGCGCAACATTGGCGGCCAGCCCATCGGGGAACCCGCGCCCATGGCGCGCGTGATCTCACTGAATGGCCTGCCCCCGGGTGAGCCGTGGATCGCCACCTACAGCGGGATCCAGACCGAGGGGGTCACCATGTCGGGCACGGGCACCGACAATCAACTCGCGCACAACACCATCGCGGGCTGGCCGGTGGTGCCAACCTGGACGACCGTGTCGGGGCCCATCGTGATTCACGATCTTGACGGCGACGGGGTTACTCTTCCCGAGCTCGAACGGGTCCGGGTGCGTAACGCGGCGGGCACTCTCGATCCTAGCCCTGCGTTGCTCACTTCCGTGTGGGACCCCGACCCCACCGACTACAACTGCGACGGCTATGTGTTCGGGGCGGCGCTCGATTCGATCGTGGTCGGGTCGGACACTCTGCGCATCGCTGTCTCGGTGGGCGGCACCGTGGGCGGGGCGCCGAATGCCAAGACGGCAAGTTTTGATGTCAGGGCCTCACCGGGCGGTGCGTCGGCCCGAATCACATACGATCACGCTCTGGTGGCTTCGTCGGTCGAGTGCGACGCGTACCTGGGTGGGGTGCTGCAGTCCACGTTCCGCTACACCGGCGGAATCACGTGTGGCACTCCTCCCATCATCGTGCAGTTGCACACGCCGCCCGGCAGCGGGGGCGCGTTGTACGGAGAGTGCCAGTTCCGTTCGGGCACATTCCTCCAGGCCGGCGGAGTCATCGTGGTGCTCGATCGCCTGGTGTTCCGTCCCGCGACCGACGTCGTTGTCGCGGTGGTGAGTTCGGCATCGGTCAGTCTTTACGGCCTGCCCCCGGGACAGCCGGTGACCAATGTGCAGTTGGCGGCGATCGTGCCGGAGAACGTCATCCTCGCCGCCCCCGGTGGTGGCGCGGGTGCTGCACCTGTGCGGTTCGCGCTCTCGCAGGCGTCGCCCAACCCGATGTACGCAACCAGCGCGGTGCGGTTCGCGCTGCCGGCCAAGCAGCATGTGCGCGCGGTCGTCATGGATGTCGCCGGTCGCCAGGTGGCGCGACTGGCCGATCAAGAATACGAGGCCGGCGAGCATACGCTCCGCTGGAACGGCATGGGCGAAGGGGGAGCGCCCGCACCCGCAGGCCTCTATTTCGTGCGGGTCGAGCGCGGCGGCGAAGCGAAGATCGCTCGCGTGACACGGCTCAAGTAACCGGGGAAAATCTGGCCCGTTAATTGCACCCTTCGGGGGTACAATGTAGCTGCCCTCCACCACGGAATCCTTACCCTGCCCGATGGTGGAGTCCCCCGGAGGTTGCCTGTGTTTCGCAGGGTCATGCGATTACTGGCTGTTGCCGCGCCGTTGGTATGCGCGGCGACTGGGTCGTGGGCGGGTTCCGTCGTCCCGGCCAACTTCGTGGTCGAGAACGCCTTTCCGGGCGTGACCTTCACGGTCCCCACCAAAATTGTATGGTTACCCGACGGTCGCGCGCTCGTGGCCGAAAAGGCCGGCAAGGTCTGGGCGGTCAAAAACGGCGTCAAGGCCGCCGCTCCCATGGTGTCGATCAGCGCCCAGGTATTGGATGCGGATGACCGCGGGCTCCTGTCGATCGCGGTCGACCCCGATTACTTCGCCAATCACTACATCTACCTGCTCTACACGGTCGACCCCGACTCCGATAACGTCGAGTCCAACGCCAGCGCCTATGCGCGGCTGTGCCGATACACCGTTCGGGCCTCGGACTCCGCCTCGGTGGTGGGGTCATCTCGCGTGGTGTTGTTCGGCTCCACGTGGACCAACGGGATCGTCTCGTGCTCGCCTTCGCACACCATTGGCGATCTGGCCTGGGGCGCCGATGGCAGCTTGCTCGTCAGCGCGGGCGAAGGCGCGGGCTATACCACGACCGACGCGGGCGGCTTGCACCCGGGTTGCTTCGGCCCGGGCAAGACCGATCCCTCCGAGGATATCGGCGCATTCCGGGCGCAGTCGCTCTCCAGCCTTGCGGGCAAACTCCTGCGTCTCGATCCCGCCACGGGCTGGGGCTATGCCAGCAATCCCTGGTACAACGGCGATGCAACGTCGATCCGCTCGCGCATCTGGGCGTATGGCCTTCGCAATCCGTTCCGTTTCACGGTCCGCCCCGGCACCGGCGTGGCCGATCCGTCTGCCGGCAATCCCGGCGCCGTCTTCCTGGGCGACGTGGGTTTCGAGACGTGGGAGGAGCACAACATTCTCAGTACCGGTGGCCTCAACCTGGGCTGGCCGTGTTACGAAGGGATGGGGCAGCTCGCGCGATACCAGAGCGCCAGCCCCGCGCACAACGGCTGCGGCAGCATGGGCACTGCCGATAATCCCGAGTTCCAGACCGCGCCCGCACTGACCTATGCGCATGTTTCCGGCACCGCGAGTGTGCCGCCCTATCCGGGGCTGTGGGGCAATACCGCCGTCAGTGGGGCGTTCTATCAGGGCTCGCTCTATCCGGGCATCTATCGCCAACAGTTCTTCTTTGGTGACTATGGCCAGAACTGGGTGCGCGTGGGCACGATCGACGCGGCCAATAATATGGTGTCGGTCTCGGACTTCGGCAGCACCATGGGCACGCCGGTGTGCTTCACGACCGATCCCATCACCGGCGACGTGCTCTACATCTCGATCATCACGGGCGAGGTGATGCGCATCCGGTACACCGCAACGGTCGGCAACAGTGCTCCCAGCGTCATTGCCGCGGGTGCACCCACCTTTGGCGCGGTTCCGCTCGCGGTCGTCTTCTCCAGCGCGGGCACCATGGACCCCGATGGCGACCCAGTCACGCTGTCATGGTCCTTCGGGGATGGCAGCGGGTCCACGCTGGACAATCCTACGCACACCTACTCAACCATCGGCACTTTCTCCGCCGTACTCACCGCCACCGACGGCAGGGGTGGCGTGGGCCGCGACACCGTGGTGGTGGTGACCACGGGTGCCAGCAACTTCCCCTTCACCAGCGTGCTCGACAACTTCAATCGCGACGACGGGCCGATCGGCGGCTCGTGGGCGGTGGACAAGGCGGGGCTCATCATCAAGAACAAGGCGCTCCGCGAGACCGCACTGGATAACTGGGCGATATGGAGTGCCGCCAGCTTCGGTGCGGACCAAGAGGCCTACATGACCGTCAAGTCGCTCACGCTGGGTGCCTTGGAGCATGACCTGGTGCTCAAGGCGCAGGGGCTGTCGTTGGATGCGGGCTATATCGAGGTGCGTTACGACCATCTGCAAAAGGCGGTGCTCGTCACTACTTCTGCACCTTCGCAGGGCCGGGTGTCGCGCGGGACGCCATTGCCTGCCGCCTTCGTCAACGGCGACCGTCTGGGCGCTCGCGCGTTGAGCAACGGCACGGTCGAGGTGTACCGCAATACCGGCCTGATCGGCGTTCGTAGTGTAGCGGGCTGGCCCTTCGCTTCCGGCGGCGGAAGGGTGGGCCTCAAGCTGCTGGGCGCCACCAGTTCGGTCATGGACAACTTTGGCGGCGGCAACGTGACGGTCAGCCAGAACACTCCGCCCACGATCGCGATCACCTCGCCCGCCGCGCGCTCGTTCTTCGTGGCCGGCCAGAATGTGGCGCTCGCCTGCAGGGCCACCGACGTGCAGGACGGGGCTTCAAGCCTGGCCTATCACTGGGATGTCGAACTTCATCACAACACCCACTTCCACTTCGGGGGCACGTTCGAGACCGCCGCGGCGAGTTTCGTGGCGGACAATCACGACGATGGCACCGGCGTGTTCTATCGCATCCGCCTCACTGTGCGCGACACGGGCGGATTATCGAGCCGCGATTCGGTGGACATCTTCCCCGAAGTCGACCTGACGCCCGGTGCCGTTACGTTCGCCCCGAGCGCGCCCACGCCCTCGGATGCCATCACGGCGATGTTCCGCGTGCGCAATCTGGGCCGCCTGCCCTCGAACATCTCGCGTTGGCGCTTGCGAACGGGCGCCACCCTGTTGGCCGAAGGCGATGTGATCGTGCCAGCGCTGGACAGCATCTCGGTGGGCGTTCGCCTGACCACCCCACTGGGTGCGGGAACCTATGCGGTGCGCGTGGTCGTCGACACGCTCGGACAGGTGACCGAAACCAATGAGACGAACAATGCCGCGATGAGCACGCTCACCGTGACGCCGTCACTGCTGCCGTTCCAGAACACCGTCGTGCTTGATGACTTCAACCGCGCCAATGGTGGGCTTGGCGCGAACTGGCTCAATGCGGGAGAGGTGTCCATTTCCAACAACCAGCTTGCGCCGGGCACAGGTGAAGACTGGCCCATCTGGTATGGCGCCACATTCGGCCCCGACCA
>JBDSKE010000139.1:0-8676 GCA_039917105.1 Candidatus Eiseniibacteriota bacterium | reverse complement strand
GGCGTTGCCGCCGGCGTTCGACTCACGGCGACCGCGACACACACCGGCGTGGGCACTTCGGAGTTTTCGGGGGTCGTGACGGTCACGACAGGCGTGACGCTCAACGGCGTGGCGTATGCGGACGCGGATCACGACTCCCAGCGCGACCCGGGCGAAACCGGCACGAACCAGACACTGTACGCCAAGCTGGTGCTCGCCGGCACGGCGCTCGTCCGCCAGGCCACGAGCGTGGACCCTTTGACCGGCGCATACGCGTTCACCGCCGTGAGCGCGGGCGCGTACGACGTGATCCTCGACCAGGACGCCTCTGCCGCCGACCTGTCACCCACTTACCCTGCCGGCTGGATCGGCACCGAGGTTCTGAGCGGGGTGCGGGTTGGCGTGCCCATCAACGCCACCAATGTGAGTGGCCTGGACTTCGGGCTCTACCACGGAAGCCGAGTGGATGGCCGCGCATTCCGCGACGACGGAGCCGGCGGCAGCGTTGCCAACGATGGCGCGGCGCAAGCAGGCGAAGGCCCGGTGAGCGCGGTCCGCATGCGACTGGCCAGCGGGCTGTGCGTGGGCGGTGTGTGCGATTCGGCGCTCACCGATGGCGCCGGCGCGTTCACTCTGTGGCTACCCTTCACGCTTTCGGGACAGATCGTGCGCATCGTCGAGCAGGACCCCAGTGGCTGGCGCTCGACCGGAGGCCTGGTCGGCAACACGGGTGGAACCTACGACCGCACGAATGATGCCGTCACATTCACCGCGATCAGCGGGACGCGATACGCGGCGCTCGCGTTCGGCGAAGTGCCGCGCAATCGGTGGGCCGCCCCCCAGACCCGCAGCATCGTGGCTGGCGGTCTGGCGCTGTATGCCCATCGCTTCACCGCGGGCAGCGGCGGCAGCGTTGACTTCAGTGCCACGCAATCGCTCACACCAAGCCTGGCCGGCTGGAACATGGCGTTGTACCGCGACCTCAACTGCGATGGCGTGCTCGAGCCGGGGGAGCCTTTGCTTGCTTTGCCGCTCGCGGTCACCGCGGGGCAGGATCTGTGCGTGCTGGCGCGCCATACCTCACCTGCCGCGGCGCCCGCTGGCGCGAGCAGCGTGGCCACCCTTACCGCATCGTTCACATACACCGGGGCGAGCCCGGCGCTGATTGGGGACGACCGCTTCGACGATGTCACCACGGTCGTGGCGAGCAGTGGCCTGGTGCTGATCAAATCCGTCGACCGCGACAGCGTGCGGGCGGGTCAGAATATCCTCTACACGATCACCTACACGAATCCCGGCAGTAGTGCGCTCTCGAACATCGTGATCCGCGATGCTACCCCTGCGTGGACCGTGTTCGACGCCGCCAGCTGTGCCACCCTCGGTACGGGCATCACTGGTTGCACCCTGACCACCTCACCGACGCTGGGCACCCCGGGGCCTGTGGAATGGAGCCTCACCGGTTCCCTGGCGCCAGGCGCCACGGGCAGCGTCAGCTTCCGCGTGCGCGTGCCCTGACACACGAAAGACCCGACGGTCGCCCGTCGGGCCTTCGCGTCTGGATACCCGGCGGGCCTCCCCCGAGTCCCCCACACGGGCACTACGACTGCTGGGAGCGCCCTGCATGGTCGGCGGGGCAGACCCATGCGTCCCACCCCACCGCCTTGTCTCAGCACTCCACTGCCGAGTGCGGCCCCAACTCCTCACGGAAATCAGACTGTCCGCCCTCATCCCTGATAACGCCTGAGTCCCAGGTTCGGCACAGATAAAATCAGGGGTTGGGCTGCCACACCCCGCCCGGCTATCTTCTAAACTCCCAGTCACAAGGAACACACAGACATATCCCGACCTTGGAGCCCTGATGCAGCTGATCGCCTGGGTGAAGTACGCCCACCTCCTGTTCTCGTTCGTGTTCGTGGCGGCTTTGTTCGCCACGCACTGGAATGTGCTGGCAGCGCGTCGCACCCAGGATTGGACCGTCCGCGCCGCGTTGTTCGGCCTGAACCAGCGAATCTCGGTCATGTTCGGGCTGGGAGCGCTGTTAGGGCTGGGGCTCGTGGGCAACTTCCTCGCCATGCAGATGGGTTATTCGATGAAGACCACAGCGGTTTTCCGCATCGTCAATGGCTTGTGGTTGGCTTCGATGACCCTCTCGCTGGCCGTGGACCTGCCCGCCTCGATGAAGCTGGCGACCTTGGCCCGGTCGGCCGCAACGGGCCCCAACGGCAGCGATCCGGTGGAATGGGGTAACACGCTGGGCCGCTGGCGGGTTGGAAATGCGGCACAATTGTTGCTTTTCCTGAGTCTGCTCTACTTCATGGTTTCGCCCTGGCAGTAGGCAAGCGATCGGACCTCCCCTTACCCTGCAGCCGCACCACAAAGGACGCGACGCATGAGGATGTCGGCCACTTTCCCGGGAGTGCTCGCGACCGTGCTGCTGGCAGCGACGGTGCTGGGGCCGTTCGCCTCGGCAGCTCTATCCGCGACAGGCTTGGCCCCTCTCAAGCAGTTGCAGGCCATTAAGATGGCGCGCGAACCCCTGCACGAGCGGCGTGAGGCCCGGGAGCGTCACGAGGAACTGCGAAAGTTGGTGCGCCTGATGAAGAAAAAGGGCATCACGCAGTTTTCGACCGCGGGACTCCGTAAGAAGCCGGCGGTCCTGGAGACGGATGCGGCACGCGGCGATGCTGCGCCTACCACGTTGCGGCCAGCCCAACGCACTGCGGCGACGGCGCCGCCGGTGTCGAACAAACGCGCGAACAATCCTGCCGGGGACACGCAGGCCGGCGCTGGCCAGAGCGAGACCTCCATCGTGGCGTGGGGCAACAAGGTCATCGCGGCCTGGAACGATGGTGAGGGCTTCGCCACCGATCCGCCCGGGCCGGGGCAGGGTTACGGGACCTCGACCGACGGGGGGATCACGTGGGTCGATCGCGGCGACTTGCCCGTGGGCTCACTTCCCGATTGGGTCTGGACCAGCGACCCGGTGCTCGCCGTCAATGAGAGGAGCGGCGCGTTCTACTTCACAGCGCTGTTCGATGCCAACGGCGCCGGGGCAATCGCCACCACCAGCGGGCTGGGCATCATCAAGGGGCGCATGAACAACAACGGCACCATGGTCTGGAGCACCCCGGTCAGCATCCGCACCGTCAGCAACAGTGCCGATTTCATCGACAAGCAATGGGTGGTCGCCGATTCCAGCAGCGGCAAGGTGTATGTGACCTATACGCGTTTTCCGACGGCGGGTAGCGTCATCAACTTCAACGCCTCGAGCGACAGCAACGTCACCTCCTGGCCCGTCCTGCAGACCATCTCGAGCGTCGCTGAGAACGGACTGGTGCAGGGTTCACGCCCGATCGTGGCCGGACGTGACACGGTCTATGTGCAGTACTACAAGATCGGCCTGGTGGACGTCGACTTCATCCGCGTGCGCCGCTCGACGACGGCCGGTGCGTCATTCAGCGCCGGGGTGGATGCGGTCAGCTTCTACAGCAACTTCGGCAGCGGGGCGCCGGGTTTCAACCGTGACTTCGGCGTCCAGTTCGCTGGATTCGCGGTGGATCGCAGCCGCGGCCCGCGGCGCGGGCGGCTCTACCTCTCGTTCAATGAATCCATGAACTGGTACGACGACGAACCTTCGATTGGAACCGGGGGGACACTGAGCGAGACCGAGGGAAATGGCACGGTTGGCACCGCGAACGCGTTCACCGTGGGTCAGATACTGAGCGGCGACGTGGGCACGGGAGACGCCGATTACTTCAGCACCCCGCTCACCGCGGGCCAATCGGTGATCTTCGAATCCAGCACCGCCCCCGGCACGGGTACCAGCAACATCACCCTGCGGCTGTTCGCCCCCAACGGCACGACCCGCTTGGCATTGACCACGGCATTCAGCGGCACCAATGGCGTTGGCGTGTTCATGTTCACCGCGCCCTCTGCGGGCACCTACTTCTTCCGCGTCGCCGCCAACGGCGCCACCGGGGCCTATACCATCAAGACCGGATCCGCCTCCAACACCGGCGAACGCGGCCGCGATCAGCGCGACGTGTTCGTGTCCTATTCCGACAACGGTGCAACTTGGGCCACCCCGGTCCGGGTGTCGCAGAGCCCGATCGGGTTCGACGACTGGCTGCCCGAGGTGGCGGTGGACGCGAACGGTCGCGCGTACTGTTCATGGTTCGATTTCCGCGATGCAGCAGCCGCGACCAGTGGCGGACAGTCGAACACCTACCTGGCATTCTCCGACGATGGCGGCGCCAATTGGTCGGAGACTGGCGCCACCAGCGATGCCACCAGCGATTGGACCAATGTCGTCAGCAACATCGCTCCCAACCAAGGTGACTACATCGCGCTGTTCGCCAACGCCACCAACCTTTACGCCTGCTGGGGCGATGGCCGGGACGGCAATCCCAATGTGTATGTTGCCCCCTGGACCGTCACGTACACCATCGTGCCCCCCGCGCCCGCGCTGGTATCGGCCACCGCGTCGCTCGACCGGGTCGATCTGGAGTGGCTGGTCGATGCCCCGGCCGGATTCGAAGCCACGGTGGAGCGCGCCGAGGGCGGCGCGTTCGTCTCGCTTGGCACGATCCAGTCCGATGCCCAGGGCCGCCTTCGCTACGCTGACCTCGATGTCATCGCCGGTCACACGTATCAATATCGCCTCGCGGTTCTGGAGAATGACGTCGTGCGGTACTACGGCGCCACCTCGCTCACCGTCCCGCTGCAACTATCGTTCGCCCTCGGGTCGGCGTTCCCCAATCCGGCAGCCGCCGATTTCACCGCGTCTTTCACGCTGGCCTCGTCCCAGCCGGCCACGCTCTCGCTGGTCGACGTGACCGGTCGCGTGGTGCTGTCCCGCGCGCTCACCCTCGGCCCGGGCCGTCATGTCCTTCCGCTCTCCGGCACGCTCGACTTTGCCGCCGGGGTCTACCTATTGCGCCTCGAGCAGGGCGATCGTTCGCTCACGCAGAGGATCAGTCTCCTGAGGTGAAATGCACCAAGCCCGACAACTCGCACTGACGATCGCATCCCTTGCCGCACTCTTGGCGAGCGCCGCACCCGCCGCCGCCGCCGAGTTGTTCTCGCGCGTTGCTTCGAACGCGCCACGCGTCGGCGTGCTCGCTGCGCGTCCGGGCACCATGCTGCTTGCCTAGGACCAGGCCGCCGTCGAGGACTTTCGCACTCGCAATGGCGGTACGATCACGCTGCCTGTATCCGAGGACCGCAACTTCACTCTCCGACTCGAGCCCCTGGACATCCTTCCACCCGAGGGCTCGCTGACCTACACCGATGCCACCGGGCAACACGCGCTGCCGCATGAGTTCTCGGTGTTCAAGGGCAAGGTGGACGGCGACCCGGACTCTTGGGCCGTGATCACGCTGGGCTCTGGAACTGCCGCCGCGACGATTGCGGTGGACGGCGAGCGCTGGTCACTCATGCCGGCGCCGACTCGCGCGGGGGAGCCACCGCTGTTCGCCCTCTCCGATGAGGCGACGTTGGAGAATACGGCCACGCCCTTTCGCTGCGGCATCGATGGCACGAATGAAGCCGAGTACAAGAAGTTCGGGATCGACCCATCAGTGGATGGCAAGGACCTGCGCCGACCCATCTCGCCCTACTCCATCCAACTCAACTCTCCTCGCTTGGTGTTCGACGTTGCCATCGACTGCGACTACGAGATCTACGTCAGCAAGTTCGCATCGAACCTGCCGAACGCCACCAGCTACATCCTCACGCTGCTCGGCACGGTGTCGCTCATCTATGAACGCGATTGTGAGTTCACGTTGCGATATCCCTACGTGAACCTGTGGACCGTGAACACCGACCCCTACACCCAGAACACGACCAGTGCGCAACTGCCCGAGTTCCGGACCTATTGGGAGAACAACCACCCCGAGGTGACTCGCTCCCTGGCCCATCTGATCTCGGGACGCAGCCTGGGCGGAGGCATCGCCTACATCGGGAGCGTGTGCGGGTCGTTCGGCTATGCCGTCAGCGCGATCGACGCGGTCTACTCCTATCCCACCAATACCGCCACATGGGACGCGGTCGTGGTAGCGCACGAGCTTGGCCACAACTTGGGCTCGTACCACACCCACAGTTGCTCGTGGGCGAGTGAGGGCTACGTACCCCCTGGGGCCACGCTGGACACTTGTCAGGCCAGCGAGGGTGGCTGCAACACCGCGACGAATCGAGTACCGCCCAACAAGGGCACGATCATGAGCTACTGCCATCTGATCTCGGGCGTTCCCAGCGGCCTGCGGCTCGACTTTCATCCGGTCTGCATCAGCAAGATACGCACGGTTTCAGCCTCGAGCTCGTGCTGGAGCTCACCGAGCGTTGCGCCGCCGCGCAATCCGAGTGCCGTCGCCATCCCCACCGGGCTCCGCTTGCAGTGGACCGCGGGCGGCAGCCCCAGCGTTCTGCGCTACGATGTCTATCGCAGCCGCACCCAACTCGACCTGACGCCAGTCAAGATCGGCAATACCAGCACGCTGTTGTTCGATACCAGCGGCCTGGGCACTTACTACTACAAGATGCGCACCATGCGCGCAGCCGACTCCTCGCAGTTCAGCGCAGAAGTGAAGGCGGTGTCGTGCAACTTCACCAACGCGGGCAACCTCGTGGTGGGCTCGTTACCCTCGGCACTGACCACTGGCGACTGGAACGAGGACGGCATCCAGGACCTGGCCGTGGTTGTCAATAATGCGGGCAACGTCAGCGTCCTGCTCGGCAATGGCACCGGCGGCGTGGGCAATGGCACTTTCGCCCCGGCCGTTTCGTTGGCCACAGCAACCTCCCCCATCTGCATCGCTGCGGCGGACCTCAACGGCGATGGGATTGTCGATCTGGTGGTGGGCTCGGAGGTCGACACAACGCTGGCGGTGCACCTTGGCAATGGCACGGCCGGGGTGGGCAACGGCACCTTCGCCGCGGCGTCCACAATCAACTCCGCAGTGCCGGCCCTTGGCGTGGCAATCGCCGATCTGGATGAAGATGGTATCCAGGATCTGGTTGCCGCCGGGGGTGCCAACTCGGTGGCCATCCTGCGCGGGCTCGGGCTGGCGGGTGTGGGCAACGGCACCTTCGCACAGGCAACGCTGATGCCGGCGGGCAACCTGCCACGGAGCATCCTTGTCGGCGACTTCAACAGCGACGGCGTCAGCGATCTTGCTGTCACGAGTGATAACTTACGCATTTTCCTTGGCAATGGGATCGCGGGTAAGGGCGATGGCACGTTCCAGCCTTCGGTCGGGTATCCCGTGGGGGCAACGCCCAATCATCTCGCGAGTGGGGACTTCAACGCCGACGGCATCACCGACTTGGCCGTTGCCAACTCGGCTTCCGGCAGCGTCAGCGTGCTTCTGGGCAACGGCACGGGTGGCGCGGGCAACGGCACGTTCGGCACCGCGAACACCGTGGCGAGCGGCTCCGGTCCCAATGGCGTGAGTGTTGGCGACTGGAATGGTGATGGCCTTGCCGACCTCGCGCTCGCGAACAACAACGCCAGCAAGGTGGCCAGCATTCTGCTCGGCAAGGGGGACGGTACTTTCGAAGGCGCGCAGACGTTCGCGGCACAGACAAGTCCCAGCGCGCTCGTGCTGGGCGACTTCAATGAGGACGGCGGCTACGACCTTGCGGTCGCGAACCGGGCAAGCCAATCGGTCAGCGTGCTGTTGGCCGGTTGCGCCGCGGCACTGCCCACTACGCTCGCGCTCATCGGCCCTGACGGGGGCGAACAATGGGTGTCAGGCGAGGAGCGTCCCATCACATGGAGCAGGGGCCGCGGCATCACCGCGGTGGACGTGCAGGTCTCGCGCGATAGCGGCATCAACTGGCAGACGATCGCGCGCAGCGTCACCGACACCACGTTCACCTGGACCGTCACCGAGCCCGCCAGCGCGCATGTGCGCATGCGAGTGATGGACGATGCGCGTCCACAGTACCGCGACGGAAGTGCTGCCGACTTCCAGGTCGTCGCGCAATCCGCGCTCGCTGTGGACGAGCCCGGCGTGTCGAAGTTGGCCCTATTGGGCGCGTATCCCAATCCCATGCATCGCGATCTCACGGTGGCGCTCTCACTGCCCGGCCAGGATGCGGCATCGCTCGAACTGCTCGACTTGGCGGGTCGCCGGGTTGCAATACGCGAAGTGGGATCGCTCGGCGCGGGCAGGCATCGCGTCAAACTCACGAGCGATCGTCCCGTTCGGGCGGGCCTCTACCTGTTGCGCCTGAGGCAGGGTGACCACACCCGCTCGCTCAAGGTGGCGGTCCTCGAATAACCGCTCGCCGACTGGACCCTGAGGGATTACGGGGGATTCTGCCCATGGCAAGCTCGCCAGTGGGCGGGATTCCCCGGCTCAAGTAACCCAGTCCCTTGGTCTAAGCCATTCGGGTCGAGTTTCTGGCCAAGTCACCGGACGCATGCGGCGCCAAAACCCCGAGCCTTTGGCGTCCCACTTGCATCCCAACAACCGGTAGAAGCAGTCCAACTTGCCAACTGTTCGGAGGTCATTGAATGAATCGCTACCCATGCGGACCTTCTCCGCGACTACTCGCGGCGGGTTTGTTGACCGCCTTGGCGCTATTGACGGCACCGGGCATTGGCCGGACCCAGGACATCGAGGACCAACAACGCGCCTCAGCGGATGATGCCGCGGCGCAGCGTGCTTCAATAGTGCCCTCCAAGAAAGCGCT
>JBDSKE010000138.1:0-7882 GCA_039917105.1 Candidatus Eiseniibacteriota bacterium | reverse complement strand
TGGGGACGGGCGGGTTCGTGTACATGAAGCCTGGCTCGCGCTTCGCGGTCTCGGCACAGGAGGATGCGCACCTGCTCTGGCTCAAGAAGCGCTATGTGCCCTTTGGTAACGCCACCCTCTACGACCTGGTGGGAGATGAAACCAAGTTGCCGGGCGAGGCCTACATGGGCATGGAGGGGGTGCTCCTCAAGACACTCCTCCCGGTGGACCACGCCTTCGACATGGCCATGAACATCTTCACGTTCCCGCCCGGCGGGTCATTGCCGATCACCGAGACGCATGTCATGGAGCACGGGTTGGTCATGCTCCAAGGTCAAGGGGTCTACTACCTGGGCCGGGAGTGGATGGAGGTCCAGGCGGGGGATTTCATCTGGATGGGGCCGTATGTGCCGCAGTCCTTCTACGCCACCGGAGCCGACCCTGCCCGCTACATCTACTACAAAGATGTGCATCGGGACGTGCAGCTGGACTGATTGCTGGCGCGGGGGCTTCCTATGGTCGATTTTGTCCTTGTCATGGGCTGGACTTTTTTGACAAGGTTATGACCACTTCTAGTCCCCCCCCATCCCTCATGAGGTGTCCCATGAAACTGCGGTCGTCCTTCACCACCGTCGCCATCACCTTCGTGCTCGCTTTGACGGTCGCGGGTGCCGCGTTCGCGCAGAAGCACGCCCCCTTCGGCGACGCCGACAAGGTCGCCCCCGCGCAGATCCTCGCGCGCTGCAGCACGCCGGACCTGCCCAAGTCCCATATGGATGCGATCGAGATGTCGCTCCGCCGTTATGTCGATGAGCTTGGTGTCCAGGCCACGGGCAGCATCAAGATCGCATGGCACGTGATCTACAGCGGTGCTGAGGGCAATATCCCGCAGTCGCAGATCGACGCTCAGATCGCGTACATGAACTCGCGCTACGCCGGCACGGGTTTCACGTTCTCGCTGGCCTCGGTGGATCGCACGGACAACCGTCGGTGGTTCGGCATGACGCCGGGCACGGGCAAGGAGTCGCAGGCCAAGAACGCGTTGGCGCTCGACGTGCTCCATCGCTTCAACGTCTACACCTGTAAGCCGGGCCAGAACCTTCTGGGCTGGGCCACATTCCCGAACAGCTACGCCGAGGACAACAAGCTGCATGGTGTTGTCATCCACTACGGATCGGTCCCGGGCGGCTACTTGGCGCCTTACGATCTGGGCGGCACGCTGGCACACGAGGCGGGGCATTACCTGGGCCTGTATCACACCTTCCAAGGTGGCTGCGTTGCGCCCGGCGACCAGTGCGATGACACGCCGTTCGAGGCCAGCCCCGCGTCGGGCTGCCCGGATGGTCGCGACACCTGTACGCAGCCGGGCCTCGACCCGATCCACAACTACATGGATTACTCGGACGATGCTTGTTACAACAACTTCACCGCGAACCAGATCGCTCGCATGCAGGCGCAGACCGGGCTGTACCGTCCGAACCTGCTGAACGCAGCGCTCGCCCTGGCTTCCATGGTGCCAGTCTCCGAGGAGATCTCGGTCAGCGGTGGCGTGATGTTGCGCAGTGCGTTCCCGAACCCGTTCAAGGGCTCCACGACCCTGCGACTGTCGCTCGCTCGCAATGGCCACGTATCGGTCAAGGTCTACAACGTCGCGGGCCAGGCGGTGGAGACCCTGTGGGACGGTGAGATGCAGGCCGGCGAGCGTCAGCTGACGTTCGCGTCCAAGCGCCTGCCGGCCGGCACCTACTTCGTGCAAGCGGCGATGGCAGGCTCGAGGTCGGCCAGGACCGTGGTGCTCATCCAATAATCGTTGTTCAGCGCGGGCCGCGCGCTTGGGCGATGGGCCGGTTCCTGCATGGAGCCGGCCCTTTCGCTTGCCGTTGGCGTTGTGGCACTGTATTCGTATGTTCGGCACATCCTCGGCCCCTGACGTTCGCGCCGCCGCACTCGCCCGCAAGGCATTAGCGCGCCTGCGCTCGCCATTCCTTGAGGTGCCGGCACGTGTGCTCGTGGTTGACGTGGACCGCCAGTGCGTGGCCCTGCTGCTCGAAGGCCGCATCGTGGCGGAATATGGCGTTTCGACCTCTTCGAACGGCGTCGGCGGCGAAGCGGGCTCCCACCGCACACCACCCGGCTGGCATCGCGTGCGCCAGCGAATCGGCGAGGGGGTCGCGGTCGGCACTGTATTCGTGAGTCGCGAGCCAAGCGGCCAGGTGTGGCATGGGGAAACGCGCGATGACGACCTCATCCTGACGCGCATCCTCACGCTCGAGGGGCTCGAGGACGGGGTGAACCGCGGCCCCGGCTGTGATTCGCTCGAACGTTACATCTACCTGCACGGCACCAACCAAGAGGAGTCGATCGGACACCCCAGGTCGCATGGTTGCATCCGTTTGGGCAATGCCGACATGGTGGCCCTGTTCGACCGCGTGCTCGAGGGCGACCCCGTGCTGATCGCCGCGGCGGGCGACGTTCCCATGCCCGACCCGGTCTCGGATGAGCGATTCCACTACGCTGGCGTTGGCGGTAGTGGCATGAGCGCGCTGGCGCAGTACCAGGCCATGCTGGGCGGACGCGCCAGCGGCAGTGACCGCGGTTTCGATCTGGGTGAACGCCCCGAGGCCCGCGCCCAACTCGAGCGGACAGGCGTCGCCCTCCGTCCCCAGGACGGTAGCGGGGTCGAGGGCGATTGCGCGGTGCTGGTGGTGAGCACGGCGGTCGAACCCGGGGTGCCGGATTTCGCCGTGGCCGTCCGGCGTGAACTCCCACTCGTCCATCGCAGCGTGATCCTGGCGCACTGGGTCGCAGGCTCGCGTTCGATTGCCGTGTCGGGCACCAGCGGCAAATCCACCGTGACGGCCATGGCCTTCGAGCTGCTGCGCGGAGCCGGACGTGACCCAAGCGTCATCACCGGGGGTGATCTCCTATTGCTTCAGCGCGAAGGCCTCTGGGGCAATGCCTGGGCGGGCCAGGGCGGCGTGCTGTTGGTGGAGGCCGATGAGAGCGATGGCTCGCTCATCCGCTATGAGCCCGCGATCGGCGTTGCACTCAACCTGAGCCGCGATCACAAGACCGAGGCCGAAGTGTACGAGATGTTCGCGACCCTCAAGCGTCGCACCCGCGAGACCTTCGTCTGCGGCGAGGACGATTCGCTCGGTGCGCTGCGCGAAGGGGCACTCGTGTTTGGTTGCACCGACCGCGCCGCGGTTCGCGCGCGCGCGCTCGAGCTTGGCGGGGACGGCAGTCGCTTTGCCATCGATGGCGTGCGATTCAAGCTCCCCGTGCCCGGCGAGCACAATGTCTTCAACGCGCTGGGGGCGATCGCCACCTGCCGCGCCCTTGGTGTGCCGCTCACCGAGCTCACCGGCCCGCTGGAGCATTACCTGGGCGTGGCGCGTCGCTTCCAATCGCTCGGGCTCGCGCACGGCGTCGAGGTGATCGACGACTTCGGTCATAATCCCGCTAAGATCGCCGCCTCACTCGCCGCAGCGCATCTGCGCGCAGCACGGGTGCTGGCGGTGTTCCAGCCGCATGGGTATGGCCCGACGCGCTTTCTGCGCCAGGACCTGATCGATACCTTCGTGACACAGCTTCGGCCCGAGGACCAGTTGTTCATGCTCGAGATCTTCTACGCGGGCGGCAGTGCCGTTCGGGACCTGTCCTCCGCGGATCTGGTGCGCGAGATCGTGGCGGGCGGCCGTCAGGCCGAGTTCGAGCCCAGCCGCCCGGCCCTGCTCGAACACATCGCCACCCGAGCCCGCCCAGGCGATCTCGTCCTCGTCATGGGAGCTCGCGATCCTTCCCTCACCCCATTCGCGGCCAGTATCCTGGCGCGGTTGGAAACGATTTCGGAGATGGCATGAGACGCCTTGGCATCCTGCTCGCCCTCGTCGCTTCCCTGGCCGCCGCTGCCAGCTCGCTTGCCATGCCCAGCAAGCCCTCCAAGGCCACCACCCGGTCAACCGTGAACCTCTCTGGCCGCTGGGTGCTGGATGTGCCGCACAGCGATTTCGGCCCCGCGGCCAAGAGCACGCCGCGCTGGCGGCGGGATGTGGTCGTGCATCGCGGGCCACAGCTGCATGTCCGGCCTCAAGTCGTCAAGATCGACGGGGATACCACGCACATGGAGTACACCTATCGCACCGACGGCAGGGACGTGGTGAACCAGGTGATGGGCCAACCTGTGCACACGACCGGCAGCTGGAAGGGCGGCACGCTGGAACTCGTGTCGAAGGTGCGCGTGATGACCAGCATGTTCCTCATGACCGAGCGGTGGTCACTGGCCGATGCGGGACGCTCGCTGGTGATCGAGCGGGAGTCCCAATCGCCGCTCGGCAAGCGTCATAGCCGAATGCTCTACCACCGGGAGTGACGCGGCCCGATTGCGCGAATGTGCAGGTCGGGCGGGGCTGCTTCAGCCGCCGTATCTTCGCGCGACGTATTCATCCAGTAGTTGGCCGAAGTCGCTCGCGATGCGCTCGCCCTTGAGCGTCACCTTCAACTTGCCGTCCACATAGACCGGGGCGCGCGGATCCTCGCCATTGCCCGGCAGCGAGATGCCGATGTCGGCGTGCTTGCTCTCGCCCGGGCCATTCACGACGCAGCCCATGACGGCCACCTTGAGCGATTCCACGCCGGGATAGCGCGTGCGCCACTCCACCATGCGGCTCTGGAGATGATTCGTGACCTGCGATGCCAACTCCTGGAAGAACGTGCTGGTGGTGCGTCCACAGCCAGGGCACGAGGTGACCTGCGGCGCGAAGTCACGGATCCCGAGCGATTGGAGGATCTGCTGGCAGATGCGCACTTCTTCGGCGCGGTCGCCGCCCGGCATGGGCGTGAGGCTGGTGCGGATGGTGTCCCCGATCCCCTCGAACATGAGCACCGACAGCGCGGCCGTTGTCGCGACGATCCCCTTGGAGCCGAGCCCCGCCTCGGTGAGCCCCAAGTGCAGGGGATAATCGCAGGAGGCGGCGAGCGCGCGATAGACCTGCACCAGGTCGCGAACGTCCGAGACCTTGGCGGACAGGATGATGCGGTCGTGCGCCAAGCCGCTGGCCTCGGCCAGTTCGGCCGAGCGCAATGCGCTCTCGCGCATGGCCTCGAGCACCACCTCGCGGTCGGCGAGCGGCTGTTCGCGCTTGGCGTTCTCGTCCATGAGCCGCGTCAGCAGCACGCGGTCCAACGACCCCCAGTTGACGCCGATCCGAACGCACTTGCCATGCTCGACCGCGACCTCGACCATGCGGCGGAAGTTGTCGTCATGTTGCTTACCCGCGCCGACATTGCCCGGGTTGATGCGGTACTTCTCGAGCGCCTTGGCGCAATCCGGGAACTCGGTCAGCAGTAGGTGCCCGTTGTAGTGGAAATCCCCCACGATCGGCACCCGAACGCCCTGGTCGAGCAAGCGCTGTTGGATCTCCGCCACAGCAGCCGCGGATTCGCGCGTGTTCACCGTGATGCGGACGATCTCCGAGCCGGCGGCGGCCAGCAGCGCCACCTGTTCCGCGGTGCCCTTGGCGTCGGCGGTGTCCGTGTTGGTCATGGATTGCACCACGACCGGATGGTCGCCGCCCACGGGCACGCTGCCCACGTGACAGGTCACGCTCGCTCGGCGCGGGCTGCGGCGGGTGTCCGCAATCTGGATGAGAGGCATGGGGGCAGGGTAGGAGGGCCGCTCCGGGCCCGTCAAACCGCATCGGCAGAGCGTGTTGCGCGCAACTTGGGCCCCTGACCTGCCAGGTGTTGGCCCGAGTGAATACAAAGCCCCCCGGAACCTGCGCTCCGGAGGGCTCTCACTTCGCTTGGCTTCGCCGGCGAGAGGCGGCCGGCTGAAGGACGCTGATGCTGCGAGATTTCAGACCGCCATGACTACCAGAGGTAGACGTGGAAGCCGATCGTGGTGAAGTTGTTGCCCGTGGTGCCGAAGCCCGAGACGCTCTCGGCGCCCGAGACATCCAGCTTGGTGCTCGTGTAGGCCAGACCATGCGCGGCGGAGACGGAGAAGTTCTCTGCCAGCATGACCTCGACCTCGAACTCGCCCGAGACGCCGAAGGTGTTGATCTTCTCCTTGGTGTCCGCGGTGAACGGATCCGCGTCGGCATCGAACAGGTAGTCCACCGTGTTGTACTTGACGCCCGGGCGCAGCATGAAGTTGACCTTCTCCCACTTCTTCAGGCTGATCGGCAGGCCGACGTCGATCGTGAAGTCGGTCAGCGTCTCGGAGCCAGCGTCAGCCGAGGAGAAGCCGATGCCCGCATCGAACGCCATCTTGTCGGACACCCAGTGCCGAAGGCCGAGCGGCGCGTCGGTGGTATGGAAGCCCAAACCGCCCATCATGCCCTCGGCATGTGCGGAAACGGCGCCCATCACGAGCATCATTGCTGCTGCAGAAATCAGGGTCTTCTTCAAAATCATTCCTCCGTGAATGGGGCAGTCCCTTGGGGGGCCGCCCGTTTCGGGTCAGCAGGTGCTGACCTCCGTCTTGGTGCTCATCGTGAGATGAACGCCCTCCATCGCCGCGGATCCTCCGCGACGCCGGATTCCCTGACCTGGCACTCTGGTTCCTCATGGAACCGACCGAACCATACGCGCCCGATTCGGCCCGGGTCAAGCCCCCGGGAGGCGATCTCAAGCCGTCTGGAGCGGATTGGGTCGCCGGAATCGAGCCACCGATGGCGCGCATTCCTGCCCGAGCGCCTCGACCGCGGCCTGGAGCCGCTCGCGCAATCCCAAGAGCAGCACCTCGGCACCGGTTCCGGCCCGAAGTGCCTCGTGCACGGCGATCGGCTCGGAAACGCGGATATGCGCGATCCGCGGGCCGACGGCCATAGGAACCGTGTTGTGAAGCGCGTTCTGCCATCCCCGGGTGACCAGTGCTGAACGGGTGGCCTTGAGCACCTCGGCCATCTCCTCCTGCGAAAGGGTCGGGCCGCCGTAGAGCGATGGATCGAGCCGCGACAGTCGCTGCAGTTCGAGCAGGAGCGCGCGATCGCGGCGTGCGCCGTGCGGATCAACGGCCGCGCGCTCTCGGATTTTACGGCGGAGAGCATGTTGCGCGATGGCGATGTCCTGGTCGATCGCGCCGTGCCGCTCAGCCAGGCGGGTCCGCACGGCGGCAAGTGCGCGCGCCTGTGCGGCGAAATAGCCCGAACGATGCGCAGGATCGAACCCCGGCGAAGGGCAGTCCAACGACGCCGCTCGCGCGACGAGCAGTTCGCCCAGTAAGTCCGCGAAGCGATCCTGCAGGCTGCGCTTCCCGCGCGGGCTCAGGCCGAGTTCCCGCTCGACATGTGCCATCTCGTGCAGCAGGCCCGTCGAGACATCGCCGAGGAAGAACATGCGCCACACGATGGGCACGATGTGGACAGGGCGGCGGTCCCCTGCTTCGACGGCGCGCCGGGCCGTCGCCAGCGCCATCTCGACAATGCCGGCGCGCAGAGACCCCACGCGCTCGGCCTGCCAGGTCGCCGTGCCTTCGGGATGCAGCAGGACGCCATCGCCTGCAAGTGCGGTGCGAATCGAATATTCCTTGCCGCCGCCGCCGGCCACATTGGCGATGAGGCGATTGGCCAGCCAGAACCGCTGGGCCAATGGTGAGCCGTTGACGATCTCATGCGCGGCCCAGTGCGCCATCAGAGGCGAGCAGCGGGACGAGATCTCCTTGTCGAGCATCCAATCGGTCATGAACTCGGAGTGATTCGGGCCCAGGAACGCGGCGGTGTCCGGGTTCACGGCCGCTTTCAGGCGCGCGAGGTCGGCCGCTGGCAGATCGACCTCGCGCAGCTTCAATACGTGCGGCAGGATCAGGTGCCGGTTGAGCGGGACCAATAGTCGGATCAACCACGGCGCCGGCGAGGGATCCTTGTAGACCTGAGGATCGAAGCGCGGCTCGCGTGAGGCG
>JBDSKE010000137.1:0-10246 GCA_039917105.1 Candidatus Eiseniibacteriota bacterium | reverse complement strand
ATCAGGTCCTGGATGTCATGCGGCAGGGCCAGGTCCTGCATGTGGCCTCGCACGCCCAGTCGAGTCCCGAGAATCCTTGGGACTCCGCCATGCTGTTGGGTCGCGGTGATGACGACGGTGCATGGCTCACCGCGAACCGTATCGCGCGCGAACGACTGCGTGCACGGCTCTGCGTGATCGCCGGCTGCAACTCCGATGTGCGCTCACCGATGATGAGCGAGAGCGTCAACGGGCTCTCGAGCGCGTTCCTCGCCGCTGGGGCCTCGAGCGTAGTGGCCACCCTGTGGGCGGTCGACGACCGGATCACGCAGAAGTGGACGCAGGAGTTCTATGGAGAACTGGCGCGCGGCGCCACGGTCGCGGCGGCAGCGCGAGGGGCGCGATCCATCCTGCGAGCCGACCCGGCCACTGCCCATCCGGCCTACTGGGCAGCGTTCGTGGCTGTGGGCGACCCCACGCTTCGGGCCAGACTCATCCCGCGTCGCTCGCTGCTCCCTGGCGTGCTCCCCTAGGGCCCTGCGCGAGCGTAAGATACCCCCCGGCGAGCGGATCCTCGTTGAGAGCCTGTGACGACCCGGGAGAACGCGCGTTCCATCCATGGAAGAAATCCGGAGCGACGAACAGCTGGTCCGTGACCTCCAGGCTGACCCCGATGGGCCGGCAGGGCGTCGCGCCGCTTCCGAACTGCTGAAGCGCTGGCGCAGTCGCGTGTTCGCTTGGTGTTACCACCTCGTGCGCGAGCGCGAGCGTTCCATGGAACTTGCACAGGATTGTCTCGTCTCGATCCATCGCGCCCTGCCTGCTTTCGAAGCGCGCGCGCAGGTGGGGTCGTGGATTTACACGGTGGTCCGCAATCGTTGTCTGTCGGAGTTGCGCCGCCGTCGGATCGAGCGCCTCGATGACGAGGTCCACGAACCAGTGGACGGCGCGCCGGGGCCGGACGAAGCATGGCAATGGAAGTCCTCGCAGGAGCAAGTGCTGCAATTGATGCGTGCCCATCTTGACGAACGTGAACGTTTGGCGCTGTGGCTTCGCGCCTATGAAGAGTTGCCGGTTGAGCGCATCACCGAGTTGATGGGCCTGGACAGCGCTTCGGGAGCGCGAGGGTTGTTGCAGACGGCTCGCCGCAAACTGAAGGCAGCGCTGCAAAGGAGAGCGAATGGGGAGGGGCTTCGATGACGAGTGAGTCCTGCATCCCGGTCGACCTGCTGGCTGGCGCCGCAGAATCGCCCAAGGGTTCGCCCCTGCGGGCCCATCTTGACGATTGTCCGCGATGTCAGGCCCAGTGGCTCGCCTTGAGGGCGTTCGTCGCCCCCCAGCCGCTTCCTCCCCAGGCCAGAGCAAGCGAGGCCGATGCCGAGTTGGACCGTTTCATCGATGAGCTGGGCGCCGAGGTCCGGCCTGCGCCGGACGGCGCGATCGCACCATTCCCGACCCCATGGTGGGTGCGCTGGATCTCGCCCGGCCCACGACTGGTGCTGGCCGCCTCGATGTTGGCTGTGGTCGCGGTAGGAGCCTGGTTGCTGCAACGCCCGGTCACGGAGCGCGCGCTCACTCGCGGCGGACCCATGGGCACCTCGGATTCGGGCAGCGTGATCACCTCCGAGCCAACCGTGGTCGCCGACGGTTGGCTGCTCCAGTGGAGCGCGGTGGACGAGGCGACGGGCTACGAGGTGATTCTGCTGGGCAGCGACCTGACCGAGCGGGCGCGCTTCAATGCGCGATCCGCCACGCACATGACGCTCGCCGCGTCGCGGATTCCCAAGGGCCTGGATCCCGAGCAGGGTCTCGCCTGGCAGGTGGAAGCCCATCGTGGCGCCGACATCGTGGCACGTTCCAGCGTTGCCGAGTTACCCAGGCGCTGAAGTCAGCTGCGCGGGCGGCTAGAACTTCAGGATCTGCGCCGCGCCAATGCTGTCCGCGTGCGCGAGTGCGGTGAGTGCACGGCGGGACATCGCCCGGCTCGCCGAGTCATCCGCCGCCATGCGGTAAAGCATCACGGCCCGACGCGCGTCATCGATCCGGCCACAGCCGGCAAGCGCCGCCGCCCGCCAGCGATAGGCTTCGCCGTACCACGGCGCGATGGCGAGCGATTCATCCAAAAGCACGAGGGCGTCGAGACTGACCGCGCTGGCCATGCTGCGCTCCAGTAGGTTTTTCGCGCCGCGAACGGGAACGGCAGCCACGTCGGGGACGGCGGGCGGATGCGGCATGCGTTGCGCGAGCGCCAGGATGTGCGCGCGAATCGCGTGATCATCCTGCAGCGAGGGGTGACGGCCCACGCGTGCGATCGCGCCGGTCCACCCTTCGATCGCCCCTTGGAGGTCGCCTGCGCGTTCGGCTTCGAGTGCGATCGCGACCGGATCAGGAGACAGCGCCTCGGCTTCTCCGGCCGTGGGGGCGGCAAGCGAGAGCTCCACCCAGGTGGCAGCACTTGGCGCCGAATACAGGTGCCACCGAGCGGCATCGGTTGCGGCGGAGCGCAGGCGCGGATCGCCTTCACGCACGACCACACTGTCCACGATTCCCGTGGTGTCGATCCGCACCCGCATGACAACGGAACCCGTGACCTTGGATTCGAGCCATTGCCACGCCACATTCGGACGGACGCCCGAAGTCAGCACCGGGGCGGTCTGGGTGGCTGGATTGGCCGAAGCCCCGCCAAAGCATATGAGCAGTAGGGCCGACAAGAGCAGTGGGTAGCGCATGGTACCGACAAGTCTAAAGTGAGCCCAGTGGGGCGAGTGTCAGGGCTCCGTGAGCCCCGACATTCCGCCTGCGTCCAGATCTCCAGCTCAGCGTGCGGCTTTGGTGGCTTGGACCTTCACTGATACCACGGCGTTGAACGCATCACGTTCGGGGCTGCCCTCGGTCAGGGATTCCATGCCCACGGCATAGGCCCGCTCCTCGACGACTTCCACTTGCTCGAAACCCGCCTCGCGCATGAGCCCAAGGAACTCCTCCTTCTGCGCCGCGCCCGCGACGCATCCCACATACAACTCCACGTTCGCGAGCAACTCCGGCGCGAGCGCCCGCGTGAGCACCAGGTCGCTCACCATCAGCCGACCGCCCGGCTTGAGCACGCGCAGCGCTTCTTGGAACACCTGCGATTTCTGGGGCGAGAGGTTCACGACACAGTTGGAGATGATCACGTCCACGCTGGCGTCCGCCAGCGGCAGGTGTTCGATCTCACCCAGGCGGAACTCGACGTTGGTGGTGCCCATGCGTTGTGCCGTGGCGCGAGCCCGCTCGAGCATGGCCGGAGTCATGTCGACCCCGATCACATGACCACTTGGGCCAACCTCGCGCGCAGCAAGGAAGCAGTCGATGCCGCCCCCTGAGCCAAGGTCCAGCACCACTTCACCAGGTTTCAACCCGGCGTGCGCGATCGGATTGCCACAGCCCAATCCCAGGTTCGCGCCTTCAGGAATCGCGGCAGCCTGATCGGCGGAGTAGCCCAACTCGGTGAGCACCGCACCCGGGTCGGTGGGGCCCTGGCAGCAGCCACAACTGTTCGCCTTCCCTTCGGCCACCGCTCCATACTTCTCGCGCACAGCCGTGCGGATATCGGTCGCTTCGCCGATGACTTTGAGTTCGTTCATGTTCGCCTCACAGAGCGCAGCACGCGCCGGTCAGGATGGTGATCAGTTTCTGGAAGCGCTTCACGGTCTCGGGGTTCACGCAGTAGCACACACGCGGCCCGTCGATCTCGCCTTGGATCAGGCCGGCGTCCTTGAGCACCTTGAGGTGTTGCGACACCGTGGCCTGCGCCAGCGGCAGTTCATCCACGATCTCGCCGCATACACATTCGCCGCGCTGCGCAAGAGTGCGCAGGATGGCGACGCGCGCGGGATGGCCCAACGCCTTGGTGAACAACGCCAGTTGTTCGTCCTGTGCGGTGATGCCGGTCTCGGTGCGGGTCGGGGTCAAAGAACCTCCTTTGATCGTTAATCGTCAATATACGATTAAACTCCCCATGCTGTCGAGTGCAAAGTTCTCGTGGCCACCCTATACTCGCCGCCTCAGACTCGTCCTCCCGCGCGGTGTCGTTCCTTCCAGGGCCGACCGGTGCATGCCTCACTCCTCCACACACGGAGATCCCGACCATGGAAGCGACCCAGGCGAATCTGGTCAACACGTCGTTCAAGAACGGCGTCATGACCCTGGAGCTGAACTTCGATCCAGGCAATTGCTATACGCACGAGATGATGAAGGAACTCGACGCCGCGATCCTCAAGGCGCGCTTCGACGAGAACACCCAGGCGATCGTGATTCGAGGCGCTGGCGAGAAATTCTTCTGTGCCGGTGCCGACATCAACATGCTCAAGAAGGCCGACCCGACCTTCAAGTACTACTTCTGCCTGCACGCGAACGAGACGCTCAACCGCTTGGAGCATACCCCCAAGATCGTCATCGCAGCGCTCAATGGTCATACCGTCGGCGGCGGGCTCGAGATCGCGATGGCCGCGGACATCCGCATCGCTCGCAAGGGTTCTGGCAAGGTCGGGCTGCCGGAGGTGAACCTCGGCGTGCTTCCGGGCACGGGCGGTACTCAGCGCCTGGCTCGTCTGGTCAATAAATCACAGGCGATCGAACTGATGGTCACCGCCGAGGTGTTCGGATTCGAGAAGGCGCACACCCTGGGAATCATCAACGATGTCTGGGAGACCGCGACCGCGCAGGAGTTCTTCGACCGGATCCAGACCTACGCCGAGCAGTTCTGCCCTCCGAACCGCGCCGCCAAGGCGGTAGGCCGCATCAAGCGCGCGGTGCAGTCGGGCGCGGACCTGCCGTTCGAGTCCGCCCTTGCCGTGGAGCGCGAATTGCAGCAATTGCTGTTCCAGGGGGATGATGCGAAGGAAGGTCTTGCCGCCTACATCGAGAAGCGCAAAGGCAACTTCACCGGCAAGTGATCCGCGCCGGCGATTGCGTTCACATGACCCCGCGATGGCGTTCGCCATCGCGGGGTTCGTGCTCACGGCGCGGCCCTCAACTGGCCAAGCGGATCCAACTGGGGCGCTGGTAGGCCACCCGGAATCCGGCGCGCGCCACATTTCGGAGCGACTCGCGCGGCAGATCAGGCCAATCGGGCGCCGTTTCGGTGGTGAACAGCGTCGCACCCGCGGCAATCGCCAGCCGGATGCGCTCGGACAGCAACGCCTGCTGCGCCCCACGGCGCCGGAAGGATTCGCGCGTGTGCGCCTGACCGAGCCACGCGGTATCGCCATCCACGAAAACAGCGGCGCCGGCCACCGGCTGCCCGCCATCCCAGGCGAGCAGGTGGGTCCATCGGGGTCGGCCCACCGACGCGGCCGTCCATGCCAATTGGGCCTCGCGCGCGGGCGTGTCGTGCTCATGGACGGTTTCAGAAAAGCACTCGGCGTCTGCCAGTTGGACGGGCGCGATGCGCAGATCCGTCCTCGCGGACTCTGGCATCGTCGCGCCGCGCACCCACTTCACATGGTGGAAGAAGGTCTGGAAGCCCCGCCGCGCCAGTTGGTCGGGGGTGTCGTGCGGCTCGGCCAGCGGACAAAGGTTGATAGCGTATCCCGAAGCGTTGCGCGCGTAGTGCTGGGCAACCCGATCCAACAACGCATCGCTCGCGGGCTCCAACAGCCCCACGCCGATGACGCGGTTGTGCAGGAGCGAATCCGAGTGGTCCGCCGCCAGGAGCGCCACCGAACCCAGCGTTCGGGCTCTCAGTCCCAGTGAATCGATTGCCCCTTGCGGAGCCGCCGCGTGCAGATCGAGCCAGGCTCTAGCCTCTGCGCGTTCGATCCGCACTGCGTCCACGAGCGGGATCCGCGCATTCATCCGGTTTGGTCTCTTGACGGGAGCACGGAGCGGGTGCCAGGCATCAAGTACGAGAGCAGCCCAACGGGGCTCTGGACACGGGCCAGCGCCAGCGCCAAGGCCGGCAGTGCCAGTGGCGAGGGGTAGACCAGATAGCGGTGCTCCAGCAGCGGCGCGAACTTCCGCTTCCAATGGAACAGCCCTTGGAAATCATAGAAACGCGACAGCCTTTCGAGGAGGAATGCCCGCGCGGATTCCTCGTTGGAAGTCGATGCGGACGTTGGCCCCTCCCGCGAGTCCACGCGCACGAGGGCGGACAACGACAATGAGAGCATCGCCTCGCCGTGCGCGCGCGCATGTTCCACGGTGCGCGCCACGATCAACTCCATGACTCCGCTCGGCGCCTCGCGGCGGCGGCGCATCAAGTCCAGCGCCCAACCATGCCGCGCGGGAATCGCAGTCCAGGTGCAGAACGCCTCGACTTTGCCGCGGGCAGTGTCGATGGCGATCGCCAACAGCACGCTGTCCAGCATGGCGGCATCGAAGCGGCCCATGCAGAATCCCATTTCTGCGCCGGGCTTATCGCTCAGCCACTCATTCGAGGTGCCCCGCAGGCCATCGAGCAGAGCTTCGCGGTCGGTCGCGCGGCTGAATGGATTCTCCCGGGGGCGGAACAAGCGGACCTCGAGCCCCTGCTCGGTGAGCTTATGGACCGAGCGGCGGACCTCTCCCATGGCCGAGCCTTCGAGCGTGAAGCGGTCCACGAACAAGACCGGGTCCTCGCCGATATGCACCGAGCGCCAGCCCCTTTGTTCGTACCACGGCAGATATTCGGGGCGCGCCTGATAGAAGCCGAACCGCCAGTCATGCTCTCGGCAGAAGACCTCGAAGGCTTCCAGCAGCGAGGGAATCTCATCGCCGGGGCCGACCGGGTCGCCGATCACCAGCAGCGCGTCGCTCTGATAACGGTAGGCGATGACCGCTCGGCGATTGTCGCTGAAGAAGTGATCGACATCGGCGGCCAACGCATACGAGGCGACGCTACTGTCGCCGTGGTCGCGGATCAGTTCACGGACGCGGTCCAGGTCGGCGCGATGGCGGCGCGAATGGGTGGCAGGTCGGAGTAGGGCGAGCGCCAGACCACCCAGCAGCGTCACGCCGACGACGCTGATCGAACCCAGGAACCAACGCACCACGTGATGCGCGCGGGAGACTTCGAGCCCGGATTGGCCCAGGCCCGTCAGTTGATACAGCGCCTCGGAAAACGCTCGTACGAGCGTCGCACCGCCAGGAGCGTAGAGGCGCTCCACGATCCACGAGCCGACGACGGCGTAGGCGAGCACCCCCACGATGACTGCCACGACGCCGGGACGGACCGCGCGCCAGGACAGGGCGCGGCTCTTGACTGCGAACGCTCCGCCACTCACTCCGAGCAGGAACATCAGCGCCGTCGCGACACTGGCCTCCTCGAAGTCGAATGCCTTGAGCAGATTGACGGGCACCGACACGGCACACAGGAATAACGCACCCACGAACGCGCGACGCTTGCCCAGGCGCAGCCCGTTCGCCGCGAGCAACAAGAGCACTCCGGCCAGCAGCGTGAAGGTTCGGCTGGTGTCCAGTACCGCGGAGGGGACCAGGTGCTTGAGCGCAAGCAGGCGTTCCGGAGGGCGCGATAGCAGCGCCGAGACCAGGTCCACCAGTCCCATGAGCGCGACTGCGAATGAGAGCAGGTGACGTGTGAGGGAGCGATTCATATGGGGCGGAACCGTAGCACGGAGCAGAGTCCCGGTTTGGTCAGTTCATCGCAGCGAGGTGCAGCCCGGCCGGCGCCGCGTGTTAGAATCAAGGCCTGCATGTCGAAACTGGATCGTCACGCCCCATGGTTCGCGCTCGCCGCCGCCGCCCTCCTCGCGCTCGCTCGGAGCCCGCGAGCGGACGTGCCGTCGGTGCTGGTGCCGGCGAGTCATGACAGCGTCCGTATTGATTCGCCCGTGGCACCACTGCTGCAGCCGGGCCGCGGCAATCCCGCCGATTCGAGCCAGCGCTCCAACGCCCAGCGCGCCCAGGAACAATTCCAGTTCGCGCGCGGACTGGAAGCCAGCGGCAATCTGGCTTCGGCCATCGTCGCCTACCGCAACGCGTCCAAGCTTGACCCACGATTGGCGGAGGCCAACTACCGGATTGGCATTCTGTATGCCTCGCGCCATCAATGGGTGCCGGCCGCGGCAGCATTCGCAGCCGAGGTGCAACGCGACCCGTCCCACCGCGACGCCGCGCGCGAGCTGGGACTGGCGTTGGCGCAAGCGGGGGACTCGGCGCGCTCGATCACCCAGCTCGAATTGCTGACGCGGCGTGACGCAAAGGACCAACGCGCCTGGCAGGCGCTCGGTTTCGCCTACAGCGTCACCGGACGCGTGCACGACGCGGAGCGCGCCCTGCGCCGCGCGGTCGGCCTCGCCCCTCGCGACGCTGACGCCTGGCGCGATCTGGGTGTGGTGCTGGCTTCGATGCGGCGTGACGAGGAATCTCGCGTCGCGTACGGCAAGGCCGCGCGATTGGCACCACGCGACGGTGCGGTGTTCGTGAATCTCGGCAATCTCGAGTCCCGTGCCGGTAGACCCGCCGCAGCGCTCATCGCGTATCACGAGGCCGAACACAGGGACTCCACGTTGGGGAATGCGTACCGCGGCCAGATCCGAGCGCTGCGTGCCGCGCAGCGGGAAGCCGAGGCCGGGGCGGTGTATCGCCGCTGGCTCAAAGCGGCACCGGGCGACCCTGACACTCGACTCGAGGCGATCAAGTGGTTCGACGCGCAGGGCCGCGGCGACATCGCACTCGAGTTGGCGCGCGATGGCGTACGGGTCGATCCACGCTCGGGAGAGGCTCGCCTGCAGCTGGGGATGGCGTATCACGCCGCAGGCCAGGTGCCCGAAGCCCTGAGCGAACTTCGCAAGGCGGAATCTCTGCTGCGCCTGCCGGAGCAACGCGCGCGTGTCGCGGCGTTGCTTCGGCAGCTGCGCGCCAGCGCGCCGGATTCGCTGCGCGGGATCTACGCGGCGGACAGCCTCACGCACGAGGCACCGCGCGACACGACACGCGGCAGTCTCCCGCCAGGGACGCGATGAACGATTCGGGCCACGTGCGGCTCGCCCGCGAGGGCGCGGTCTCGCGGCTGACGCTGCATCGCCCGCCTCTCAATGTGCTCGATCTCGGTCTGAACGGCGCACTCGCCGACGCGCTGCGGGATGCCTGCCTCGATCCCTCGGTGGCGGCGCTGGTGATCGAGGGCGGTGATGCGCGAGGTTTCTCGGCGGGAGTCGAGGTGGCGGATCATACGCCCGACAAAGTCGAGGGCATGCTCGCTGCATTCCACGGCGCCGTTCGAGCCGTGCTGGCGGCCCCGATGCCGACGCTGGCCGCGGTGCATGGATTCGCCTTGGGTGGCGGCTTCGAACTGGCGCTCGCATGCGATCTGGTCGTGGTCGAAGCGGATGCCCGGCTCGGCCTGCCCGAGATCCGCCTTGGCGCCTATCCACCAATCGGCGCTGCATTGCTCCCGGCACGAATCGGTTGGGCGCGCGCGGCTGAACTGGTGCTCGGCGGGCAGGATCTGACTGCGGCCCGTGCGCTCGAACTGGGGCTGATCAATCGCGTGTGCACGCCCGGTACGTTGGCGTCTGCAACGGCCGAGCTCCTCGCTCCGATCCTGGCACATAGCACCGCGGTCGTGCGGGAGGCCAAGCGGGCGCTGCGCGAAGGAGCGGCCGGAGGGCCGGATGCGCTTGCGCGGATCGAGAAACACTATCTGGCCGACCTCATGCGTCTTGCGGACGCGGACGAGGGCATCCGCGCGTTTCTGCAGAAGCGACCGCCCCGATGGCAGGGGCGCTGAGCCGGCTGCCTGTCAGTTCACGCGCGTGAGGCGTTGCAGTTTCGTTTCGCCCTGCGCCGAGAGCCGTGCGAAGTAAATCCCGGGCGCGGTGGCGGAGCCCGCATCATCCCGCCCATCCCAGACGCGCGAATGCTCACCCGCCGGGAGTTCACCGGCGAGCAGCGTGCGGACACGACGGCCCTTCTCGTCAAACAGCTCGAGCACGACGCGCCCCGCCGCGGGCAGTGAGAAACGCAAAGCGGTGCGCCCGCGCGAAGGATTCGGTTCCGGGCGCGCGAATGCGAGCAAGCGGGGTGTGGCTGCGGGTGCGTCCAGCGTGACCTCGGCCTGTACCCAGACTGTGATGCTCAGGTTGCCGTGCCGGTCGGCTGCGACAAGCTTGTAGAACGTCCCGGGCGGGGCGCTCTCGACGAACTGCGTGTCGGGCGTGCCCACCACGAACGAGACCCAATCGGCCACGAAGTTCGGGTTGTCGCCGCGATAGATGCGGAACTCCAGGAAGTCCGCAGCCGGCGAGCGGAGCCAGTGGAGGCGGGACTGATTGCCCACGTATCGGGC
>JBDSKE010000136.1:0-10953 GCA_039917105.1 Candidatus Eiseniibacteriota bacterium | reverse complement strand
CCCAACCACGGCAGCCGCGCCTCGAAACGGGCCAGCGACGATGGCGCCGAAAACCCTGCCACCGTTGCGCCGATGACGGCGCCCATCAGGGCGGCGAGGGTGAGCGTGAGGATCCATCGGTCAGAATGTCGTGACGCCGTCATTGCGTCGTCCTTGGCGCTCATGGGTGTCCGCAACGCGAGGGGTTGCGTGGGCGTCCCCGCATCTTGCGAAGACAGGCGCAAGTTACGCTCCCACAGCCGCTAAGGTCAAGGCTGCATCGCCTCGGAAAGGCGTTCAGCAACCGGCAGCGAGAACCAGAACGTGCTGCCGCTGCCGAGCGTGCTCTCCACGCCGATCACCCCTCCGTGCTGCTCGACGATGCCCTTACTGATGACCAATCCCAATCCGGTCCCCCCCACCTTGCGAGTCGAACCGGAGTCGATCTGTTGGAACTTGCGGAACAACTTCGGCAGATCCTTCGCATCGATGCCATCCCCACGATCCTGCACTTCGACTCGGATGGCGCTGCCGGCATGGCTCGCCCGGATCTGGATGCGCTCACCGGAAGAGGAGAATTTGATCGCATTGCTGAGCAGATTCGTCAGCACCTGCGCAATGCGGTGCGCGTCGATCATCGCGTCAGGCAGGTCGGCATCCATGACGACATCCAATCGGATGCGGCGTTCCTCCAGCAGCATGCGCAGGTTGTGACCTGCCTGGTATACGACCGGCTCCAGTCGCTGGCGCTCCAGCGTCATCGGCAGCGAGGCCGATTCCAGCTTACTGAAATCGAGGATGTCATTGATGAGCAACAAGAGCCGCTCGGCATTGGCATGTGCAATCGACAAGAGCTTCACTTGTTGTTCGTTGTTCGAGAAATAACGAATGTCCGTGAGTAGTTCGAGCGCGCCCTTGACCGAGGTGAGCGGCGTGCGGATCTCATGCGAGACCACCGCCACGAAATCGGACTTGAGTCGGTCGAGACTCTTGGTGTGTTCGAATAGCTGTGAGTTGCGCACCTGGACTGCCGCTTGGGAGGCGAACAGGGTGAGGAACTCCTGATCATCTCGCGTGAAGCCGCCGTCCTTGTCCACCGCCACGAGCACGCCGAGCGTCTTGTGTTCCTGGACCATGGGCACAGCGACCATCGTGGTCGGCGCACCTCCCGCCACCCCGGGCATGGGCATCTCCTCCCCGAGGGCCAAGTGAATCGCCGTCTGTTTGAACGCCACGCCGCCGAGCGGTCCTGCCCCCACCAGGAAGTGGGGCGCCCCATCATCATCCCTGAGCGTTCGCCCAAACGCCGCTGCCGCACGGAACTCGCCCGATTCTTCGCTCTGCAGGTAAACGACCGCCCCCTTCGCGTTCAGAAGGCTCGCCGTGGTTTCGACAATGCGGGTGAGCCGCGGTTGGAGCTCAAGGTCGGCGCCGATCGTCATGGAGACTTTGTAGAGTGTGCTCATCTGAAAGGTGGCGAGCGCAACCTTCTCCCGCAACTGCAACTCATGATGTTGCAGGGCTTCGTTCTGCACGCGCAACTGCTCGAGGAGCGCACGGTTCTCAGCCTTGAGGCGACGATTGCGCAGGCGCTTTTCGACCATGATCGGCAGGTCGGCGATGTCCTCGAACGGTTTGGTGACGTAATCGTCCGCGCCTTGCCGCAGCGCATCGATCGCGGTCTGCACCGAGGCATAACCGGTCATGAGGATGACGCCCACCTCGGGGTCGATCAGGCGCGCTTCTCGCATCACTTCGAGGCCGCTCTTCCCCGGCAGGGAGATGTCCGTGAGGATGAGATCGGGCCGTTCCCGCGCGATGCACTCGAGCGCCATCTCGGCAGATGATGCGAAGCTCAGCTGGAAGGGCTGGTCCCGAAGGACTTCGTTCAACACCTCGGCAACCGTCGGATCATCCTCGACGACAAGCACATGCGCCGGCGGGGCCGATTTCAGGTAGGCGCCGTTGGATGCGTCCGAGTGAGGCGATGCCGATGGAGCCTGCTCTTCCATGGTCCGTGTTCCCTCAGTGTGTGTGCGATGGACCGCTTGATGCGGTGCGACGTCGCCCACCCTTCTTCGCCAGCCCCAGCGCCTGCTCGGCAGCCGCGAGCAATTCAGTGGCCTCCAATCCGTCCCGTGGAGCGGAAGCGACACCGGCCGAAACTGACACGTGCCCCACACGGTGGAAGCGGTGTTCCTCGATGGCGTGCCGGAGTCGCTCCGAGAGGCGGCGAGCCGGCGCCAGGTCGCAATCCGGCAGGACCACGCCGAATCCGTCGCCGCCCAGCCGCGCCAACTGATCCCCCTCGCGTAGCGCCACCTTCAAGACCAACGCGCACTCGGCGAGCACCGCATCGCTGGTTGCGCGCCCGTACTTCCGGTCTATTCCCGAAAAGTGATCGAGGTCGAGCGCAACGACCGCGACCGGCAGGCCCGAGCGCTCCGCGCGCGCGACTTCTTCAATCAAGCGCTGTTGGAATGCCTTCGAATCCGGCAACCCTGTTACCGCATCCCGGCCCGGCGCGTGCTTGAGCCGTTCGAGCTCGAGTCGAGCCCCAAGGGCTGCCCCCAGCGCCCCACTGGCGGTGCGCACCAGAGCAAGCTGGTCCGGCCGCCAGCGCTGGCCCTTGCGACCGCGCAGGTCAAGTGCACCCACACGCTCGCGTCCGCGGAACAGGGGCACGCCCATGCATGGGCGCAGATCACCTGCCCCGCTTTCCCAGTCGCCGCGCGCGCACCACGGCTCCAAGCGCCCCTTCGCGTCCATCGCGTGCAGCGCGACGCCATCGCATTCGAAAACGGTCCGCAGCGCGTCCAAGGCGCGGAGCAACGACTCGGGGTCCTGATGCGATGCGAGCAGCGCTTCACATGCATCCCATAGGCAACCCGAGGCGGCCCGGCGATCCCCGACGCGAGGCGCTGCGACATCTGCACGCGCGTCGCCCTTGCGCTCGCGGGGAGTGGCCTCAGCTGGAGCGCCATCGCCTCTACGCTGCACGGGAATCGGCAGGCGGGCCACCGAACTCTGCTTTGAGCTCACCGAGACGTCCCGCAGCTTCTTGGATCCGGCTTGACTCACGAAGGACCACCTCCAGGCGCTCGCGAATGCCCAACTGCTTCACCTCAGGGTTCATCAGAAGGAGTTGCATGTTTCCGCGGACACCCACGAGTGCGTTGTTGATCTCGTGATGGACGCTCAGCGATTCCATGGCGCGGGCGTTCCATTCCATCTGCTGCGTCCACCAGTTTTCCAGGGTGTCGCGAAGCGAAGCCGCTCCTGCGGCATCCCCACGCGCCTCGAGTGCGGCGATTTCGCACTCGAGTCGGGCCCGCATCGTGCCCCACGGCGTCGGCACTCCGACTTGGGCCTGCTGGTTCATGCGGCTTCATCCCACGTGAGCGACTTCTGCAGGCGGAGCTTGAGGCGGGACATCGCCCGCGTGTGCACTTGCGAGACGCGCGATTCGGAAATCCCCAGTGTGCGACCGATTTCCTTGAGCGTGAGGTGCTCGTAGTAGTAGAGCGCAACGACGAGTCTCTCCTGCTCCGGCAGGCAGTCGATGGTACGGAGCAGCATGCGTCGGTTCTGCTCCTCCTCAAGCTTCTCTTGGAGGTCGATCGCCGTCGGATCAGCGAGATGATCGGCCAGCGTCCCCTGATCGTCGGCGTCATTGGAGCGCGACTCATCCAGCGACACCAACACGGCGCCCCGGACGTGGTCGAGCAATCGGTAAAAGTCATCGCGGGTCAGCTTGAGCTCGCGCGCGACTTCCTCCTCCGATGCGGCCCGCCCGAGCTTCTGGTCGAGCTTGCGCGTCACGCCGTCCAGGTTGCGGGCTTTCCGGCGCATGGAACGCGACGCCCAGTCAAGCGCGCGCAACTGGTCGAGCACTGCACCCTTGATGCGCCACACGGCATAGGTCTCGAACTTCACGCCCTTGCCCGTATCGAACTTCGCGTGCGCGTCGAGCAGCCCCAACACGCCGGCCGAATAAAGGTCCTCATGATCGACATTGCGCGGCAGCGTCGCCGCGACCCGCTCGACCACGTGGCGGACCAGGGGCGCGAAACGCTTGAGCAAGTCGTTCTTATTGTAGGTGATGGGTGTGACCATCCCGATTGCCACGGGCTCACACTTCGCAATGACCGAGGTTCGAGGCGCGCTGACCACGGGCTTGCGACCGTTCACCACCTTGAGGACCGGGCGGCGCGGGGCCAGCGTTGCTGGCATGGACTTCGACTTCTTGGAACGCGAGATCGTGGCGACGGCGGCGCGGGGCATGGCGGCTCTCCTAGGCTTCCAGACGATGAGACAGCTCGGGGACATCGACGGATTCGGGCGAACGAGGCACCGGCTTCCAGAGTTTGACGGCGAGTGCCCGATAGGCGGCAGAGGCCGGTGACTTGGGAAAGGCGGTGAGGACAGGTTCTTGGAGACGCACCGCGCGTGGCACGGCCGCGTCATACGGGATGACCCCGAGGCAATCCAGGTCGAGTCGAAGGAAGCGACGTGCGACCACTCGCATGTGCCGGATCGTGTCCTCGCTCTCCTCCGGAGTCGTCGCCATGTTGACGACGAATCGGGGCGCCTTGGCGAGACCACCCTGCTTCTGAAGCACCTTGACGAGTGCGTAGGCATCCGAGAACGCGGTCATCTCGGGCGTCGTCACGACGAGCACCTCGTGGCCGGCCCGGCAGAACTCGGTGGTCTGTTTGCTCACGCCCGAAGCGGTATCAATGAGGATGATGTCGGCAGCCGCGTCCAGCGTGCCCAGCGAACGCAACAGCTTCTCGCGGCGGAAATCGTCCAGGTCGGCGAGGTCCGGATTCCCGGACGCCGCCGGGATCAGACGCAGGCCGCAGGGGCCATTCACCACTATCTCATCGAGGGTCTTATGCCCGTCCAACACTTGCTGGATGTCATAGCGCGGATGCAGACCCAACAACAGGTCGAGGTTCGCCTGCGCGAGGTCGCCGTCCACGAGCACCACGCGCGCACCCCGCTCTGCCAGCGCCAGGGCCAGATTCGCGGACAGATTGCTCTTGCCTGAACCGCCTTTTCCACTGGTCACCACGATCGTGCGAGTCTGCGACCGGCTCCACTGAGCCGGGTGCTCGGTCTCCAGTTCGGGAGTGATGTGGCGCTCACGCGGGACCAATTGGACCGACTGCTTGGCTGCAGGCTGCTTTGGCGTGCGAGGGCTCACGCGCACTCTTCCCCGCCGAGCGCGTGCAACGCGCGGACGAACGACCAATAGCGCAGTTGTTGGTGACAGCGAGCCTGCGGAATCTCGAAGCCCAAACGGTGCAAACGGCGCTGCTCTTCACGCAACGAGTTCACCGCGGCGTTCGCGGTGTCGAAGCGCGCGACCATCGAGGTCGGCATGGAGCGGCGAGTGTCCGCCGCTGCGGTGACGGGGACGGTCACACTCATGCGACCCTCCGCGTCCTGTGCGCGATGCCCAACTCACGCTCGATGGAGAGGATGCCGGCGCTGAAGCTGCGCTCCACCTGCTTCACGGTGAGGTTCAGCGCGGCCGAAGTCTCGAGCATCGTGAGTCGCTCGAGCAACAGCAGCGAGAGCACCTGACGTTCGCGATCGGCGAGCACTTCGAGTGCCGCTGCGGTGCGGACGGGCAAAGACAACTTGCGCGCTTCCTTGGGAAGACGATTCATGCGGCCCGCTTCATCGCCGGACGGCGGCGGGCGTCGGCCAATTCGAGCGCGCGGCTGACCGCACGACGAAGCGTGTCCACGTGGAACGGCTTGGGAAACACCTCGCTGACGCCGACTGCCCGCAGGTCACGCAGCGTTTCCGGTGAGCCATAGGCCGTGACGATGATGACCGGCTGCGAGTGCTTGCCCCGGCGCAGCTTCTTCGCGAGCTGGAGGCCGCTCATGCCGGGAAGACGCAGGTCGGAGATGACCAAATCGCTCGTACCTTCGCGCAGCCACACCATGGCCTCTTCAGCAGAGCGGAAGGTGTCGATGGTGTAGCCGTCGTCCGACAGGCCTTCCGCGAGTGCCCAGGAGGTGGTGGGTTCGTCTTCCACGATCAGGATGTGCGCCATCGAGGGTGCTCCGGGAAGGGGTAACTGGAACTGCGGTCACCGGAGTCTTTCTGCAGCACGCGTGCCACGGGCCTTGCAGGGCGCAAGCGGGGCGTGCGGGGCGCGTTCCCTGACGGTGGTTCCACCGCGGCTGGGAACCGGGCAGGACCATGGGAAGTGGCGACTTAGCTCTATGAATCAGGTCGTCGAGGAAAGGATTCCGCCACTGATTCGCAAGAGTGGAACCACCCCAGTGCAGCACATCGGCCGACCCGTGGGACGGGACGACCGCCTAACCTCGCACCAGCAGGTGGGCATTTTGGGCTGAAGTCTGGCCGGTGACCGGCCACGGGCTCAGTCCGTGGGATCCCCGTCATCGTCACCCAGGGCGTAGTCCTTGAGCTTCGTCCGCAACGTCTGACGCGAGATGCCCAGCAAAGTGGCTGCCCGGGTCTTGTTGCCGCCGCAAACGCCAAGCGCGTGTTGGATCGCCATCTTCTCGATCTCCGTGAACGGACGGACGACCCCCGCGGGGAAGGCGTCCTCGGTGCCGGCCGCCCCGCCTGCGACCGGCCCCCCGGTACGCGACATCTCGAGTGGAAGGTGTTCGGGTAGGATTTCGTCGTCGGCCTCGAGCAGCACCACGCGCTCGATGCAATTCTTGAGTTCGCGTACGTTCCCAGGCCAGGCGTAGGCTCTCATCATCGCCAACGCCGCAGGATGCAGGCGCACCGTGGGCCGGCCCAGTTCGCGGCAGAATCGTTGCACGAAGTGCTCCGCCAGCACGACCATGTCCTCGACGCGCTCCCGCAGCGGCGGGATACCCACCGGCACGACATTCAGGCGGAAGTAGAGATCCTCACGGAAGCGTCCGTCGGCGACCAGCTTGGGCAGGTCACGGTGCGTTGCCGCCACGACCCGCACGTCGACCGTGATATCGACGCTGCCGCCCACGCGCCGGAACGTGCGCGTCTCGAGCACGCGCAGAAGCTTGGCCTGCAACTGCGGCGCCATCTCCCCGATCTCGTCCAGCAGCAGTGTGCCGCCATCGGCGAGTTCGAACAGGCCTTTCTTGAATCGTTTGGCGTCGGTGAAAGCACCGCGTTCGTGTCCGTACAACTCGCTCTCGAGCAGCTGTTCGGGTATGGCCGAGCAGTTCAGTTCGATGAACGGTCCGCCACTGCGCGCACTCTTCTCGTGCAGGTAGCGCGCCATGAGCTCCTTGCCCGAGCCGGTCTCGCCCTGGATCAGCACCGTGCTCGTGCCGCTCTTGGCGGCGCGCTCCAGTCGGCTGAGCGCCTTCTTGAGCGTCTCGCTCGCGCCCACGATCGGCTGCGCGCTGGGTGCGCTCGCGCGAAGGTGATCGACCTCTCGACGCAAGCGGGAATGCTCCAGGGCACGCTCCAGCACCACCCCAAGATGACCGAGGTCGGGCGGCTTGAGCATGAAATCGTACGCTCCGATCTTGATGGCGCGGACGGCATGTTCGACGCGGCCGTGGCCCGTGAGCATGATCACGGGGATCGCGGGATCGGCCTCACGGATGCTCTGCAGCACCTTGAGTCCATCCTCGTCACCGAGCTTGAGATCGAGCACAACGGCATCGACGCCCGCATCGCGCACCGCGTCAAGCGCCTCGCGGCCGTTCGCAGCCTCGACCGGGATGAATCCTTCGTCGCGCGCCCACTCGCCGATGCTGAACCTCAGCGAGCGTTCGTCATCGACGATCAGCAGCGTTTGCGCGCCGTTCTGTGTGCGCGCCGGGCTGTCGCCTCTGGCCATGACGTTTCTCCAATGGGAAATTGATCAGCACCGTGGTGCCGCGGCCTTCGCGGCTGTCCACTGCGATCGAGCCACCGTGTTCCTGCATGATGGTCTGGGAGATCGAGAGCCCCAGACCCGTGCCCGTGGCCTTGGTGGTGAAGAAGGGGTCGAACATCTTGGACAGCACGCCGCGCGGGATGCCGATCCCCGTGTCACTCACCCGCACTTGTTGGAACTGCATCCAGTCCGACTCGGGCCGGACACCCTCCTCACGATCCTGCTCGCGCCGGCCGGGCCCGCGCGGTGGCCGACGACGACGCACGTTGCGCACCTCGTAGCGTAACACTCCGCCATCCGGCATCGCTTGCACCGCATTGAGGGTGACATTGAGCAGAACCTGCTGCACGAGATCCGGGTCGATGTAGAGCGTCGCCAGTTTGGGCGCCACCTCGACCTCGACCTGCACGCCCGCCTGGACGATCGCGTCGTGGGAGAGCTGCCGCACCTTCTCGACGCATTCGGCCAGTTCGGCCGCACGGAGTTCGGGTGCACGTGGCCGGGCGTATTGGAGCAGGCTGGTGACGATGCGGTCCAGACGCGCCACCTCATCGAGGATGACTTGCACGAAACGAGCCCGGTCATCGCGCGGCTCGAAGCGTTTGAGGAGCACCTGTGCACAGGTGCCGATGCCCGCGAGTGGATTGCGGATCTCGTGCGCCACGCCGGCCGAGAGCTGCCCGAGGGTGGCGAGGCGCTCATTGCGGCGCAGCTCCTGCTGCAGCCGGCGCATCTGCGAGAGGTCCTTGAGTGAAACGAGTACGAAGGGGGGCCTGCCGAGCCGGTAGCTGCGCATGAGCACCGGCACCTCGATGCCCCTGGGGGTATGGAGCACGGCCTCACGCTCGGTCTTCGCCGCGCGGAACGCCTCGCGCACGAGGTCGTCGCCCACCACGACCGTGCGCAACAGCGGAGCGGCGTCCGTCCCCCGCACGCGTGCCGCGGCCAAGCCAAGCATGCGGACCGCCGCGTCGTTGATGTCGGCGACGCGCGCATCGGGGTCCAGCAAGAGCATCCCCGTCTCGGCGTCATCCATGAGCGCACGGACCAGGGCATCTGTGGGTGGCGCGCCGGGTTGGCGCGCGGACGACGTCGGCATGAGCGTTCCCTCGCCGTCGCAGTATAGGGGCGCCGCCCGCCCACCGAAAGCGACACAAACGCCACGAGCCCACTCGCGGTTCGCGGATGGGCTCGTGGAAGCGAGGACTTCAATCCGGCTGGATGACCTCTAGCACCGCCTCGGCCAACCGGTCGCGCACTTCGTCACGGTCGTAATAACCAGTGGCGATCCGCTTCTGCGCAGCGGCCACGCGCGACAACCGCACCAGCTCGAGCACGGGCGGTGTGGCGCTCGCGCGCTTGGTGCTGCGGGAACTCGTCGTGCGGGCACGGCGCGTGGTGGTGGGCATGGTTCCTCTACTTACCGGGTTCCGTCGGACGTTGCCCGGAGGCGGCGCGACGGTTCTCTTCCTGGATGCGGGCGTAAATCTCCTCGCGGTGCACCTTCACATCAGGCGGTGCCTCGATACCGAGTTTCACCTGCCCGGAGCGCACCTCGAGCACGGTGATCTTCACCGTGTCCCCGATCCGTATGTTCTCTCCCAACTTCCGTGTCAGGACCAGCATCCGAGAGCCTCCGCTCCTTCCATGTCCGATGAGATCGCGACACCCATCCTGGATGGTGAGCGTATCGGCATGGCCTGCAAGTGACTTGACGACAGAATAGCCCCGGAGCGCTCAGTAGTCCAAGGACGGATTGTATTGACTCCCCACAGGGCAGTGACCAACATGCCTGCGTTCTCCCGGGAGGAAAGGTATTCCATGGAACGCGGCTTGGTCGCGCGCACGCTCTCGTGGTTGTTGTTGCCTGCCACTGCAGCGCTGGTCGTCTCGGCATTCAGCCTCACCCGCACCGGTTACACGGGGATCAAGCTCCGTGGCGCTGAAGTGGCCACCGTGACCCCGGCCAGCCCGGGCGCTCGCGCTGGCTTGCGCCCGGGGGACCTCCTGCGCCCGCCCGGGGCCACGCGCACCAGCGGCATGCTGGGTGTGGACCCGATCGCGGCGGCAGCGCCGGGCCGTCCGCTGCTGTTGTTGCGCGAGCGCGACCACATCACCACTCCGGTATGGATCGCGCCCGAACCCCTACCCGATGTCGATCGACGTTACCGGGTGCTCATGTTCGCGGTCTCCAGCGCGTTCCTCCTTCTGGGAGGATGGGTGTGGAGCGAACGTCGCGACCGGCTCACGCGTGTGTTCCTATTGCTTTGCCTGGCGTTCACGGCACTGTCCGCGCCCCGCCCGACGCTGGCCTCCGGCTTCTGGTTCGCGCTTTACGACCTGGTCTCACTCGCCTCGCAGATTCTGCTCCCTGCGCTCTTCTGCCACTTCTTCGTGTTGTTTCCGGAGCCGCGCGAACGACCGCGTGCCGGCGCTTATGTGCGCGCGCTTTACATCGGGTCATTCGCGTTGATCGCCGCGCTTCTGGCGGTGGAGGTGGAGGCCGTGTTCGGGCGTGGCGCCTGGAACTCCATGGTCCCGGGCCTGTGGGTCGCGACGGCGGTCTGGGTGGGCGCGGGCCTGCTCGGTGGGCTGTTGCTGTTCGCCGTCAGCTTCGCCCGAGCCCCCGCCGGCGACGCGCGCCGGCGCCTGCGGGTGGCATTCTTCGGCACTGTGATGGGGGTGCTCCCACTGGCCGTGCTCGTGGTGGTGCGCAATGTCTCGCCGGGATTACCACTACCCTTTGAACGCTGGTGTCTCCCGTTCACCGTCCTGATCCCCGCCTCCTTCGCGTGGGCCATCTCGGTGCATCGGGTGTTCGATTTCCGCGTCGCGCTACGGGCGGTCTCGGCCTTGGCGATTGCCGCGATCGCCGCCATTCTCCTGGCGATGGCTGGCGAATACCTGGCCGCTTCGTGGTGGCCCGGATTGGGCGGCGGGGTGACCGGCGTGTCCTTGGCGCTCCTTGCGCTCGTGGCGGCGCTCGCGGGTCCGGCACGGCCCTGGCTCGCGGCCCTGGGCGCCCGCATCGTGCCCATCGCCGACGAGGTCTCACTGGCGGGCTGGCTCCCCTCGCTTGCCAGCAAGCAGGCTGGCGACCC
>JBDSKE010000135.1:0-15687 GCA_039917105.1 Candidatus Eiseniibacteriota bacterium | reverse complement strand
CGCCAACGTCAAAGCACCGAGGAGCATCGTGCGTGGCCCCTTCCCGGTGATCGCCATGTGTGTGCCCAGCAGCACGACCGGGAGCATCGCATCGGCCAACATCTGAGCGTCGAACCCGTGTGCGAATGGACCCAGGACGGGAATCGCGAACAGCCACACCACCGCGCCAACCGAGCAGCACCAATGGTCCCCGCCCCACAATCGCCTCGCGAGCGCCATGACACTCAGCGCCGCACCCAGATGCGCGAGCAACAGCCAGAGCTGCGGCGCGGGTGCGGGCTCATGCAGACGCTCGGTGAGGTCGAGCAGTGGGCCGGGCAGGTACTGCGGGCGGGAATCGGCGAAACTCGAGACCGACTCGATCCCCATGAAGACATACGGGTTCCAGTAGGTGCGCTCGCGAGACTCGCTCCAGCGCCCACGCGAGAACTCGGCGAACGGGCGATAGTACGACGAGTCGCCGGACACCACTCGTTGCCCGAGGAAGAGGTGGGGGAAGAACAATCCGGCCCACAGCATCACCACCGCGATCACGGCAGTCCACCACTCGCGCCGAGATGGGGTCGCGGGCGCGAACGTCTCGACTGTCGCGGTCGCGGCTCGTGGCGCGACCGTGTGGCGGCGGCGGGGCGCAGCGGGTGGGGCGTTTCGTCTGCTCATTCCTGCTCCGTGGCCCTGACCCCATGTGCCATGTGCGTCAATCGCTGCACCTGCTCGAATACGCACTCAGGACGCTGGCGCATGAGCCAATGTCCGCCATCGGCAACGCGCACCAGGTAGGAGCCCGCCACGCGCTGATGCAGGGCGAGTGCATGGGTCTCCCAAGGCGTGATGCGGTCCAGCTCCCCGGCGAGCACCGTGAGCGGCACGGCCAGCCGCGACAGGTCCGCGACGAGGGACGCGAGGTCGGGGCCCAAGCGGCGCAGATCATCGACCGCGACCAGCAGTTGCGCAGGCCGCAGTGGAAACGCGCGCGATGCCGAGAGCCCGCTCGGTGGCACCACCGGATACCACGCGTCGCTTCGGATCGCCGGGGTTGCCGCCAATGCAACGGGCAGCGTACAGGTCCACGCCGTGAGCGTGGCGATCGGGCCCCAAGTAGCGATTCGCGCCCAGCGCTGGTTGCGCGCATCGGTGGCGAATACCGGAGTGACGGCGAGCACGGCACGCACGAGCGCGGGTTCATCCAGCGCCGTGCGCAGCGCCACGATCGCGCCGTAGGAATGTCCCACCAGTATCGCGGGCCCCATCGTGCGCGCGCGCAGCACCGCCCGCAGCGCCGCCGAGTGGGCCGCCAGGCCGTGCATGCCGGGCACCCGGGCGCTGTGCCCATGCCCGGGCCGATCCAGTGCAAGCACGGTGTGGTCCGTGGCCAACATGTCGATGAGCGCGGGAGGGAAATCATGATGCACACCGTCGGCGCCGTGCAACAACACCACCAGCGGACCACTGCCGCGCGTCACGCCGTGCTGGCGCGCGCCGTGCGCGTTGAAGGACTCCCCTTCGGGCGGATGACGCCGTGCCACCCAGGCCGAGTACGCCGCGTGCGCGCCAACCAATAGCATCGGCAGCGCGCACGCGGCGAGAATGGCCGGGATCATGCTTCCCGCGGATCGACCTTCTCGGTGGAAAGGTCGTATTCGCGGATCGCCTGCGCCACGATCTCGGGCTTGACCTTGCCGTCGAGCATGAGCGAATGCAGCACGCTCACCACCACGTGCTCCGCGTCGATCTCGAAGTGGCGGCGCAACGACTCACGCGTGTCGCTACGGCCGTAGCCATCGGTGCCCAATGCGGTGAACCGGTTGGGAATCCACCGCGCCGGCATGTCGTTGACCGACTTCATCCAGTCGCTCGTCGCCACGATCGGCCCCTTGGCGCCGGCCAACGCCTGCACCACATAGGGCACGCGCGGCGGTTCGGTCGGATGCAGGCGGTTCCACCGCTCCACCGACAGCGCGTTGTTCCGCAACTGCTGCGCGCTGGTCATGCTCCACACGTCCGCGGCAACGTCCCACTTCTCGGCCAACATCTCCTGGGCGCGCAACGCGTTCAGCATGAGACAGCCGCTGGCGAAGACATGCGCTTGGTGGGTGGCCTTGGCATCGCTGCGGCGATAGCAGTAAAGGCCCTTGAGGATGCCTTCCTCGGCACCTGCGACGCGGGCTGGCTGCGAATAGTCCTGATTGTAGAGCGAGAGATAGTAGAAGACGTCCTCGCCCGTTTCGTACATGCGCCGCAGGCCGTCCTGAACGATCGTGGCCAGTTCGAACGCGAACGCGGGATCGTAAGCCAGGCAGTTGGGGACGGCCGACGCCAGCAACTGGCTGTGGCCATCCTCATGCTGCAGCCCTTCACCGTTCAGCGTGGTGCGGCCTGCAGTTGCGCCCAACAGGAAGCCGCGCCCGCGGGCATCCCCGAACGCCCAGATCAGATCCATCGTGCGTTGGAAGCCGAACATGGAGTAGAAAATGTAGAACGGAATGGTGGGCACGCTGTGCGTGGAATGGCTGGTCCCCGCTGCGGTGAACGACGCCATGGAGCCCGCCTCGGTGATGCCTTCCTCAAGCAACTGGCCGTCGGGCCGTTCGGTGTAAGACAGCACCAGCTTGGAATCCACCGGCTCGTACTTCTGGCCGAAGGGCTGGTAGATGCCGATCTCGCGGAACAGCACTTCCATGCCGAATGTGCGCGCCTCATCAGGGATGATCGGCACCACCAGCTTGCCGTAGTTGGGGTCGCGCAGCAGGTTGCGCAGCAGTTTGCCGAACACCATCGTGGTCGACACCAGTTGGTTCGCCCCAGTGCCCCCATCGAACTCGTTGAACACCTTGGCGCCGGCTGGTGCCAGCGCCTTGGACCGCGCCAGGCGCTTGGGGACCGAGCCATTCAACTGGCGGCGCCGCTCGAGCATGTACTTCACCTCGGGGCTGTCGGCGCCGGGGTGGAAGAATGGCGGGTCCTGCAACTTGCGGTCCGAGATCGGCAACTCGAGGCGATCACGGAACTTCTTCAGTTCCTCCACATCCAGCTTCTTCTTCTGGTGCGTCATGTTTCGCGCCTCGGCGGCGGTGCCCAGCGTCCAACCCTTGACCGTCTTGGCGAGGATCACCGTGGGCTGGCCCTTGGTGGCAAGCGCCGCGGAGTAGGCCGCATGGATTTTGTTGTAATCATGCCCGCCGCGACGCAGCGCCTTGATCTCATCGTCCGTGAGGTGCTCGACCATCTTGAGCAGGCGGGGATCGGCGCCGAAGAAGTGTTCGCGGATGTACGCGCCGGATTCTGTCACATACTTCTGCCAATCGCCGTCCACCGTTTCGTTCATGCGGTCCACGAGCACGCCATCGTAGTCCTTGCCCAAAAGGGCATCCCACTCGCGTGCCCAGACCACTTTGATCACGTTCCAGCCGGCACCCGTGTAAATCGACTCCAGCTCCTGGATGATCTTGCTGTTGCCGCGCACCGGTCCGTCGAGGCGCTGGAGATTGCAGTTCACGACGAACGTGAGGTTGTCCAGCCCTTCGCGCGCGGCGATCGACAGCGCGCCGATCGATTCGGGTTCATCCTGTTCGCCATCGCCCAGGAACGCCCAGACGCGCGAGTTCGAGGTGTCGCGCAGACCCCGCGCATGCAGGTAGCGGTTGAAACGCGCCTGATAGATGGCATTGATCGGCCCGAGCCCCATGGACACCGTGGGGAATTCCCAGAACTCCGGCATCAGCCGCGGGTGCGGATAGCTGGATAACCCCTGCCCTGCGATCACCTCCTGGCGGAAGCGATCCATCTGAGATTCGCTGATCCGGCCTTCGAGGAACGCACGCGAATACACACCCGGCGCCGCGTGACCCTGGAAGAAGATCTGGTCGCCCGAAGTGCCGTCATCCTTGCCCCGGAAGAAGTGATTGAAGCCCACTTCGTACAGGCTCGCAGCCGAGGCGTAGGTGGACAAGTGTCCGCCGAGTCCGGTGTGGTGCTGGTTCGCCCGCACCACCATGGCCACCGCGTTCCAGCGGACGATACGGCGGATGCGCTTCTCCATCTCCTCGTCGCCCGGAAATGGCGGTTCCTGCTCCTGCGAGATGGTGTTGATGTACCGCGATTGCACCAGCCCGGGCAAGCCCACTTGAAGCTGGCGCGCGCGCTTGAGCACCCTGCGCAGCAGGAAGTCGGCGCGCTCCTTGCCGTTCACGCGCACCATATCGTCCAACGCGTCGATCCATTCCTGCGTCTCGACGGGGTCGCTGTCGGGGAGCTGGCGCTTGAAACCGGCCAACTGGTTGAGCAGGTATCGCTCGCTCTCGCGGCGATCGGCGATCACGGTTCCATCGGGTCGAGTGATGCTCATGACTTCCTTGAGTACTGCCCGGCGCAGAGCACCTGAGCATGGGATGGAGCTGGGCCGACGGGCGGTCGGAGCGCCACGATTCGACCGAGGTTCGAAACTTGCGGGCCATCGAAGGGATGCCGAAGGGGCAGCATAAGGGCAGCCGGCCATGCGGCCAAGCCAGTGCGGGCGTTTCGCTTGTAACAAACGATGAAACAAGTGGTTGTGCTCGTTGGTGCAGCAAAGATACCCTTGTCTACAAAGTCATGTTGGCGAAAGCTGAAGCCCCTAGGCACCGCGTCACGGCCGGTGCCAAATCGGCCCAGCGTCGGCTCGTGGTGATGCGATGATGCTCTGCGCAACCATTCCGGGGTGCGCCCCGGGCGTGAGTCGTGCCCGGCCGAATCTCGTTGTACGCGATGGCGCAGCCTGAGCGTGGGGCCTAGCCGGTGCGGGTGTTCGGGTTGTAACAACGCATGAAACAAGGCGTTGTACGAGCGGCGAGAGGTGGATTACCCTTTCTTCATCGCTCATGAATTATGCGCCGTTGAGTCCCCCTTCAGCGCAGCGTGAATCGCCCTTTCTCTCCCCATGAGGACACCATTGCGTCGTGCTCTTGGATTGTTCGCACTCGTCTATTGCTGTGTGCTCGCCACCTCCCGGTATGCCTTCAGTGGCGTCGCCGTAGACACGGTGGTGGTAGGGGATTGGCCCGAGCAAGGTGTGGTGATCTCGACTCGGATGGCCGAACGTGCCGAGATCACGCCGATGGCTGATGGGGCGGGCGGCGTCTATGTGTGCTGGCGAGAGGGCAGCAACGCTTCTGCCGACCTCTTTCTGATCCGACTGACCCGGGACGGGCGGGTGGCTCAAGGCTGGATACCTGGTGGCACGCGTATCGGGCAACCGAGTGCCCCCCAGGGCAACCTGGTGATGGCAACGGACGGAGCGGAAGGTGTGTTCCTCGTGTGGGGCGACTCGCGCCCCGGCGCAATTGGGGTCCGCTTACAGCATCTACTCGGCGATGGGACCCTTGCGCCAGGCTGGCCCGCCGAGGGACGCATGATATTCCCCGGTGGGCCGACGCCAAAAATGTATCTCACGGACGACCGAGCGGGCGGCACCTACTCGATTTGGGGCCTCGGGGACGCCGCGGGGCAGGAGCAGATCCAAATGCAGCACCGCGACGCCACGGGTGAAGTCGCCGCGGGTTGGCCCACAAAGGGTATCCAGATCACTGAGTTTCCTCCCGACTCCGAATTCGGCACGAGCTTTTGCAGTCCGACTGGTGTGTTCTCGGGACCAGCGGGGCACGTGTATGGCCTGTTCACCCAGAGCGGAGGTTGCAGCGGGCACGGCTGCATCGCCAGTCGAGCGGATCAGATCCGCATGATTCATGGAGCCGTGCCATCGTGGTACGACAGTCCTGGCAACAATGTCTATTCGGTCTGGAACGAGACGGATGCTGCTGGAAGTCTGTTCCGCGTCTCCAATTTCCAGGGCTACAACTCCATCACTCGACTCGACGTAGGCGGCCCGGTCTGGGCGAATACTCCCGACGCATTTCTGAATCGGTTCTGCAAGCTTACGCCGGACGATGCGGGGGGTGCATTCGCCTACAGCTTGCAACGGGACATCACAGTTGTCCGCATCCGCGCGACAGGGGCGAGCGCCCCCAGTTGGGGCGCTGCGATCGGGAAGCGGATCATCGAGGCTCCTACGATCTCGGGGAACTACCTGGATGGCGTCTGGGCGGTGACGGACCGCGCGGGGGGGGTGTGCTTCGTCTATCGCAATCCGACTGGGACGGGGCATTCGCTCCATGCCACGTCGATGACTCTGGACGGCGAGCGCTCGCCCGGGTGGTCCGCGGTGGGCAATCCAGTCCGCGTCCCCGGCAAGGATGTATTGGTGATGGGGCTGGTGCGCAGCACTCCCGGCGCTGCCATTGTCGTCTGGGAGGACGTCCAATCCGACTACGCGCAGAGACGCATCATGGCCCAGCGTCTCTCAGTCGATCAGCCGGTCCCGACGCAGGTCAGTCTCGCTTCCGCGGCGGCGCATGCCGATCGCATCGCACTCGAGTGGTTCGCCGCGGACGACGAGGGCTCCGCACTCACCGTCGAGCGCGCGGACTATGGTAGCGATTGGCGCGCGATCGCGAGTGTTTACGCTGATGGCGCGGGGCACATCAGCTATGACGATCACGATGTCCGCCCAGGTGAGCAGTACGGCTATCGCCTGCGCGACTCGCAGCGAACGTTTGCCGAAGTCTGGGTCAGCATGCCCCCCGAGGTGAAGTTCGGCATCCGCAGTGCCTTGGCGAGCGCGCCGTCGCGCGTGCGTGTGGAGTTCAACGCTGCCGCGGGCGCTGCCGCCGAGGTCTCGTTATTCGACCTCGTGGGACGCCGCATCACGCGCTCGCGTGTCGTGGCGAACAGCGATGCCTGGCAGTTCATCGAGCTCGATGCTCCGAACACACTGGCACCGGGTCTGTATCTCGTGCGGGTCGCCTCGGGCGAGCAGTCCGCACAGCGCCGCGTGTTGATCACTCGCTGAATCGCACCACGACCGGAGATCCCTCCATGCCTGCCACGTCCGCTCCCTTCACTGCGCTCCACCCCGAACGCAAGGCCGCACGTGCACTGACGGCCGAGGATCTGTGGAGCCTCCCGCGGGTCGGCGCCCCCGAGGTGTTCCCCGATGGTACGCGCGCGGTGGTGCCGGTCACGCGCTACGATCTCGAGAAGAACGAGGGACGCACCCAATTGCACTTGGTGTCGCTCACGGCCGCGGGTGAACCGCGTGCGCTCACCTCTGCCGATGTGTCGGCCACCGAGCCGCGCGTATCGCCTGATGGCAAGCAACTCGCGTTCATCCGCAAGGATGCCAACGGCAAGGGGCAGTTGCACGTCATGCCGCTCGAAGGCGGCGAAGCGCGCTGCCTCACCTCATTGCCGCTCGGGACGTTCGATCCCACGTGGTTGCCCGATGGCTCGGGGTTGATCGTCGCGGGCTGGTTGCTCAAGGGATTCCTCACGCCCGAGGCCACCACGGCCGAGACCGAGCGCCGCACCAAGGACCCAGTCAAGGCGTATGTCACCGAGGATCGCGTCTACCGCTTCTGGGACACGTGGCTCACCAGCGGCGAAGTGCCACATCTGTTCAGCGTCGACCTCAAGAGCGGCACGGTGCGCGACCTGATGCCGAGCTCGGAATACTGGTTCGACTGGAACGATCCGTCGGGGCAGTATGACCTGTCGCCCGATGGCGGCGAGATTGCATTCGCGGCGTCGCACTTCGATGCCAAGCGCTCGCTGTTGATCACCAGCGTGTTCACGCTGTCGGTGACCGCGGGCACGATCACGCGGCTCTCGCCCGAGCATCCGGGCGACGAACTGTCCCCGCGCTACTCGCCCGATGGGCGCTTCATCGTGCACGGTCGGACGATGGATCCCGAGTTCTACGCGGACCGTACGCGGCTCATGCGCTACGACCGCACCACGCGCACCTCGGCGGAGTGGCTCTCGGCCTGGGACCTGTCTCCGGCGCACTGGTCGTTTGCCGACGATGCCACCCTGGTGTTCGAGGCCGAACAGGATGCACGCGTGCGCGTGTTCACATTCAAGGGTTCGGGCGCGCCTCAGGCGCTCACCGACCAAGGCAGTGTGAGTGGTACAACGTTCGCCAAGGGTGGCCGTGTGGTGTTCACGCAGCAGTCGCTCGCGGAGCCATCCGAGTTATACGCGGCGCCGCTCGCCGGTGGAGCGGCCACGCGCCTCACGCGTTTCACGGACGAAGTCGCGGCGCGATTCGGCGTTGGCGAAGTGCGCGAGATGCGCTTCGCCGGTTGCGAGGGTGAGCCGGTGCAGATGTTCGTGGTGTTACCGCCCGGCTATGTCGAGGGGCGCAAGTACCCGCTCGTGCATGTCATCCACGGCGGGCCGCATGGAATCACCGCGGACATGTTCCACCCGCGTTGGAACGGCCAGTTGTTCGCGGCGCCCGGGTACATCGTGGCGATGGTCAACTTCCAGGGCTCCACGTCGTGGGGGCAGGATTATGCCCAGCGCATCCAGGGCGAATGGGCCCGTCGTCCCTTCGAGGACATCATGAGGGGGACTGACGCGTTGATCGCCACCGGCATGGTGGATGAGACGCGCATGGCCGCGACGGGTGGCTCGTACGGCGGCTACATGGCTGCATGGATCGCGGGACACACGGATCGTTTCCGCTGCATCATCAATCACGCCGGTGTCGCGGATCTGACCGCGCAGTACGCCAGCGACGTCACGCAGGGCCGCGGTCGCGCTGCAGGCGGCGAAGCGTGGGATGGGCTCGAGAAGCAGGATGCCTGGTCACCGGTGCGTTTCGCGGCGGACATGAACACGCCCATGCTGGTGATTCACGGCGAACGGGATTACCGCGTGCCGGTGGGGCAGGGACTGCTGATCTACGGCGTGCTCAAGGCCAAGGGCGTGCCTGCGCGACTCGTCTACTTCCCGGATGAGAACCATTGGGTATTGAAGGCGCGCAACTCGCTGCTGTGGTACCGCGAGGTGCATGGCTGGTTGGAGCGCTACCTCAAGCCCTGAGAAGCTCGCTTGGCAGCGCGCATCCGCGCATCGCGCAGTAGCACAGCACCCAGGTGCGCGCCCACGAACGTGAGCGACAGCATGCTCATGACGTTGTGGGTGGCCGCGAGGGTCGCTGGGAACGAAACGTATCCGGGCGGTCTTGCCCGCACGAACCACTCGGCCCCCACCCCGTAGCCGCTTACCTGCGTGACGATCAGGCTCGTCGTGGCGAGCAGGCCGAGGATGTGGTCGAGCCGGGCACGCACGGGCTGGACCCGATTCCAGTGCTTCACCTGGTAGACCGCGTACACCAACGTGAACGCGAAGCCCGCGAACCAATGCAGCGAGACCGTGGGAGCCGAGCCCAGCGCCAACCGTGCGAAGAAGATGATCAGGCCGGTTACTGCCTCGATCCCGAACAGCACCCAGAGCGTGATCAGGAGCGGCGAAGCCAGGCGGCTCGCTCGGCTCGACACGCGCGAGGGCTTGGCCTGTGCCATCCGGGGACCCCGGATCAGAAGAAGTAGCGCATCACGAACAGGGCCTCACCCGAGACGATGCTGATGGTCCAGAGGACGAGGAATGTCCATGTGAGCCCGGGGCGGTCGCGGAAGAACCAACGGCCGGCGTTCTGTTCCTGATACGCCAGGACGCCCAGGACAACGAAGATCAGGTAGGCCAGGAGCGACAACAATCCATGTGCGGCGAAGAAGATTTTCATGCCACTGGAGATCGCGTGTGATGCGGGGTGCCCCGCCGCCGCTTCGGCAGCGCGGTTCGCCATGTACATCACGTTGACCAGCGCTTCGAACAGCGCGACGATCAGGAACAACGGGAACGAGAAGCGCTTGCGGTTCTTGTTGCGCAGCACCACATACAGCACGCCGGCAGTTACGAACAGCTCGCTGATCGCGGAGAACCAGGAGAACGCTGGGATGGCCATGGTGCAGACTGTATGCGAATCGTTCCGGGCCCGGCAACCGGACGCGGGCGTGGGGTAAGATGCGGCCATGGCGCTCTCCGAAGAGCTCAAGAAGCTCCTGACACAGTGCGATGTCGAGACCTTCCGCTCCTCAGGGTCGGGCGGGCAGCATCGCAACAAGACCGAATCATGCGTGCGCGTGCGGCACCGTGCGACCGGGATCGCGCGCCTGGGGACCGAACATCGGTCCCAACACCGCAATCGGGAGTTGGCGCTGGAACGGCTGGCGGCTGCACTCACCGCCCGGGCGCGCAAACCCAAGCCGCGGGTGGCCACCCGGCCGACCCGTGCGGCCAGCACCCGCCGGCTCGACGCCAAGCGGCGCGACTCCGTGGTGAAGCGACTGCGCAATGACAAGCCCGCGCGCGATGAATGACATGGCGTGCAGCCTATCGGGAGGTCGGCTAGTGTCACCGCGACAGGGCGGCACCTGGCGCCTCCCCCACGGGAGCGTAATCGCCCGAAAAAGCGGCCTGAGCCGCCCGCAATGAGGAGAGATTCCGAGATGAATCCCAAGTCGGGTCCCGCCGATACCTTCGAGAGTCCAAGACAGGAACCCCGGCTCCCACCCGGTCAGGTGAAGACCGATAAGTGGCCGGTGTTGCACTACGGTTCGGTGCCTCGCGTGGACCTCTCGACATGGGACATGAAGGTCGATGGTCTGGTGGAGCACCCACAGCAGTACGGCTGGGACGCGTTCCAGCAGCTGCCGCGCGTGAAGGTGCACTCTGATATCCACTGTGTCACTCGGTGGAGTCGGTACGACAACCTCTGGGAGGGAGTCGCGCTGCGCGAGTTGTTGGCGCGAGCGGGAGTCCAGCCCGAAGCCCATTTCGTGATCATCCACGCCGAGCAGGGTTTCACCACGAACCTGCCACTCACGGAGTTGCTCCAAGATGATGTGCTTCTCGCCGACCGCCACGACGGTGAACCGCTCACACCCGACCACGGATGGCCTCTGCGGCTCGTGGTCCCGCGCCGCTATTTCTGGAAAAGCGCGAAATGGGTTCGACGTATCGAGCTGGCGGGACGCGACGCCCCCGGTTTCTGGGAACGCAACGGCTATCACAACGATGCCGACCCTTGGCGGGAGGAGCGTTTCTCCGACTGGTAGCGCCCCGACACGGAGGTCCGCATGAATCGCTCCGAGGCGACCGATCGCAGCCACCGTTGGCTCGAGGAGCAGCTCGCGACCCTGGGAGGCCTGCGCAATGCCACCTCCCGCGACTCGAGCTTCAAGGCCTGGCGACAGTCCACGCTGACCGTGTTGCAGCGCATCTGGCCGAGCGAGCCAATGCGATCCGAGAAGTTCCGACGCATTGCCTTCACCCCCTCGGGGTCCAGGCCCGAGCCTGCACAAGTGCGGGGCGTGTACAGCCGCGGTTGCGTGGAAGCGAGCAACTATCTGCGCGCACTGATCACCGAGGTCGATGCCAACGGTGTGGTCGAGCCCGAGCTCCCCGCCGAGCGCGACATGTCCTTGCCGCAAGGCGAGGACGATTTCCCCACCGTCGAGCTGCCGGGCGCGCATGTTTCTGAGCAGCATGGTCCCGACACGGGGGATAACGATATCGTGTTGGAGCTGGGCGGCGCATCGAATGGATCTCCACCGGCGCCCCAAGCGCAAGCCCATCATCGCGCCCTGCCTCCGCCACTCCAGGCCCCGCCCATCGCGGCCACATTGCATCCCACGCCAGTTGAACGCACTCGCTCGGGCAGGCCGAGCAAGGCCTCGCGCCGTGGCGGCGTGAAGCAGCGGCTCAAGGACATGTTGGGCCTATCGCACCTGGCCGCGCCCACTTCCGAGGAGACATCGCCCTCGGTGCCGATCCAGCGCGAAGAGGCGCCCAATGGGGCTGTAGTGCAGTTGCCGGCCACAGCCATGCCGAGCGCGGGCCATGCGCCCGAGCCCGAGAATGGCGTGTTCACCACGAAGCCATCCATGAAGCAGCGCAACAAGGGCGTGGTCTCGATCGAATCACTCATCAGCCCCGAGTTCCGCAACGCGCCGACGGATCCGGCGCCAGTGGCACCCCCAGCATCGCAGGAGTCGAGCGCGACTTCGGAACCCCTGCCCGGCGAGTCGGCGGTCGATGAGCGGGAGATCGATCCCGAGGAGTTCGCACGCGCGGCCGAGGACTTCCTCAAGAACTCGCCGGTCTTGGGCTTGGTGGGCAAGCCGGTCCAGCGCACTAAAGTCGAGTGCGACCTGCTCGATCCCGATGCCGTGGCCATCTTCACGCTCGCCACTGATGTGTCTCGCCTGGGTGTGCCCGAAGGCCGTCGAGCTGCGGCGCGCGCGCTGATGCTCGATCTTGCCCGGCGCGTCGAGGCGAATGATGCGGATTGGGCGAGCCTGCGCGGCACGGTGACCTTCGCCATGGAATTCCCTGAACTCGCTCGGCGACTGATCCCGATCTTGTTGCCCTGGTTGGACCGAGCGGCCTGATCCCGTTCTCCCGAACGCCCCGCATCCTTGTGCTAACTTGTGCATCGGCACGAGTGGAGGCGAGGCGGGATGAACTTCGACCGGTACACGGTGAAATCACGCGAGGCGGTCGAACGGGCCGGCCGGATCGCTCGGGACCGTAGTCAGCAGACACTGCAGCCCGAGCATCTTCTCGCAGCATTGCTCGACGAGATGGGCGGGACGGTCGCAAGCTTGTTGCAGCGACTCGGGGTTCCTCCTGCGGCCCTCGAGGCAGAGGTCCAGTCCGCGCTCGGTGCACTGCCGCGTGTTCAGGGTGCCTCGGCGCAGTACATGGGCGAGCCCCTGCGCGAGGCGCTCGAGCGCGCCGAAGTCCAATCCGACCAACTCCGGGACGAATACGTGAGCGTGGAGCACCTTCTGCTCGCGCTCGCCGACCCAGCGCACCCCAGCGCTGCGCAACGGACCTTGGCCAAGAACGGCGTAACGCCCGAGCGGGTCTTGCCGGTGCTCGCGCAGGTGCGCGGCGGCCAGCGCGTGACCGACGAGAGCCCCGAGGACAAGTACGAGGCGCTCTCCAAGTATGGACGCGATCTCACGGCGGCGGCCCGCCAGGGCAAGCTCGATCCCGTGATCGGGCGCGACGACGAGATCCGTCGCGTCATGCAGGTGCTGGCCCGTCGGACCAAGAACAATCCAGTCCTGATCGGTGAGCCCGGGGTGGGCAAGACGGCCATCGCCGAGGGCCTGGCGCGGCGCATCGTCTCGGGTGACGTGCCCGAGTCGCTCAAGGACAAGCGGATCATCACGCTCGACATGGGCGCGCTGATCGCCGGGGCAAAGTTCCGTGGCGAGTTCGAGGAGCGCCTCAAGGCGGTCATCCAAGAGGTCACGAACGCCGAGAATCGCGTCATCCTGTTCATCGACGAGCTGCACACCTTGGTCGGCGCCGGTGCCTCGGAAGGTTCCATGGACGCCAGCAACCTGCTCAAGCCGGCGCTCGCCCGCGGAGAGATGCACTGCATCGGCGCCACGACCCTCGATGAGTATCGCAAATATGTCGAGAAGGACGCTGCGCTCGAGCGCCGGTTTCAGCCCGTGTTCGTGGACGAGCCCAGTGTCGAGGATGCGATCGCGATTCTGCGCGGGCTCAAGGAACGCTACGAGAAGCACCACGGCATCAGCATCAAGGACGCGGCGTTGGTCGCGGCTGCGGTGCTCTCGCAGCGCTACATCCCGGACCGCAAGCTCCCCGACAAGGCGATCGACCTGATCGATGAAGCGTCGTCGCGGATACGCATCGAGAACGACTCCATGCCGACTGAACTGGACGAAGTCTCGCGCCGCATCGACCAACTGCAGATCGAGCGGGTCAGTCTGGCGAAGGAGACCGATCGGGCCTCCCAGGAACGGTTGGCACGCCTCGATGCCCAGCTCGTCGACCTGGAGCGCGAGAAGCAGTCCCTCGACCGGCATTGGCGCAAGGAAAAGGACTACCTCGACGAGATCAAGCGGCTCAAGGAGCGGCGCGAGGGACTGCGACATGAGGCAAGCGTGGCGCGCGGGCACACGGATTACGAGAAAGCCGCGCGCATCGAGAACTCCGACCTGCCCGAACTGGAGCGGTCGCTGCGAGAGGCGAGCAAGTTGCTCGAAGAGTTGCAGGGCACGCAGCGCATGCTCAAGACCGAGGTCGACGAGGAGGATGTGGCGGAGGTGGTGGCCAAGTGGACCGGCGTGCCGGTCTCGCGGCTGCTCGAGGGCGAAGTGCAGAAGCTGGTGAAGATGGAAGAACGCCTGCACGCGCGTGTGGTGGGCCAGGACCAAGCCGTGGCCGTGGTGGCCGAGGCGGTACGCCGTGCGCGCGCAGGGTTGCAGGATCCCAAGCGACCGATCGGCTCGTTCCTGTTCCTGGGCCCGACCGGGGTGGGCAAGACCGAGTTGGCTCGCGCACTGGCGGAGTTCCTGTTCGACGACGAGCACGCCATGATCCGCTTGGACATGAGCGAGTATCAGGAGAAGCACACCGTCGCTCGCATGATCGGCGCGCCCCCCGGATATGTGGGCTACGAGGAGGGCGGAGCGCTCACCGAAGCGGTGCGGCGGCGACCGTACGCCGTGGTGTTGCTCGACGAGGTCGAGAAGGCACACCCTGAAGTGCTCAACGTGCTACTGCAATTGCTCGATGATGGTCGGCTCACGGATGGTCAGGGCCGAACGGTCGTCTTCAGCAACACGCTGGTCGTCATGACGAGCAATCTGGGATCCGACGCCATCCTGGAGTTCGGCGAGAATGATAACCGCGAGATGGAAGCGTTGGTTCAAGGGGCGCTTCGGGCGCACTTCCGCCCCGAGTTCCTCAACCGCCTGGACGAGGTGGTCGTGTTCCATGCCCTCTCGCGTGAACATATCCGTCACATCGTGGATATCCAGGTGCGCCATTTGGCCGAATTGCTCAGGCACCGCGGAATCGGCCTCATGTTGACCGATGCAGCGCGCGATACCTTGGGGGACGAAGGCTACGACCCACACTTCGGCGCGCGGCCACTCAAACGCGTGATCCAGAAACGGGTGCAGAACCCTCTTGCCCTGCAACTGCTGCAAGGCATGTTCCAGCCCGGCGACACCGTGCAGGTGGACGTCGCGGACGGAGGCTACACGTTCCACAAGGCCAAACGCGCTGCACCGGTGTCCGCTTGAGTGCCAAGCGATTGGACGCCCGAAGCAAACTGGGCCGCGCCATGTTCCAGATGGTCGACGCCGCCCAGAAGCTCCCCGTCGATGTGCGGACGATCGTGGTGCGGGTGCGAAACTGCATCGAGGCGAACCATGAGGACAAGATGTTGCGGTTCACGCTTCGCTCGGATCTGGACCAGCTTGCCAAGAACGCTCGGTTGAACGCCCATGTGCGTATGTTGCTCAAGGCGATGCCGAGCTAGGCGAGGGCCCGCGCGTCAGGCTTCCTCTTGCAAGTCGCTCAGCTTGACGAAGTCGCGGTGTTTGCCGCGCCCCATGCGCTCGATGTGCGATACCGTTCGAAGCCGGACCGGGATTCCGAAACCACTCGTGACCTCGCCCTCGATCTGCGCTCGCGCCGCGTCGTTCCACTCCTTGCCCGGGAGCACGCGTAACTCGATGCTGCCATCGGGGTACTCCACGAATTGGTACTCTCGCACTTTCCCGCTCTTGGCATAGGGGCGGAAGATGTAATAGGGGAGCAGGCCATTGATGACTCGTCCATCCGGCAGCCGGACGAAATCGCCCGCGCGTCCTTGGATCGCCCCCAATCGAGGCAGCGCCAAGCCGCACTCGCACACGCCCTGCGGCCCGGGTTCGACCAGATCGCCGATGCGGTATCGGATGACGGGCTGGCTGT
>JBDSKE010000134.1:0-21666 GCA_039917105.1 Candidatus Eiseniibacteriota bacterium | reverse complement strand
TGGCCGAGGCGGGCGAACAACACCAGCGCCTCTCGATAGTACGCTTCCGCGCGTGACCGTTCCTGCCCTCTCCTACGAGCCATGGTGCCGAGATCCACCAGCGTGCTCGCCGTTCCCCACGCGTCGGCGAGGGAACGAAATGCTGCCAATGATGACTCGAAAAACGTCGTTGCTTCCTCCCATAGGTGCTGATCCCCTGCCACGCCGCCCTGGTGATGGAGCGCCCAGGCGGAGCTGACCCGGTCGCCGCTGCGCTGGAAAGTCGCCTCGGTTTCATCGTAAAGACGGCCAGCCTCTTCATAGCGCCCCTGTTTGCGCCGGACAAAAGCAAGGTTGGAAAGGGAACGCGCGCAGCCACTTTCGTCGCCGGCCGCGCGCCAGGCAATCAGACTCGCTTGGAGATGTGCGGCAGCCTGATCCAAATCGCCTCTCTCGGTGAAGGCAATTCCCAGCGAATTGTGGGCGACCGCGATTCCCCGGTCATCACCAGCCATGGTGTGGAGGCCGAGACTGACCTGCGTGCGCCTGATCGCTTCCGGGTAGTCGCCCTGTGCGGAAGCAAAAACGCCAAGTGTAAAAAAGCCGCGCGCCAGGAGGGCGTCGTCAGTCACGGCCATTGGCATATCAAGGAATCCCGCGAGATAACGGCGGGCCTCCGCGAGATGTTCTGCCCTTTCCCAGAAGTGAAAGAGTCCGAGAGCCATCCGGAGACCCCATTCCCGGTTCTCGCTCCTGAGCAGCCAGTCCAGGGCCGTTCGAAAATTCTCGTGCTCGCGCGCAAAGCGGGTGAGCCATTCATCACTCTCAGTGGTGCCGAGTACGCGGGCTCCCTCTTCGGCGAGAATGAGGAAATAGGCCGCGTGACTCCGTCGTGTCACCTTTTCGTCGTCGCTTTCGCTCAGAAGCGCCGATGCGTATTCCCTGATCGTTTCGAGCATTGCGAAGCGTGCTTCGCCATGGATATCTTCCTGCTTCTGGAGCAGGCTCTTGTCGACGAGTGACGCGACTGCGTCCACAGCCTCGACTCCGAGTTGCTGGTATGGATCGCACACCGCCTCGGCTCCTTCGAGAGTGAAGGCGCCGGCAAACACACTCAAGCGCCGGAACACCGTCTGCTCAGGTGGCGTGAGCAGGCCGTGACTCCAGTCGATCGCTCGCCGCATCGTATGCTGACGGTCAGGAAGGTCACGGGCTCCGGCGGTGAGGAGCTGGAGCCGCTGGCTGAGCCGCGCCACCAGCGCGCGCGGCGGCAGGGTGCGGATTCGAGCCGCGGCGAGCTCCAGCGCCAGAGGCAGGCCATCGAGCCGGCGGCAGATCTCCACAACGGCGATGGCGGCATCCTCTGTGAACTGAAAACCACGGTCTGCCGCACGCGCTCTCTCCAGAAACAGCGCCACGGCGGGTACTCGGGCCAGCTCCTCGCGCGAAAGGTCACTGTCGGGTTCAGGCAACGGCAAGGGAGGGACCGGAACGTCATGTTCGCCGTATAAACGGAGTATTTCGCGGCTGGTGACCATGAATGAAATGAATGATGACCCGGCTAGTAATGCGCTCACGTCGTCCGCGGCGCTGATCACGTGTTCGAAGTTGTCGAGGATGACCAGCGTCGGTGCCGAAATGAGATTCAGCTCGCTGATCACAGCATCCAGCGGGCTTTCCCCTGCCCCCGGCCGCACGCCTAGCTCTTCGGCGATTGCTGGCGTGACGAACGCCGGATCGCGGACTGGTCCGAGCGGTATGAAGAAAACCTGTTGCGCAAAGTGCGGCCGCATCGCTTCTGCCGCCGCCAGAGCGAGCCTCGTTTTTCCTCCTCCGCCCGGCCCTGACAGGGTCACGAGCCTCACTCCACCGCTTGTCACGAGTGAGATGATTTGCGCCAGCTCATTCTCCCGTCCGATGAGCGGGGTCTTCGGCGCGGGGAGTGCCTTCCCGGAGCGAGCCGGGGAAGCAGCGCCAGGCCCAGGAGGGAAGGTCAGTCCACGGAGCTCATCGAAAAGCTCCCGTGTTGAGCCATAACGCCGGTCGGGACTCTTCTGCAGGCAGCGGGAGATGATCTCACTCACCCGCGGCGGCAGATTCGCCCGTCGTGCCGGGATCGGAAGAGGCTCATCCCGAAGTGTTGCCGTGAGCGTCTCGACGGGAGTCTTGCGGCGAAACGCCGGTGAACCGGAGGCGAGCTCGTAGAGGATTGCACCGAAGGAGAAAAGATCGGCGCGGGTGTCGACATCGGTACCGGACAACGCCTCCGGTGCAGCGTAGCCGGGAGTACCGAGAAACATGCCACCCACCGTCAGACGTTGGGCATTCTGTGTCACCGAATCCGGATTGCAATCAGGCTCGCACACCCTCGCCAGGCCGAAGTCGAGGATTTTCACGGTTCCCTGGTGTGTCACGAAGATGTTCTCGGGCTTCAGGTCGCGGTGAACGATACGACGTTCATGCGCGGCAGTTAGGGCGTCGACGATCTGCACGGCGAGCCCGAGCGCAACCTCGCCTGACAACGGCTCGGCCAGCAACTGGCGCAGCGTCTGCCCCTTGAGGAACTCCATCACGAGGAAGGGCCGGCCCTGCTCTTCGCCAACGTCGAAGATGGTGACGATATTGGAGTGATTCAGTGCCGAAGCGGCCCGCGCTTCCTGTGCGAACCGCTCGCGACCCTGACCGGGCTGATCCAGGTCAGCGTTGATGAGCTTGAGTGCAACGTCACGATCGAGTTGCGGATCGTAGGCACGGAAGACTTCGCCCATCGCTCCGGCGCCGAGGGACGAGCGGATCTGATAGCGTCCGAATCGGTCACCGGGCTGAATCTGCAAGGCCCAGACCTCCCGCCCGCGTAGAAATGCTCAACAGCTGGCAACCTCATTCAGCATCAGCGAATGAACTCTAAGGAGTGGATTTCCGCGGGTCAAGCGTTGGCGCTGCGGGTTTCCGCAAGTCGCGGACGGCGGGTGGATCCTGTTGATAATCTACCCGGCCGGATTCGCTCGCGGCGGAAGTCTGGCGGCGCTACAACAAATGCTCGGCCACTCGTCCATTGTCACCACGCGAAGATGCGCGCGGATCAGTGATGTCATAGTGTCGCGGGAGGTGAAGACCCTTCACGAGGCGATTGTGGTCTGCATGGTGCGCGCGAAGCGTTCCAAGCTCACGACTGCTCGCCTCGCGCAACTGAACGCTGGGTGGGAGCTCTGGAGGAGACCTCAGGATAAGGCTTTCCCGCAGCCCTGGCAGGTGTTCCTGAGGGCGAACCAGAAAGCCTACCGCTTGCTTTTCTCCCCTATCTTGCTGTAAAAATGCACGCGGAGGGGTGGCCGAGTGGCTGAAGGTGGCGGTCTCGAAAACCGTTGAACCTGCAAGGGTTCCGAGGGTTCGAATCCCTCCTCCTCCGCCAGTCTTACGCTAAAAGTCACGGAAACCGTCAGAAGGCCCCTAGGAAACTCTGGGGGCTTCTTCTTCTCACGACACAATCGATCTCGCTGATTGCGAAACCGAAAGGCCTTGAGTAGAATCAAACCCCCTGCATTGCGGTCGTCTCAGCCGCATGACTGTCCTGGCCGACAGCAGGGGGTTGATTGTTGCCGCGATGGCTCTTGTATTCCCATGATGCTCTTGGGCTTGGCCATGTCCGGCGCGCGTTAGCCATCGCCCGCGCGGTGCTCGAGGGGCGTGCCGACCTCACCAGCTTGCTCCTGACCTGCTCCAACCATATCGGCGCGTTGCCGGTACCGGCAGGGCTCGAGTACGTGAAAGTCCCGAGTACCACCAAGGTAGGTCCCGAGGATTACCGGCCACGAACGCTGCGGATGGAAGCGGGCGAGTTCTGGGCATGGCGCGGTTCTCTGGTCACCGAGCTGGTTCGTGGCTTCGCGCCCGACCTCATGTTGGTCGACAAGACGCCGACGGGTCTCATGGACGAGCTGGTCCCCGCTTTGGAGCACCTCCACAGTCGGGGCTGCTCACGGTTGATCCTGGGCTGGCGCGACATCTTGGACTATCCCGAGGCCATCGAGCGGGAATGGCGGCGCAAGGAAACCCTGGCGGTGATCGAGCGCTGGTACGACGAGATCTGGATCTACGGCGATCCCCGTGTGTTCGACATGCGCGAGGAGTACCGCATGCCGGCTGCGATCGCCAAGCGCGTGCATTATCTGGGTTACCTCGCGCCACCGCTCGCTATCGGGAGTTTTAGAGAGGTGCGCCGCACCGCATGCCCTGAAGGCGCTCGCCTGGCCCTGGTCACCGTGGGCGGTGGTGAGGAAGGGGAGCACGTTGTAAGCGCCTACCTGCAGGCGCACGCGGAGGGCCGTTTCCCCGAAGACCTTCATGCGCTGGTCGTGACCGGCCCACTCATGCCCGCCGCTGCGCGACACCGGCTGAAGCAGATGGAGTCGCCACGCAGTCGCGTCGTCGAGTTCCTTCCGGGGCTCGAATCGCTGATTGCGGCAGCCGACGTGGTGATCGGACGCGCGGGATACAACACGGTGTGTGAGTTGCTCGGCGCCGGGACGCCTGCGGTGCTTGTGCCGCGCGTACTCCATCGCGGCGAGCAGGTGATCCGCGCGAACCGTCTCGCGCAACTCGAGCGGGTTCAGGTACTCACCGAAGCGTCGCTGACGCCTGCCGCTCTCGTCCATGGGGTTCGCTGCGCGCTCGAGCAGGGACGGCACGAGATGTGCGCGATCAACGTCGATGGCGCGGCCGAAATCCGACGCCAGACCGATCGGTTGCTTCCGATGGCTTCCGTGATGACGGGGTAAAGGATGCGGCGCCCGTTCTTGGCGATCACCCTCGTCAGTTTGACCGTTCTGGTGCAGGTCACCACCGCGGGCGCGTCCAAGCGCACATGGGACTGGGACGGAGCCGCGCGCGTCGAGCTCGTACACGTGGATGATCTGTTTTCCGGCGGAGCGCGGCAGGAAGACGATGGCGTGCGGTATGACGTGCGCGGCGCGGTCGAGGCGCGGGTGCCGGGAAAGTTGAAGCTCAAGCCCTGGCTTCGCGCGAACGTTGAACGCTGGCGCCTATTGCCTGCACGTGATCTGGAACGCTGGTCCGGCGGATTGGACGTGAAGCGCGGACCTCATCGGCTCCGGGTTCACGGCGGATGGACCAATGATGAACTGTTTTTCCCGTCGCCCACGGGGGGCGCATCGCTCGACCGACGCGATGTCGGCGCCGAGCTGCGGCTGGGGTTCGGGCACGGCTTGCTCGGGGCGGTTTCCGTGGAACGTGAGCGCGAGTCTTTCAACGCCTTCTACCGGGAGCGCGACGCCGTTCGCTTGGGACTTCGCACGGGACTCGAGTACGAACTGGGTAGCGGGCGCACGTTGGCGCTCAGCCATCTTTACCGGCGCACGGATTCCGTCACCGATCTCTATAGCTACGACCACAACTCGCTCCGGACGCGGGTCGAGTGGCCGGTGGCGGGGTGGAGCACCGGGGCGGAGGCCGAAGCCGCTCTGCGCAATTACCGGACCCCTCATGGCTACGACGTCAACCATACGCGGCAGGACGCGCGCTGGCGGCTGGCCGGCGAGGTCGGGCATTCGGTCATTCCCCACCTGGCCGCAAGTGTTTTTGGAGAATACCGGCGCGACGATTCCACGCGCCTTGGCAAGGATTACCACGTCACCCGATTAGGTATCGCTTTGGAGGCAACCCGATGAGGTCACTCTTGGTGCCGATTCTTCTCGTGTTGGCTCCCACCGCCGCGTTCGCGCAGTTGGCCGCCTCGCCGTGGCCCATGTTCCACCACGACCCCCAACACACCGGCCGGTCGCCCGCGCCGGGCATCACCACGCCGGCACTGAAATGGGAGTTTCAGGCTGGCGACAGCATTGCCGAGTCGTCACCGGCGATCGGCGCCGACGGAGCGATCTATTTCGGGTGTACCAATCACCGTCTCTATGCATTGGGACCGACTGGGGCGCTGCGCTGGACGTATCTCACCCGTAACTCGCTGCGCTATTCGAGTCCGGCGATCGCGTCCGACGGCACGGTGTACATTGGCAGCATGGACAGCACGTTCTACGCGATCAATGCCAACGGCACGCTGCGCTGGTCGGTGCGAGGCGGGAGCACGTTCCGCTCGTCGCCGGTGATATTGCCCAATGGCGATGTCGCGGTCGGAAACGGCGACAACAAGCTCTACCGCTTCACGGGCGCGGGGGCGCCGGTATGGGCGTTCACCACCGGCGGTAACGTGCGCTCGTCTCCGGCTCATGGGTTCAACGGCGACCTGTATGTTGGGTCGTTCGATTTCTCCATGTACGCGGTCACGTCGGCTGGAACGCAGCATTGGAAAGCGACGACCGGCAACTTGATCGATCTGGCTTCCGCAACGGTGGGGCCCGACTCCACGGTGTATTTCGGCAGCTCGGATGGCTTCGTGTATGCCATCCGGGCCGGGGGTGCCTTCGGCTGGGCGTACACGGCCAGCGCGAACGTCAACGCGACTCCGGCGATCGCCCCGAATGGCCAGATTCTCGCCCCGATGGGATCGCGCGTCGTCGCCCTTAATAATCTGGGTCAGTTCCAGTGGGTGTTCGTCACGCGCAATGCGGTCCGCTCTTCGCCGGCCGTGGCTGCGGATGGGACCATCTACTTTGGCTCCGATGATTCGACCTTCTACTGCCTCAATCCAAGCGGCACCTTGCGCTGGTCGTGGCCGGCGGGCAGCTCGATTCGCACCGCGCCGGCAATCGACGCGGACGGCACGGTCTACTTCGGCACGTTCAACGGCAAGGTGATTGCGCTCCGTGACGCCACGACGGCGGTCGAGCCGCGTGAGCCGATGAGCGTATTGGCCCTGTCGGCGCCCCTGCCCACGCCCTCGCGCGGAATCACCCGCCTTCAGTTCATCGCCCCAGCCGGAACGCGCGCGCGACTGGACGTGCTCGATCTGGCGGGGCGTCACGTCGCGACGCTATGGGACGGCGCGGGGGATGGCCTCCAGCATCTCGCGATCTGGAACCTGATCGACGCCAACGGGAGCAAAGTCGCGCCGGGGGTGTACCTTGCGCGGATCACCGCCGCCGGCCGAAGTGAGAGCCGCCGGATCGTGGCGATGTGGTGATCGGGTGAACAGTCGCATGCACACTCCGAGCGTCTTACATTCGCGCGCATGGTCAGCTGGCGTGGTGTTGCTGGTACTCGCGCTCGCCGGCTGCGGGTTGCGCCGCGATACGGTGGTCGGGCCGTCGTCGTCGGGCCCTGCAATAAACGGAGTCGTCCTGCGCTCAGGAGTGGCCATCGGCGATGAATGGGTCAAGCTCTATGACAATGCCACGGGAGTGCTGCTCGATTCGGCGCTGACCAATTCAGCGGGCCAGTACAGCATCCCGGCTGGATCCGCGGGACTTCGCCTGGTGAAGGTGTCCTCGTCGCTTCCCGGGGACTTCGGCTACGTCCGCTACCTCTTCACCGGCACCGGAGACTCGATGGAGATGCCTCCGCTCGACCTCGCCGCCCAGGGCTTCGATCTGGCGACGCCCGCGGATTCCGCGATGGTCGCGCAGCCGAACCCGATCGCGCCGATCCATTTCACCTGGACGCCCTATCAGGGGACCTACAAGTGGTCAGGCGCCCGGGTCGCCGACAGCCTCGGGGTTCAGGTGTGGAGCTCAGCACAGGGGCGCGAGACGGCGGCGGACTGGAACGGGGTCGGCAACAGCGATCCGCCCTACACTGGACAGCTCGCGCCTCCGGGACGTTACCAGTGGCGCGTCAAGATTCATCTGCCGAACGGGGTGCAGGCGGCGACTCGCCAGCGGTTGATCAGCATTGGCGAGATATGAGTGAGGGCGCGGAGGTCAGGGCCGCGGGCCCTCAGCGGTTGCGGCTCGCCTATGTGGTCAAGATGTTCCCGCGGTTCTCCGAGACATTCATCCTTAACGAGCTACTCGAGCTGGAGCGGCTCGGGTTCGAGATCACGATCTATTCCTTGAAGCACCCCGCCTTGGGACCGCGGCATCCGCAACTCCAGAAATTGCGCGCACGCGTGGTGCTTTTGCCGGAACGTCCGATCGAATGGCTCACGCGCGGTCCGGTGCACGTCGCGCGCGCGTTCCTCGAGCGGCCTGGGGTGGTGCTGCGTATGCTGCTCTATGTCATGACTCGCGGCACGCACCAGGCATGGAAGCGGTTCTTTCAGGCCGCGGTGATGCGGACTGACTTGCGGCGGAATCCGGTGGCGTGGATCCATGCCCATTTTGCGAGCGCGCCCTCGCGCGTAGCGTGGTTCGCCGCGAGGTTAGCGGCGGTGCCATTCAGTTTCACCGCGCACGCCAAGGACATCTACCAGCAAGGCACCGATCTCGACCTGTTGCGAGACAAGATGAACGCGGCAGCATTCGTCGTCACGGTGAGCGACTACAATCGCGAGTATCTCGCCGGAATCTCCGGCAATGGAGCGCGCCTTCGCCGTCTCTACAACGGGGTCGATCTGATGTACTTCACGCCTGCGCGCTCGAGTTCCAGCGGCGCGGAGGTGCTTGCCGTGGGCCGTCTGGTCGAGAAGAAAGGCTTCAACGTGCTGCTGAGCGCGTGGTCCGAGGTATTGCGCGGCCACCCCGAGGCACGATTGACGCTGGTAGGCACCGGACCCGAGGAGTCGCGGCTGCGCGCGCAGGCCGAGAATCTCGGCCTCCCCACTGAAAGCGTGCTGTGGGCCGGCGACTGCACGCAGGATGAAGTGCGGGCCATGATGGCGCGCGCGCAGTTGTTCTGCCTGCCCTGCCGCCTGGCCGCCGATGGGAACCGCGATGGACTGCCGACGGTCTTGCTCGAAGCGATGGGCGCGGGATTGCCGTGCGTCTCGACTCGCGTCACGGGCATCCCCGAGATCATTCGCAGCGGCGAGGACGGCTTGTTGGTGGATCCCGACGATTCCGTAGCACTCGCTCGTGCGCTCGATGAGCTGCTGTGCGATCTGCCGAAATGCCAGGCGATGGGGCGGCGGGCGCGAGCCCGCGCCGAGGAGCGCTTCGATCTCAGGCGCAGCGTGGGACAGCTCGCCGAGTGGTTCCAGGAGCGCGCGTGAGGGTGCTCGCCGTCTGTGCCGATCCCGGCGTGCCACTCGATGGCACGAAGGGCGCGAGCGTTCACCTTCGCGCGATCTGGACGGCGCTCGCGCGCGAAGGTTGCGAGCTGCACGGCATCGCCTTTCATCGCGGGGTGAACATGCCGCAGCCGGTGCCGGGGCTTCACCTGCGACCGGTGCGCCCCATGACGCCCTCGGGAGGCGGCGTTTCGAGCGCTCCTCGCGCGCAGCAGGCCGGCGTCCGAACTGCTTCGCTCGCCACGCCGACACCCGTTCAGGCCATTCTTGCCGCCGCGCGCGGGATCGCAGCTGACGTTGTCTTCGAGCGGCTCGCGCTCGGAAGCGATGCCGGGCTGACCCTCGCGCGCGAGCTCGGTGTTCCGCTGGTGGTCGAGGTGAATGCGCCGCTCGATGAGGAAGCCGCCCGCTTCCGGCATGCGCCATCGGCAGAAGACCTCGAAGCTCTCAAGCGGACGCTGGCGGGCGCGTATCGGGTTCAGGTGGTGTCAGAAGCGCTCCTACCATGGGCACGCACGCGCGGCGCCCGCGACGTACGGGTGCTGCCGAATGGCGTTGATTACGATCTGTTCGCGTCGGCACGTCTCAGCCGTGCCGAACGCGAACTCGCGGGCGAGGGCGTTCCGGTGCGGGTCGTGTTCGCCGGTTCGTTCAAGCCGTGGCACGACGTCGACGGGCTGCTCGCAGCTTTTGCGCAAGCCTTGCACGCGGGAGCAAACCTGGAGCTGGAGCTGATCGGCGACGGACGCTTGCGCGGAGCCTCCATCGATCGTGCACAGGCGCTGGGGATCAACCCGCGAACGCGATTCACCGGTGCCATCGATCACGATCGGATGCCCGAGCGGCTCCAGTGGGCGGAGATCGCGGTCGCTCCGGCGCCAGCGGGCGTGGACCCCTATTTCTCACCGCTCAAGCTGCCGGAATACGCGGCGGCGGGGTGCGCGATCATTGCCGCCTCGCTGCCCCAGGTCCGCGAGCTGTTTCGGGATGGAGAGCAGATCGTACTCGTTCCACCGGGCGACACCGACGCACTGGCCCGGGAGCTCGGCGCGCTGGCTTCCGACGCGCCGCGGCGGCGGCGGCTCGGGGAGGCTGCCGCGGCGCGCGCGGCTCAGCTCGACTGGTCCGCGGTGGCCCGTCAGCTCATCGAATGGATGCGGGTGTGACCGTGCGTGTTCCCGAGGCAACGCTCGATTCGCCGCTTGCCGCCGAGGAGGATCACGGGCGGACCGAAGCCTCGGCGTTGCGCCGCTTATTCGTCCCGTTTGCGCGCCACCACCGCACGAGGCTCGTGCTCGCCGCACTCGCCACGTTGGTGACGGGCATCACCGAGCTGGCCAAGCCCTGGCCGCTCAAGCTTGCGATCGACCTGTTCCTGTTGCCCGAACATGCGAAGCGCCTCGGACCATTCGCCGCGTTGGCGCACTGGCCATGGCCCACGGCTCTGGCAGTGGTCGCGGCCAGCGTGATCGTGATCTCGGTGGTGGGGGGCCTGTTCGCCTACGCGCAGGTGGTGCTGCTCGCGCGCCTTGGCCAGGACATGATGCAGGAGCTCAGGCTTTCCCTGTTTCGGCACCTGCAGAGCCTGTCGCTCATGTTCCACCGCCGTCGTCCTTCTGGCGAGCTACTGGTCCACCTGATCGGCGATCTCAACGTGTTGAACGATTTCGTTGCGAGCCAGAGCGCCTTGGTCACCGGTCGGGGCGCGTTCGTGATCGGGATGATCGCGGTGATGGCGTGGATGGATCCCAGTCTCACACTGGCCTCGCTCATACTGTTACCGCTCCTGGGCGTCGCCGTTCGCCGCCACGTGCACACCATCCGTGAGGCGACGCGCACGCAGCGCCGCCGCGAAGGCCGAATCGCCGCGGTCGCGGGCGAGAGCCTGCAGATGATTCAGGTGGTCCAGGCGTTCGGAACCGAGGAGCGCGAGGCGGCCCGCCTTGCGGAACAAGGCCGCGGATTCCTGATCTCGGGACTCCGCGGTGCCCGGGCCGAAGCGTTGATCCAACGCTCGGTCGACGTGCTCGCCGCCGCTGGCACCGGCCTCGTCCTGTTCCTCGGAGTGGTGCGGGTGCGCACCGGGGGGTTGAGCGCCGGCGATCTGATCGTGTTCCTGTCGTACGTGCGCAGCCTGCAGCGACCGCTGCGCGATCTCGCCCAATCGGCACAGCGCTACGCCAAGGCGAGCACCTGCGCGCGACGCGTGGTCCAGATCTTCGATACCGCGCCCGAGGTCGTCGATCTGCCCGGCGCCCGGGCGGCCCCACCGCTGCGCGGGGCCGTGGCGTTCGAAGACGTAAGCTTCGCCTATGAACGCAACCGGCCGGCATTGAGCCACGTGACGTTCCGCATCCAAGCCGGCGAATCCGTGGCGATCGTCGGCGAGACCGGCGCGGGCAAGAGCACGCTGTTCGCGCTGCTCGGGCGGTTCTTCGATCCAACCGAAGGTCGCGTGAAATTCGACTCCACCGACGCGCGCGAGTTCAAGCTCGCGAGCCTACGCTCGCAGATGGCCGTGGTGCTCCAGGAATCGCTGCTCTTCGGCACCACGATTCGCGAGAACCTGCTTCACGGCAACCCCGAGGCCGACGATGCAATGCTGTGGCAGGCGCTCGCCGAGGCCCAGGTGGACGGTTTCGTCCGCGAACTGCCGCATGGTCTCGACACCGTGCTCGGTGAGCGCGGGGCAACGCTGTCCGGCGGCCAGCGGCAGCGGATCGCCGTGGCCCGGGCGCTGCTCCGGCACGCCCCGATCTTGTTGCTCGACGAACCCACCACCGGCCTCGACGCCGCCACCGAGCGCGCTCTGCACGCGACGTTGACGCAGCTGCGCGGCGGGCGCACCTCATTCGTCATCGCGCATCGGCTCGAGACCGCGCTCGACGTCAATCGCATTCTGGTGCTTCGAGCGGGGTGCCTGGTGGGTGACGGACGACATGCCGAATTGCTCGCCAGTTGCGTTGAATACCAAAGGCTGTGGAAGGCGGCGGAGCGGGGCGAGCAGGTGACCATGCAATGATCGCATCCCTCACGCCGGTCGTTCGCCGGCAGCTTCCGCGTGACGTGCGCAGGGCGCTCGTCACCGTGCGGCGTGAGCAGCCCGCTCGCGCCAGAGGCGGCGTGCCGGAAACTCACCTGCTCAAACGCCGTGAGCGCCGCCTTGCGAAATTTCACGGGAAGGCGGAGCGCGAACCTGCCGGCATGCGCCTGCTGTGGGGGGTCATCGAGAAAGGGGTGACGCCGTCGCGGGCCGCCGCCTTGGTTGAGCGCCATCGTGCGGTTGCGGCGGCGCTCGAACGACTGCGCGCTGTACACGACGGAAGTCCGCCAGCACCCTGCTGCCCACGGCTACTCGAGGCCGACACCGCTGCCGGTCGACTCCTATTCGAGGCTTTTGCCGGGGTTTCGCTCTCCAGCGTCAGCGATGAGGCCATACGCGGACGTGCCCGAGCCCGGGTGGCTGCCAAGATCGCAAGGCTCGAAATCATTCCGGCCGGGGATTGGACGGCGCAAAGGTGGGACGGCGTCAGCGAGTGGCAGCGCCTGGGGGAGGTCTGGGAGCGCGCGGGCATCTCACTGCCGGCTTGGACGAATTATCTGCGCATGTACATCGAGGCCACGTCGCCCGACGTTGCGGCGCACCGTGACCTCTATGCGGAGCAGGTGATCGTCCTCGACGCCGAGGACTTGTGCAATCGCTGGATCGATTGGGATCTTGCGGCGGTGGCTCCCGCTGGGCTCGACCTCGGCAATTTTCTTGCGCACGAACGCCTCGTGCACGCTGCCGCATACAAGGAGTGCGGGCAGTCGCCGGTCACGTCATGGGACGATATCCAACGAGCCTACTGGAACGCAGGGGGCCGCGCCGACGCGGTCGCGATCGCCGCATGGGAAGCCGCAACATGCCTGCGCCTCGCGGGGCTGGTGCTGCAACGTGGGGCCGGTGATGACCGCGTGGAACGCAACCCGTCGTGGCTGCCGGCGCCGATCACCGATCCGGGCGTGGCGCAGCGCCTGATTGATGACGCCCGAGCTCTGACCGAACTCGCCGCTGGAAAGGTCCGAGGAGCGCGCGTGTCGCCAGAGGCGCGATAGCGAAGGAGTACCCCGAGGAAACGAGGCAGAAGACAGCGCAGGTGCTGAACTCAAAGCCCGCCCCCCCTTGCTGAGGGGCGGGTCTTTGCGTCAAGCGGCCAAGATGAGTCACCGGGGACCGGCATGGCCCCTTGGAGTCCTGTCTAAGGCTCGACCACAACAAGTGCGCCCATCATTCCCTTCTTCGCGTGCGAGTCCACGTCACAATGGAATGGGTACTCGCCAGCTCGGGTGGGCGTGAATCGCACGACCTTCGAGCCATGAAACATCCCGACCTTCTCATCCACGTCGATCCCGGCTTCCTTTGCCTCGCAGGAGAAGTCGTGAGGCACAAAGAATGCGCCGTTTCGGATGGTCAACTCAACGGGGATTCCAACCTTGACGACCACGCGGTTGGGATCAAACCAGAACGTGTGTGTAGTAAGGCTGACGCGCTGAACGTGATCGCTGCCCATCCCCGCGGTGACCTCTCGAACCGGATGATTGAAGCCTGAAGAGCATCCGGTATTGATGAGCGCGGCCAATCCAATGGCGATGGAACGCTTCACAATAGCCTCCATTGGGTTCTTGCACTCGGTGGGCCCGCAGGGGGGCTCAGCTCGATCAGCGATGCTGACTAGGATCCGTCCTTACTCGCGAACTTCATTTCCTTCTTGCCCTTATCATCGGTCGTGAAGGTTGCGACTTCCTTGCCGTCGATGACGATCTTGTAACTGGTCGACGCGGCAAGATCTTCCACACTCGCTTCGACCTCCTGCTTCAGCCCATTGTCCTTCTTATCGATCTCAAGATCGACTGATCCCTCGGCCTTGGCGCTCGGGTCAGTGCCAGTCAGCGACGCCTTGTGATTTGCAAAGGTTCCGCTCAGCACCACCATGCCCGCGGTGTCCTGGATCTCGACCTTCTGCGCCGTACTCAGGTCCATGCCGCTCGGCAGCTCGCCATCGGTTTTGGACGATTCACCTTTGGAACACTGCATGGAAGTCACGCCCAGCACCATCATCAGCGCCGTGGTCCATACTCTAGATCCCATCTTCATCTGACCCTCCTTTTTTTCTTCGGTCGATTATCCACTCGTCGAATCCTGCGCAGGGGCCGGCGCATCCTGACGCAATCGGCTCCCTGGCTCAACGCCTAACAGCCACATCGTCCTCAATGGGTCGATGTTGGCCCCTAGCCCTGGGGCACCCCCCTCGCTTGAACCTCAGCCCCCGACCGGCTAACTTGCCGCCCGCGCTGCCCCTCGGGGCTTGCATCCAAGCTACCAATGCAGCGGAGAGGTGTCCGAGCGGTTGAAGGAGCACGATTGGAAATCGTGTAGGCGCTAATAACGTCTCGAGGGTTCGAATCCCTCTCTCTCCGCCATACTTTTCTTCATCGCACGAGGCGATCGCAATAGCCTTGCAGCAGCATCACTTCCGCATCAAATGGGCGCGTGGAGCAGTCGCCGCGCGCCTTGACCATTGGCTGCGAATCGCTAGAATGCCCGCTCTCGACGCAGCCTTCTGGGCATCCACGCGCGCGAGCAACAGAACATGCTTCGGTGGGGATGTAGCTCAGCTGGGAGAGCGCCTCGTTCGCAACGAGGAGGTCGGCGGTTCGAGCCCGCTCATCTCCACCACTTCAGTGTCTTATGGGCCAGGCCCAGCGCAACCCGATCTTGTGAACCCCGTCAGGACCGGAAGGTAGCAGCGGTAAGCAATTCTCTCGGGTGTGCCGCTGTACCCCCTGGCCCTTCATCTTCACCGGCGGTTCGGGAATCCATGGCCCATCGTGCGCTGACTCTCAAGTACCGCCCGCAGGTCTTCTCCGACTTGATCGGACAGGACCATGTCAGCACGGTGCTGGGTCGCGCGCTGGACACCGGTCGCGTGGCACACGCCTTCCTCTTCACCGGCGCGCGCGGTGTGGGCAAGACCACCTCGGCCCGCATCCTCGCCAAGGCGCTCAATTGCACGCAGCGCAAGGCCGGCAGCGGTGCCGACCCGTGCAATGCATGCATCTCATGCACCGAGATCACCACCGGCGTTTCGCTCGATGTGATCGAGATCGACGGGGCCAGCAATCGCGGTATCGCCGATGTGCAGCAGTTGCGCGAGAACGTGCGTTTCGCACCCACGGCGGGCAAGTACCGCGTGGTCATCATCGACGAGGTGCACCAGTTATCGGGCGATGCCTTCGCGGCCTTGCTCAAGACACTCGAGGAGCCGCCGGCGCACCTGGTGTTCATCTTCGCCACCACCGATCCGCAGAAGCTCCCTGACACCATTCGCTCGCGCACGCAGCGGTTCGATTTCGCGCGCGTGGCCACCCGCAAGGTGGCCGATCGCCTGCTCGACATCACACGGCGCGAGGCTACCGACGCCGATGGGGTCAAGTTCGCGCTCACCGAGGGCGCGGCGCTCCTGATCGCCCACAAAGGCGAGGGTTCCATGCGCGATTCGGTCTCGGCGTTGGACCAAGTGGTGTCGGCGGGCGAGCCCAGGATCGACGAGGACCTGGTGCGACGTGTGCTCGGGATTCCCGATCGCGAGCAGTTCTTCCGCTTGGCCGAGGCCATCACACAGCGCGATCCCGCGGGTACGCTTCAGGCATTGCACTCGGCGTTCGAGCGCGGCATGGACCCGCGCGAACTGGCCGAGGGTGTGGCCCAACATTTTCGCGATGTGCTGGTGGTCAAGATCGACCCCGAACGCGGTGGCGAATTGGTGGCGGCCAGCAGCGATGACCTTGCCCGGCTTGCCGCACAAGGCAACGACTGGAGCGAGGCCGACCTACTGCGTCTGATGCGCATCGCTGCCGAATGCCAGTGGCCCATGCGCGATTCGCCGCAGCCACTGGTGCACCTCGAGGCGGCGCTCATGCAGATGGCCACGCTCGAAGCCTCCGAGACGTTGGCCGCGCTGCTCGATCGGCTTGAGGGGCTGGAGCGCAAGCTGGGCGGTGCGCCCGCAGCCCCGCGTCCGGCTCCGCCTGCAGCTGCGCGTCCGGTTCCGCCCTCCGCCCCGCGTCCTGTTCCGCCCGCGCCTCGGCGCCCCGCGGCGACGCAAGCGCCAGCACCCGGGGTCCCGTACCCGGGCATCGAGCTGGACGGTACCATCGAGGCCCAATGGCGCACCGCCGTGGCGGCCGTCAACAAGCAAAAGCGCATGATCGGCGCGTTCCTCGAGGAGTCGCGCCTGAAGGGGGTGTCGGGCAACGTCGTGTTGCTGGCCACCGACACGCTGCATCGCGCGGTCGTTGATGTGCCCGAGAACCTTGCCATGATCAACGAGGAGTTGCAGCGCGCGTTCGGGCGGCCGCTCGAACTGCGCTGCGTGGCGCTCACACCGGGCGATGCCGCAAAGCGCCCAAGCGTCGCCGACGTCCAACCCAGGATCGACCGCGCCATCGAGTTCTTCGACGGAGAAGTGATCGATCGCGACAAACGCGGGGGAGATCGCACATGAAGAGTTTTGGCGACATGATGAAGCAGGCGCAGACAGTGCAGAAGCAGATGACCGAGCTTCAGGCCAAACTGGCCGACGAGCGCTACGAGGCCACCTCCGGCGGCGGCATGGTCCATGTGGTGGTCGATGGCAAGCAGATGCTGCGGGGCATCAAGATCAGCCCCGAGGCGCTTAAAGAAAGCGACATCACGCTGCTCGAAGACCTGATCATCACCGCGGTCGGCGAAGCCCAGCGCACCTCGTCCGAAAAGATGGCCGAGCAATACGCCCGCCTGACGGGCGGCTTCCAGTTGCCGTTCTAGGCTGACGGCCCCCGCCCTCGTGTACTCCTCACGGTATCTCGAGCTCCTGATCGAGGAGCTGACCAAACTCCCGAGCATCGGGCACAAGAGCGCGCAACGCTTGGCGCTCTACTTGTTGCGTGTGCCCAAGGAGGACGCACTGCGCCTGGCCGATGCCATCCGCCTGGTGCGTGACAACGTGGGCTTCTGCGGTACGTGCGGCAACTTCAGCGAGCACGATCCGTGCGCCATCTGTCGCGACCCCCAGCGCGACGCCACGCTCTGCTGTGTGGTCGAGCAGCCGGGCGATGTGCTGGCGTTTGAACGCACGGGGCAGTTCCGAGGCCGTTACCATGTGCTGGGCGGCGCGCTCTCGCCGCTCGAGGGCACCAGTCCCGAGCAATTGCGCATTCGCGAGCTGCTCGAACGGCTGCGGGCGGTCGATGCGCAGGGGCATTCGCTGGTCCGCGAGATCGTACTGGCCACCAACCCCAATGTGAACGGCGAAGCCACAGCGCTGTACCTGTCGCGATTGCTCGCCCCGCTGGGGCTCAAGGTCACGCGCATCGCGCGTGGCGTTCCCATGGGTTCCGATCTCGAGTACTCCGACATGGTCACCCTCGCGCGCGCCATGGAAGGGCGACGCGAAGTCGAGTAGTCCCGGCTTCCGCCAGGGCCATACCTTCGCATGGATACCCTTAATATCAGCTTGGTTCTCGTGCTCGTTCTTTTGAACGGTTGCTTCGTCATGGCCGAGTATTCGCTCGTGGCGGTGCGCTGGACGCGGGTCGAGGAACTGGTCGCGCGCAATGTCTATGGGGCCAGGGCAGTGCAGAAGGCGATCGAGAACATGGAGGGGAGCATTGCCGCCTCGCAGTTGGGCGTCACGCTGTGCTCGCTGGGCGTGGGTTGGGTGGGCGAACCTGCGCTGGCCGGGATGGTCCATCCCTTCATGTTGCGCCTGCCGCTGCCTTGGCCCGCGGGTATGGCGCACATTGTGGCCATCGTCATCGCGTTCATGATCATCACCTACCTGCACGTGGTGATCGGCGAGTTGGCGCCCAAGGCCATCGCGTTACAGATCGCCGAGCCGGTGGCGTTGATCTTCTCGGGTCCGTTGCTCATGTTCGGGCGCGTGTTCACCCCGCTCAGTTTCTTCATGCGCACTTCGGGCCGTGGCCTGGTCAAATTGCTGCGGATACCCGCGGCAACGGCCGAGCAGTCGGTGCATTCGTCAGAGGAGATCGACCTGTTGGTCGAAGAGGGCAAAGAAGCCGGCATCATTCCGCACGACGAAGCGGCCTATGTGCGCGCGGTATTCGAGTTATCCGACAAAAAGGTGCGCGATGTGATGGTGCCGCGCGAGAAGTGCGTGGCGGTGGCGCTCAACGCCACGGAGGACGATATCCTGTCTCTGGCCCGCGAAACGGCACACACGCGCATGCCTGTGTACGACAGCGATCCCGACAATATCGTGGGTATCGTCAACACAAAGGACCTGTTCCATGTGTTCAGCTTGAAGGGTCTGGTGATCCTCATGGACGCCATGTACCCGGCCCTGTTCGTGGACCCCGACAGCGCGGTGGCGCGACTGCTCAACATCTTCCGCAAGGAGCGGCGGCAGATGGCGGTGGTCAAGAGCATGGACGGCGTGTTCTTGGGGATCGTGACGCTCGAGGATATCCTCGAGGAGATCGTGGGCGAGATCGAGGACGAGCATGACTGAGTGGGTGGGGCGGCGTTCGCGCCTCCTGCTCGCTCTGGGAGCAGCACTCGTTCTGGTCGCGAGTGCAGGCCCCGAAGATGCGCCGCCGCCTGCTGCCGATCCCGACGCCACGCCCGATGCATTCACTGCCGCGCACAGTGCGCTACTCGCGCCATTCACCACACGCGCGTTCCACATCGACCCGCAGGGCCAACTCGACGACGGCGCGGTGGTGCTCAGCTTTTCGCCGCGCGCCGGCGATGGGGTGGCGCGTGGCCCGCAACGGATCGCGTACGAGGCCCGCTGGCTGCCGATCGTCCGCTGGACGCGCTATGCGGGCGGGGTGCGCTACCAATTCGAGGCGGTGGCGCTGCCGCTCGACGCCCCACGCGAGAGCGTGCTGGTGTCCAGCATCCAGGTAAGGGTCGCCAACATGGGAAGCGTCCCGGCCACTGCATCGCTCGACCTCGCGCTCTCGTACCCCTTGGAGCGCCGCACGTTCGTGGCATTCGACCGCTCACTCGCCGACAGCACCGCATCGTTCGTCATGCCCGGCGTGCGCCAGGGGCGGGCCTGGACCGACGCCGCGCCGGCCGCAGGCGAGGCGCACTGGAACGCGCAGCTGGCCCCGAACGAGTCGCGTGGCGTGCGCGTGGTGCTCTCGACCTACACGCTCGATGCCAAGGCGCTGCGCGCGTGGGCGCGGACGGGGCACGCCGCGCGCGTGGCCGAGTCGCGGCGCTACTGGGCCAAGCAACTCGAGCCAGCAGTTCGTTTTCATTTGAACGACCCCGAGACCGAGGCTGCGCTCAAGGCCGCTTGGGTGGTGCTGCTCAGTTGTCGCGAACGCTGCGGCGGTCAGGTGGTACCGATCGGCGGGCCATTCCATTACCGCGATGTAAGGCTGCGCGAGGGCGCGCGGGCAATCTCAGCGCTGGCCGTGAGCGGGTTCACCACCGAGGCCATGGAGCTGGCCAACGGGCTCACCTCTGTGCAATGGCCCGACGGCGCGTTCTTGAGCCAACGCGGGCAACTCGATGGGGTGGGCCAGGCGCCGTGGGCGTTCGCCGAGGCGGCATTGCGTCGTGCGCCCGACACCAGCGGTGTACAAACGATGGCTGCCTCGGCGGTGGCAGCTTGGCGCTGGTGCGAGCGCGGGCGCGCCATTGGGCGCGCCACGGGCTGGAGCGGCGGCACGCTCCTGCCCGTCGCTGATGCGCGCGATAACGAACTCATCCGTGCGCAACTTGTTGGCAACGACGCGTGGGCACTGGCGGGGTACACCGCCGCAGCCAGGTTGACGCGCGCGGCGGGATGGAGCGTTGTCGCGGACTCGATCGAGCTATCGCGGGCAGCCTACCTGACCGACTTCAACGCGGCGCTCACGCGTTCAGGCTCGCCCGACGTCCCGCCGAGTTGGCAGGGAAGGGGGCGCGACTGGGGCAACCTCGCGGTGGCCTGGCCCTGCAGGGTGCTTGGGGCCGACGACCCGCGGATGGCGCGGCTCGCCGCCCGCATGTGGGCGCGCGCCAAGGGTGCAGGGCTTACGATGTACGCGGGCTCCGACATGCGCCATGGTTATGCAGGAGCGGAGCTTGGCACATGGGCGTTGCTCGCGCGTCGGCGCGCCGAGGCCGACGCCGTTCTGGCGTCGCTGCTGCATTGGCGGAGCGCCTCGGGCGCGGGCTGCGAGCTGTTCACGATGGCGGGGGACCCGGGGGACGATCTGCCACCCCATCCCGGTAGCGCAGCGGCGCTGGTGGCGCAAGTGCGCAACTCGCTGGTGTTCGATGATGGCGACACATTGCGGCTGGCCCTTGGCGCGCGCGATGCATGGTGGAAGGGTGGGCGCGTGCAAGGCCTACCCACGCGATTCGGCACCATCGATCTTGCGCTCAACTCCACCGATGCGGCCGTCGAGGCCGCCTGGACGCCGGTCAGCGTCTGGAGCGAGTTGGCGCTGCCGCGGGGCAGGCGCCTGGCTGGTCCAGTCACCTCTCCGCTGGTGGCAGGCCCCGGTGGCTTGAGTGTGCTGGCCCCGCCTGGCATCGCCCGCGTCCGCGTCACCACCACGAAATTGCAGGCCCCTCGATGAACGGCGCCAAGACCGCACAGCCATGGCTGCTTCCCCTGATGGCCGTACTCCTCGTGGCGGGCGCGGTCGGAGTCTGGTGGTGGCTCAAGCACTCCGTGCCTGAACAGGTGCCCAAGGATATCGAGCTCTCCAAGCAAGCCGCCTCCCGCGCAGGCGAGCTCGAAGGGCAGAACCGCTTCCGCGAGGCGCAGGTCGCCTACCGGCAGGCAATCGCCTTCGCGCCGGAGGACCACTGGCGGTTGCATCTCGGGCTCGCGGGCACGGCCGCGCAGATCTCCGTCGAGAACACCACTCGCGCGGGGATTTCACAGCCCTACTCGCGCTCGAGCGTTGAAAGCGTGGCCGCCATGCGCGAGTCGCTCGGCGAGTTCGATCGCGCCGAGAGATTGGCCGACACGCCGCAGGCGCTGGCCATGGTTCACGCCGCGCGCGCCGAGACTTACCTGAGGTGGGGGCAGATGTGGCAGGCCCTCGGTTTCTTCCAAGCCGCGGCTCGAGCCGATACCAGCGATCACGCGCGCGCTGAGCGCGTGGCCGAACTGGTCGCGCTCATGCAGCATCCCGAGAACGCGCTCACTTCGGGCGAGGGGATGCGACGAACCGAGGCGCTCATCTCCACACCTTGATGTGGATAACCTTGTCAACGCGTAGTTCCACTTGCGCTTGGAGCAAGGCTCATCTACCTTCCGGGTCGGAACATGGACGTGCCACAGAGTTCCAACCACAGTTGGTAACCCTTCGAATTTCCGCCCTGCGCGGGAGGGTTTCATGCCGCAGTGGACTCTGTTCGAAAATGACTTTCGAACGATCGACCTGGTATTGGCTGAGCTGCTGGAGCGTACCAACGCTTTGTCGGCTCATCTCATCGATCGTTCCGGCCAGCTCATCACCTCGGCCGGACGCGTCGATGATTTCGATGCCACCTCGTTCGCCAGTCTTGTCGCCGCCGACTTCACCGCCAACGCCGAACTCGCTCAGTT
>JBDSKE010000133.1:0-15763 GCA_039917105.1 Candidatus Eiseniibacteriota bacterium | reverse complement strand
GGTAGCTCAGGCCGCCGGTACCGTGCGAATCGTCAACACCCATCCGGAGCGCGAAGCTGTTCTGGATCCAGTACTCGGCACCGGCATGGAACCGCGCGCCAAGCCCCGCGGACTGATCCACTTCGGTCGCCACCAAGCCACGCCCGCCGAACAAGCTCAGGGCGAGTCCGCCGCGCATCAGCGTGGGCCAGGTCTCGGAGGTCTGGCGCAGTTGGATCGCTGGGCCCCCGATGTTCATCACGGCGGCACCAAGGCGCAGCGTCGGGGTGATGGCGAAGTTGCCGCCAAGGTCGAAGCCGAACCCGCCGCCGCTGGCATCCTCCACAGTCTGTTGGGCGAGTTTGAGGTTCGCACCCAGCGCGAGCCGAGGCGAAAGCGCCTTGGACATCGTCAGCAGGTAAGCGGTCTCTCCCTCGCGGAATGTGCCGAGCGCGTCGTTCAGTTCGTTCGTTTTCTGGAATTCCCCGGATCCCAGCGAGAGCACGGTCACGCCCAGACTTGGGAGCCAGCTTCCCGGGACGGCAAAGCCGAACGCATTGACCGAGGTCTCCTCGAACAGTCGAGCGTTCTCGAAGCGCAACTCATTCTGGTTCATGGAGGACAGGCCCGCGGGATTCCACAGCACGCCCAGCGGGTCATCTGCTGTCGCGACAAAAGCGCTGCCAAGCCCAAGCGTTCGAGCGCTGGTGTAACGCGCGAGCCACTCGCCGGGAGCACCGGCGGTGCCTTGCTGTGCTGACGCGGGCGCGACGCTTGCGAGCGCCAATCCCAAGGCAGCGGTGTGGAGACAGAGGCGATGCGTGGGGTTCATTGGAATCTCCCTAGCGGACGGCCGCGAGCTTGCGGCGCATGACATGCAGCGTTTCGCCCGTGCCATGGGCTTCGACAAGCGCGACATAACCACCACTTGCGACCAGGTCGCCGCGACCATTGCGGCCATCCCATGCAAACTCATTGAGTCCTGTGGAACCGCCTGTGGAACCGCGCTCGAAGGTCCGACTCAGCACGAGGTCGCCGCTCTGGGTGAAGATCCGCAGCGTGACCATGGCGTTATCGTCGAGCTTCCAAGCGATGACGGTGGACTGCTCCGAAGGATGGAACGGATTCGGATAGTTGGTGACCGTGCCGCCGGCAGCGTTGGGATCCACGAACGCGGTTTGGAGCGTCAGGTCGGCGATCAGCCCGCTTGCGCTTGCGCGCAGCAGGTCGCTGCCGGGCTGGCGGGAGCTCAGAAAGTCCGCCCTCGAAACTCCCGTCGAATCCGTGAGGCTGTCCACGGGCGTGAGCACGCCGATTCCCGAAAGATGCGCAAACGTCATCGGGACTCCCGCAACGCCATTGTCGTAGGCGTCCACGAGCCGAGCGCGTATCTGCGCGTGCTTGTTACCCCCCACCCACGCTGGCGCACTGACCAATTGGATCGCGGTGGGTGTCCCTGGCGTGATGGTGATGACATTGGAAGTGGCCGGGGCGTTGCCTGCGTCGTCGCGAGCAATGATCACGATCGGTTCGACGAACGTGTAGGTCTCGGACACCGAGCGTTGCCCCTGGAGCAACTGGAACTGGGTGGTCAGCAGCGTGCCTCGTCCAGCGTTGCGGGAGGAGGCATTGCGCACCTCCAGTGTGACGAAGGAGTTGATCTCCTGAATCACCGAGCCAGCGTCGTTCGTCACCTTGACGGTGAAGGTGAACGGTTCGCCTGCGCGCGCCGAGGCCGGACTCACCGAGGCCTCGAGGTGGAAGCCGCTGGTGATCGCCCGCACCTGGGTCGAGCTGCCGGATTTGGAAGGCTGGGTCACATCCGACACCAGGATCTGGTTATAACCGCCGCGCGCCAGGCGACGTGACATCTGTGCACTCCCATCCACGAGCGGCGCATCTGCCGGGAGCGTCGCCAAGGGGTCGTCGCTGGCCAGGTGCACCACGTCGCTCACCCCTTTGACCGGATTCCACCACGCGTCGGTGGCGAGGAGCGTGACGGTGAATGCATAGTTGATGGATTGATCGGTGGCAGTTCCGGTGCGCCCGCTCTGCGTGCCAGGCGCAGGTGATTCCCCCGGCGCCAACACCAGCACGCGAGCGAATGGCCCACCGCTCAACATCACCGCAGAAGACGTATCGGGTTCAAGCGTCACCAGATCCAGATCGCTTGCCCAGATCCGCTGCGCACCTGTGCGATAGAGCCGCACGGGAATCAAGCGTTGACCATTGGACAAAGTGGTTTCGGCCGGCATGGCCGCAAAGGCGTCCGTCGAGCCGAGCGCGATGCGGTCATTCACTCCGGGCACCAGATTCCAGTACGCGTCCACCGCGCGAACCGTGATGGTGAATGGATTGCCCGCGCTCTGCGGCGACGGCGTGCCATTCTTGCCGTCATTCGTGCCACCCTGTGGGGTCTCACCTGGAAGGATCACCTGCATGCCTGCGAGGGGGCCTGGCGCGACCGTGAAACCATTGCTCGAACCGGTGTGAGGCGGAGCCGAGAAGTCGGTACAACTGAACGAGACCGCGCCTCCTGCCCCCTTGAACGTCATGGGCCCGGCCCAGATGCCGTTGGCGAAGTTGACCCGCTCGGGCGTGATGCTGCCGGCTCCCGTGTTGGCAGCCAGGTTCGCCTCTGCGGCGTAGCCGAGGATCGTGTTCCCGCTGGCGTCAGTGGCGCGAATCGTGACCGAGACGGGGACGCCGGCGACCTGGGGGGACGCGATCGACTCCACCACGAAGTGATCCACCGCGCTCGGAATCACCGCGATCCCCGGACTGGTCATGCCTTGAATCCCTGCATTGGTGAGGTCCGACACCGTGAGCGTGCGAGTGCCGATCGTGTTCAGGATGATGTTGAACTGGCGGAATCCACCCGAGAGGGTGCCGCTCACCGGCGTGTTCGCAGCCGGGTCGTTCGAGCTGATGCGCACGTTGTCGCCGCTGGCGACAGGATTCCAATAGGAGTCCGTGGCGTAGACGCTCACGGGAAATCCACGTCCCGCACCTTGCGTCGCTGGGGTACCCGACTTGCCCAGCGTGCTCCCTGGCAATGGACTTTCCCCCGGCACCAACAACTGCGCGCGAGTGAACGGCCCCGGGTGAATGAGGAACGGATCGCTGGTGCCGTTCTTCGCGGGTGCACTCTCGAGCCAGGCGTAGATATTGACATTGCCACGATTCACGTTGGTCTCATCCGCGCGAAGGCACGCGACACCGCCGCTCCACTGGCCATTGGTGAGTGTGATGCTCGCCGGAATGGTTTCGCCGTCTCCGAAACTGGTGGTCTCCTTGAGCCGCACCACGCCCGAGTATCCGGTCAAGGTATTGCCTTGCGGGTCCACCGCCCGAATCGTCGTGTTGTCCGGCACACCCGCGGTCCGGTTCTTCTGGTTGTTGGCGTTGAAGACGAACCCCTGCAACACGAGCGATGCGACGGGAGCCGAAGTTCCGTCCGGGATCGTGGCGTCGCTCTGGTCATGGGCATAGAGGGTGAATGTGCCGCCCGCGTTGAACGTGACCGCTACGGTGGCGGTGCCATTGCCCAATTGGCTCGAGGCCGGCAGGGTCGCGCTTGCGTCGGAGGACAGCATCTGAATCGCATTGCTGATGCCTGTCACAGTATTCCAACCGCTATCGCAGGCGCGCACGGTGACGTTGAATGGAACGCCCGACGTCTGGGCGCGTGGCGTCCCCGTCTTGCCGGAGCCTGTTCCCGGAGCGGCGGACTCGCCGGGGAGGAGCAGCTGAAGGCGAGTGTAAGTTCCGGCGGCGGCGATGACCACGGTGCCGCCGAGCATCAGCCCCGCAAGCACAGCGACGAACATTGGTCGGCGAAACGACGAAGCGAGATGGCGCACGATGGTGTCTCCCGCGAAGAGCGAGCCCAAGGCAACGTTGAGGTCCGATGGGCGCGCTCGGGCAGAAACGCGACGGACGAACTCGGGTCCGCGGCTCCCTCGTGGATTGGTGTCGAGAGGCCGCGTTCCAGGCACCGGGCCATGGCAGGTCGCGTGCCGAAATCATCGTGCAGTGCGCCACACGGGAACGGCCCATCGCGCCATCGCACTGCCTCACTTCAGCTCACGGGCTCGCATTCTGCGAATCGCCACGGAAAGCAGACATCATCGCGATCGGAACGCCTCGCGAATGGGAAAAGCGACGCAGTGCAAAGGCGTGCAGCTTGAATGACACGCGGTGCGCATTGCGCGACCGAATCGTTTCGAAGCCGTCCAAGTCGAGCCCACCGCGCCGTCGCGGAACGACCGCCCGAGATCAGCCGCGTCCCGTCAGCCGTCGCGCATGACGGAGCATTCGCCTCAGCAGGGGCCAACGCTTGTTGGATTCGCTGCGAGCGAGCAGTCGCTGAAGGGCCATGCGCACATCGGGCGCCACATCCAACTCGAGCAGATTCCGCCATGGGGCCACGAGTGATTCTGGCACGGGCGATAGTGCATCGAGCCGGGTGGTGAGCGAGGCAGTCCAATTGAATACAGTGAAGTCCTCTGCGCGCCCATAGGCCGCGATCGCCACCATCGCGCGCACGCACTTGTGGCACATCGAGCAATTCCCCGTGGGAGAGAGATTCCTCCAACACACACGCAGGTGCTTCCACACCAGGGGTTCATCGACAATGAGCCGCAATTTCTGCTCTCGCCCATTGGCCGTATCGTCATGCAGGATTGACATGCGACTCGTCGACCAGAGCGGATCGGTCGCGGGGTGCGAGCCCCACGGACGCAACAGCGTTGTCCGATAGCTCGAAGGTATCAGCAAGGAATGGATCCGGGGAGTTAACACCATACCCCCCGAGGCGAGGGCTGCTCCGTGGGTCCTCTCCCAGTTGACCGAAGTGAATAGGGGATGCTCACGCAAGTTGGTGCGCAGGAGCAAGGCGCGTTTTCCCATCGTGGCCGCGACTAAGCGGAAGGACTTCTCGAACGATTCCATGCGGATACGATCCGCCAAGGGGATATCGAACCCCTGCACGAACATCATGTGATCGAATCGATCACCGTTGATGAACAGCGTATGGAATGAATCCAGCCCCCCGGTGAAGCACGCGCCTGAGCCAACAGCCCTGTCCTGGCTCGCCCGTGAAGGACCCGGATGCTTGAATGGGTAGGTGTCCGGGTAGCCCCACCAGTTGGCGAATATCGCCGGAAGTTTCGAAGTCCCTGCCAGCCAGTGGGAATCGAGCGGCGTATCGAGTTCGACGCACGCGCGCTGGTGCAGTGCCGGTAGGAGCATCACGCTCGCGAAAGCTTCTGGACTCAACTCAAGTTCGGCGTCCGGCGACTCGTACCAGATGGGAGCCCCGGCGACATCGGCGACCATGCGTCCAAGGCCGTGGCTGGATTCGCGCCGCAGGCCGGTGATTCGCCAATCGGCGGGTGAGGTCAGCCCCCTTGCCCCGTGCTCGGTATTCACACCCCTCGCAGGTCTCCCACATCGGAGCGACGGGCAAGGCTGTTCACCACCGCCACCAGTTCATTCGGATCCGCGGGTTTCGACAAGTACATCTGGAAGCCCGCGGCCAGGATGGTCACGCGGTCCTCGATCTTCGCGTAGGCCGTCAGCGCGACTGCAGGAATGAGGCCGCCCCGTTCCGATGAGCGCATCCGGATCTTCCGAATCAGGGAATACCCGTCCTCCCCGGGCATGGCGATGTCCGAAATCAGAACCTCCGGCTGCCATGTGTCGAACAGGGCGAGCGCCTGGCGTGCCGAATCGGCGACGCGGACATCCGCCCCGCACCCCATCATCAACACTTGCAGCGCCTCGCTGGCACTGGGCTCATCGTCCACGATCAACACCCGAATCCCATCCAGTCGGTCAGGTTGGGTGGCCGCCGCTCGATCCAGGGTGGCCGGGCGCCTTTGCGCCGGCGCTCGACCATTCAGCCCCGTCGCCAGGAGCGGAAACCGGATCGTGAACTTCGAGCCCAGCCCCAACCCTTCGCTGAGCCCCGTGATCTCGCCCCCGTGCAACTCGACAATATGGCGAACAATCGAGAGCCCAAGCCCAAGGCCAGCATGCCGACGCATGGAACCGACTGTGGCCTGTTGGAACGGTTCAAAGATATGCGGCAGGAACCCTGCGTCGATCCCGATGCCGGTATCGCTGACGATGATCTCGATGTGTGACGGAGCCTGCTGCAGCACGACTTGGACCCGTCCGCCCGTAGGGGTGAACTTGATGGCATTGGAGACCAAGTTCCCCATGACCTGCTGCAATCGCTCCGCATCACCCGAGATCGTCCCCGCGCCCTCATCCAGCATGAGTTGCAGACGGATGTCCTTGGCGTCGCTTGCGGGGGTCTGCGAATCAGTCGCGGACCTGATCACCGCCACCAGATCGAGCGGCCGTACATCCAGTCGGAACTTACCGGACACGACGCGAGAGACATCGACAAGATCATCGATGAGCTGGACCTGCGACATGACATTGCGCTCGATCACCTCCAGCGCCCGCACGGACTTCTCTTTATCCAGGGTGCCACTGCGAAGCAACTGCGTCCATGTGAGGATTGGCGCCAGCGGGTTACGCAGTTCGTGTGACACCGTGGCCAGGAATTCGTCCTTGAGGCGGCTCGCCGCCTCGACGTCGGAAAGTGTCGATAGCGCCTCGGTCTGGCGAGCCTCAGCTTGGGTACGGGCTACAGTCTGTTCCGCGTAACTCTTGGTGAGCACCCCGCTCAGGATCAGGCACAGCAACACCATCAATACGATCATCACGATGCTGAAGGTGAGTAGCAGACTCTCGGCGCGGGCAACATTCAATCGGGCCGATGCGAGACTGCGGGCGCTGGCGGATTCGAAGTATGGCCCGAGGGTCGCCAGAGTCGCGTCGTAATGGGCGCTGCTCAAGAGGACGGACGCGGGATATTGCACTTGCGAGGGGGACTCGCCCGGCACAGCGACGGCGAGTGCGTGGAGGAAGGCGTCCTCGTGGGCCCGTTCGGCACCCGCGACGGAATCGAGCAGTGCCCGACCTTCGGAATCAAGGGTCCTGGACTTGAGCCGCGCGATGATTTCACGGGCGCGCGCATTGCCGGCCTGGGCGGCGGCGGCGAACCCACTCTCACCGGTCAGCAGGCTGGCGTGTGAATCGGCGATGTTCTTCGCCCCGATCAGGTGCAGCGCTCTTGCATCGGACACATCTTGACCTTCGCCTCTGGACACCGTGGCGATACTCACAATCAAGGACCGGGATGCGAACAGCGAAGTCACACTTGTTAGAATCGCCAGCACACAGATGAGAATCACCCCGGTGGTGAGCTTCCGCTGGAAAGACCATTCTGACACGGCTCATCCTCGCTTCGCGACCCAGGGACTGCTTGGCCGAGCGGGCACGCTGCCAGTCATTTGGCTGGCAGCGTACCCCGAACTTCACGCAAGATTCTGACCTTCTTTGCTCTTGAGAATTGAACTTCTCTATCTCATGGCCACCGTCTGATTGACCGTGAAGTTCATTTGCGTTCCGGGTTTGAGCACAACCTGATAGCCCTTGGACGTCGCCACAACACCCGTGGCTGCTGCTCCACCGATCAGTCCACCAACAGCGCCATTCTTGCCATCCCCGACAACTTTCCCAATCAGAGCCCCCGCGGCCGCACCACCTGCGATGGCGCCGAGATTGCGCGCGCGAGTGGATCCGGCTATGACGGCTTCACCATTGGCAGTGATCGAGTGATTGCGGCCATTGGAGCTGATTCCTCGGACCCCCAGGTCCAGCATGGCCCGTGAGCCCCGCTGCGCAGAGGTTACACCGGTCACCACGCCGTGCACCTCACTCCCGGCGGAGATCATTCCCCCGTTCAAGGTTTCAACATTTTCCGCCAAGGTGCCGTGCCAGGCGTCGCCCACTGCTGCATTCTCGGAGGAGATCAAACTTCCCAGGGTCACACTGATGGTCGTGCCTGCAGTCACCGACCTCACCGGAGCGATGCGCGTGGCCCGGGTCGACCGGGATGTGACGGCGACATTCTCCTTGTCGGTCTGACCTGACTCATTACAGCCGGTCGAGAGTGCGACCATAAGCGCGAGGAGCATGGTTGCAGTGAGGAAATTGCGTGTGGGGGTGAACATGGTGGATGGTCCTTTCGGAAGAACTCCGCAGGGGAGTCCACGGAGAGTCGGGTCGGGACCCTGTGCACATGCGCCCCATCACCCACGACCGTAGCCGCACGATTGGTGCCAGCATTCCCCGAGGCACCATTTATCGGCGTAAATACTTATCGGGAATCCAGTTACGTTCCGACAGGGCTTGGCGGGCCGTACCTGGAGAGACGCGGGCAGTGCGCAAGAACTTCAATAATGAGCCCGGAACTTCGTCGCAGCAGCGCCCGGATCAGGGGGTCAGTTATTCACTTCCCTGCCTGTCCGCTGTGGTATTTTTCTCGCGCGAGGGGTAAACTCGGCATAGCGGGTACCCTCCCTGCGACCCTTTGCCCTTGAGCGATGAGGTAATAGAGATGACCGCCAAACCGTCAGGCCATCGGGGTATTGAAAACTCCCCCATCCCCACCGCTACCTTGGAGCAGACCCCCAGCCCGACTCCCCCGCCTGCCGTCATGCGCCCCAGACGCGTGCTTCTGGTCGAAGATGACCCCGACACCGCCACTGGCCTTCAGTTGCTTTTGGAACATCGCGGCTACACCGTCGCCATCATTCTCGATGGAAACTCGGCATTGCAAGCGGTCGCGGACTTTTTACCTGATGTGATCGTGTGCGACCTCACCTTGGCCGGTGCGGTTGACGGCCACTCCATCGCCGCAGCGCTGCGTGGACACCCAACGCTGCGGTCAATCAGGCGGGTCGCACTGAGCGGACATGCGGACGAGGGCACTCGCCAACTCGCGCACGCTTCCGGGTTCGATAGCTACTTGGTGAAACCCGTAGCCCTCGAGGCTCTCGAATCCGCACTGGGAACCTGCTCCATATGACTTCCTGAGGAGTTGGTCAAACTACCTTCCGGCCCTGGATCACCCGGATCAACACTGCCACAATGGCGAGTGCAAGCAGGATGTGGATGAATCCCCCCACGGTGTACGATGTCACCATACCTAAGAGCCAGAGCACCACGAGCACTACCGCAATTGTCCAGAGCATGATCCATCTCCTGTTGTTTGGGGATACGCATGGAGTGCCGGGCTTGACCTCGGGCCCCCCTCCTACTGGCGGTACCACTTAGGCATGTTCCGTACCAAGCGATTCACGCGGTGCCAGGCTTACGCCTTACAGGCGTTTGCGCTTGGAAAGGACCATGCCCAGCCGGCAGTGATGTAAGGGTTTCTAATTGTGCGTGTAAGGCCGTGCACGGGGCGCGATTGAAAAATGGTTGGCGGCGGTCGCACACCAAAGCGCCCGACGTGCCACGTTTGCACCCAAGGGCGAACTGGGGCAATACTTCGAAGCTCACCATGGACGCGGTTCACCGAATAGCGAAACGTGCCCATGCATGATCGGCTTCGCCTTCCCCGGGTCACATAATGCCATTGCTTAACGCCCTGATCGTAGATGACGACGCAGACTTCCTTGCGAGCCTCGCCGAGGTCATCCGGGCGGAGGGTTTCGAGGTCGCCACAGCAGTGTCAGTTGCCGACGCCCGCGAGCAGCTAAGCAGGTTGTCCCCTGCGCTCATCATCACCGACTTGACGCTGCCCGATGGCAACGGGATGGACCTCGTGCGTGAGGCCCAAGGGGATGAGCACCCCGATGTATTGGTCATCTCGGGCGAGGCGACAGTGGATTCGGCGATCGAGGCACTCCGGCTGGGGGCCCTCGATTACCTCACCAAGCCTATCGACCATCCACGGCTCAAGACCGTGCTGGCGCATGTCCAACGTGCTCGTGATCTGCAGAAGGTAGTGGGCTCGCTGCGCGGCGAACTGCGCAAGCTCGGCCGATTCGGCCCATTGATCGGGGCATCACGAGCGATGCAGCATGTCTATGACCTGATCACACGCGTGGCCCCGACTGAGGCCTCGGTGCTGATCGTGGGCGAAAGCGGCACGGGCAAGGAGCTTGCCGCACAGGCTATCCACGACCACAGCCGCCGGCGCGCCGGGCCTTTCGTCGCGATCAATTGCGGTGCGATGCCAGCGGCCCTCATCGAAAGCGAATTGTTCGGGCACGAGCGCGGCAGTTTCACAGGCGCGACGCAGCTCCGTCGGGGACACTTCGAACGAGCCAGTGAGGGAACGCTGTTCCTGGACGAGATCACCGAGATGCCGATCGACCTGCAGGTCAAGCTCCTGCGCGCCCTGGAGACCGGTACCGTGATGCGGGTCGGGGGAGACAAGACCACTCGAGTCGATGTGCGAATCATCGCGGCCACGAATTGCCTGCTCGATGCGGCCGTGCGGGATGGCAAGCTTCGCGAGGATCTCATGTACCGACTGAATGTGTTCCCGCTCGCCATGCCCCCCCTGCGCGATCGCTCGAGCGATGTGGTCAAGCTGGCAGAGCACTTCCTCGACGAACTCAATCGCGTTCAGGGCACATCGAAGCGCTTCAGCGATGCGAGCCGCGAACGCCTGGTCCAGAACTCGTGGCCCGGCAATGTGCGCGAACTCAAGAACGAGGTGCATCGCGCATATATCATGGCCGAGGACATGATCGAAGTAGCGACCGCGTGCGGCGAAGGGTCGATGTCCAGTCCCCCTGGCGCCATGCCCGCCACCCCTTCGCCTGGCTCCCCGGGCGGCCCAACGCGTAACATCCGCATCGGAACCTCGCTGGCGGATATCGAGCGCGAAATCATCCTCGCCACCCTTGAGCACTGCGAGAATGACAAACGAAGGGCAGCCGAAATCCTGGGAATCAGCCTGAAGACCTTCTACAACCGCCTCAACGTCTACAAGGCCGTGTGATGGGCAGGGCGGCTGAGCCGCCCGCCATCCCAACCTCTCCCGTGAGTGCTGGGCACCGCTCGCCTCGCCGAGACGCCGACAGACAATGCGCCATGGCCTGCTTGTTGCTCAATAGCCCGGTCGGCGAGGCGCACACCGCTCATGGTTCACGGGCACTTGCTTTGAATCAACAAGTTAGAAGGAGTTCCTCCAATGCCACTCATCGCTCAGATTTGCATGGTGCTTGTAACAATCGCTGTGGCCTGGATGGCGGTTGTTGCAATCCGGCTCATGGCCGAGGTCAAGCTCTTGATTCAGAACGCGAACACCTCGCTCGCTGAGTTGCCTGGGTTGATCGGAGAACTCAAGCGCACTGCTACGCGCGCTGACGAACTTCTCGAGGCATTCTCGCGAATCACCAAAGCCACGCAAGCGAGTGTTTCGGGAGTCGAAGCAGTGGCCAAAAGGACGACCGACTTGGCATCAAGTTTGCTTGAAGAGGTGGAGCGTCCTATTACGAAAGCAATCCACCTGATCCGCGGAGTCCGGTACGGCGCGAACTCCCTGATCCAGCGATGGACCAAGCGCGCAGCCAATCGCATCCAACCTACACAAGGAGAAGATCATGTCCGAGAACAACAGTGGCTCGATGATGGCGGGGTTCCTGGTGGGAGCAGCGGTCGGCGCTGGTCTGGCTCTGATCTTCGCACCGATGGCAGGTGATGAGACCCGTCGCCGCCTCGGTGATGGTGTCCGCAAGCTGAAGGACGGGACGACCGACAAGTTGGACCAGGTCAAGGGTGCCATTGAGACTCGAACCGGTGACCTCAGCGCCGCCATTGACGCAGGCAAAGATGCATACCGGCGCGGAGCTGCCGAGAAGGCCACGACCGTCAGGGATCACGTCTAACAAGAAGAATGCGGGGGTGCTGCAGTCGGTACTCGTTCGGGCTGCAGGGGTTCGCGCGAGTCGTGCTCAGCCCCCCGCTATTTCTATCCGTCTCATGCCTCATCACGGAGAACCCATCATGAAGATTCTGGGTATCGCGCTCATCATCCTCGGTTTCGTGAGCCTCGTGTATGGCGGCTTCAGTTACCGGCGTGATAAGACGGTTGTGGACCTGGGTGGGCTCCAAGTGCATGCAGATCAGAAGCAGACCCTGCCTATCTCGCCCATCGTCGGCGGCGTCGCGTTGCTCGCCGGGCTGTTACTGGTCGTCACGGACAGGCGCCGGGCCTGAGGCATTCGCCACCCCAGGAACTGGTGGGTGATCACTGCCCCTCCTGATCTTGGCAGCCATCGCTGTGGCGATCCGTTCGATTTCACCCGCGTAGCGCTGGACGGCATCGGTGGACTGACAGCGGATCAACTCAGCATAGTTATTGATGGCACCGAGCGGCTGCATGAGGTCGTGCTGCGGCACATGTATTCCGCTGCCGGAGGCCGGAACCGTCTTTCCCACTTCGGTATCAGACGGATCGATCTCGCTGACCCAAGCGACCAATCCGTCAACGCTGGGCGCCAGCCGCGTGTCGAGAAGCAATCCCAGATGCGGCGCCCGCTCTCGCATCTGAACCGGAATACGATCCGTCACCGCCTGCCGCAGGACGGCCGCGCTCCCGGCACTCATCCAACCCGGCGAACCTTCCTGCAACGTATGCCCGACCAGTGTCCGCGTGGGGGTCTGATCCCAACGCGCTGCGCGTGAGTTCACGTATGTGACTCGCCCCTGCGTATCGAACAGAATCAGGCCGACCGGTATCGAATCGATCATGGCGGCCAAGTGCAGCGCGTCCTCGGAAGTCATGTGGCGCAGCGTGCCATGAGCGGAGCGCGGATTCAATAACATACCTGCACACGCTCCGACCATCGGCATCTGACTTGCTTATGGGGGGTCAATGGTGGCCCAACATTCTTCCCACCCCCATACTGGAGGTTCACATGAACCACCACGTTTTTCACCCGATTCCTGGAGGCCGGACCCGTGTAGCGGTCCTGGTATTCGTTGCCCTGGCCTGCATGCTCGTACCGGTGCTTCCCGCAGGTGCCGTCCAACTCATCCCGTCAATCGGCCTGACCAAGGCGGTGGACGACCGCAGTGGAGACGCCAAGGCGTATGGCAGCCTTGCGCTTCGGTCCTCGCTCGCACCCTTTCTTGATTTCGAGCTGGGAATCGCATATCGCGAACAGAGCTACTTCGATGATCAACTCAAGCTTCGGATGTGGCCGGTCACTGCGTCCGCGTGGGTGCGTCCGGTCCCAACGCTGTACGCAGGTGCGGGCGTGGGGTACTACCCGACTACATTCGACTACGCCGACGCGGTCCCGATCGAGGATTCCACCTCGGACCGATTGGGCGTTCATCTCGGCGCCGGCGTAGACCTCCCATTGGGCCCCCGGTTGGCTCTCGATCTGCATGGGAGATACATCATGCTTCGTGAGCAGCATAGTCGCCTGGTCCCAGAAACTTTCGATCCCGACTTCTGGAACGCGTCGCTCGGTTTGGCGATCAAGTTCTGAACCGGAAGGCCATCGCCTGGTCTGCGTGGATTGCTCGCCGGCTCGATTGCTCCACTTCAAATAGGGAACACCATATGGAGCAGGGCGAGATAGCCTGCCGCGAGCCCGACGCCCACCAGCGCTCCCATGGCCACATCACTTGGATAGTGGACGCCAAGGTAGATTCGCGAGAACCCCACAAGTGCCGCGATGGCGTAGAACAGAGGCGACCACAGCGGTAGGTGTGCCCCGAAGAGGAATGCGCCAGCGAATGCGGCCGCGGTGTGGCCAGAGGGGAATGAGGAGTCCAGTGGCTTGGGGCCGAGCACACGCGCATCCACGAATGCAATGAATGGACGGCGACGACGAAAGACCCGCTTGAGGGGGTAGTTCACGGTCAGCATGGCGAGCCATAGCACGGGAAGACCCTCGAGGACCGGCCTCCAGGCGCTGCGTGGGTCGGCTGAGAGCATCACCAGCGCGACGAACACCCAGGCTTCACCGTGGTGCAGGATCCTGGAGACGAAGATCAACCCCCGCTCTGACACCGACCCCAACTGCAGCGCATTGACACGCATGTACAGCGCCGCATCCAGAGCGGAGAAGAATGTGTAAGGGTGCCGGGGCCAACCTTGCAATAGCCAAGTGCGGGAGCGTTGAGCCACCATCGTGTCCACTGCCTGATGAATCGATTCGATCGGTTCGCTGGGCTCGACTTCCTTAGGCACACACACGCGCAGCGCAAGCGGGTCGACTTCCAAAGTGATGGGCGTGCGGCCGAGGATCTCCCCGTCCCCCTGCACTAATACCGGTCGACGGCTGCGAATCACGATCTGGTGCTTGGTTCGCAGATATTGGGTGCGCGAATCAACCTGATGGCGTCCGGTGAGAAGTCGCAGGATGATGGTGAGGTGATCCATCGTCGTCCGCGCGGAATAGATGCAAACGTCGAGGTACCCATCTGAAGGATCAATCCCCGGGCCCCAGGTGAATGGCGGCGAACCCATGGCGCCGACATTCGCCACGACGATCTGCCAGGCTCGCAGGCGAAGGACTCTGCCCTCGATCTCGAGTTCGAAGTCATAGGCCCTCTGCCCGAGACTTTCGCGCAGGAGCGAGAAGATATACGCAAGCCGACCCGAGCGAACCCGTGCTTCCCGGGACGTTTGTTGAATCATCCGCGCGTCCATGCCGATGCCCACCTGTGTGAACACAGGGCGCGTAACGGTTTGGATCGCGTCCAGTTCCATCGAATCATCGCCGTCCAGCGCAAGCGTGATGGCGTCTTCGAGGGCGAGCGGGATTCCCAACTCCCGCGCCAGCACATTGGCGGTTCCAGTCGGGACAATCGCCAGAAGTGGCCGTGCGGGATTCCCCCGGTGTTGCATCAGGGCGGTTGCGACCAAGGCCGCAGTGCCGTCTCCCCCAACTGAAACCACCCGATTACAGCCAGCATCGAGTGCCAATTGGATGGCACCGGCGACCACATTGGCGGCATCGTCAGCGGAGGGCGTTTCGAGAATCCTGGCCCGGCTTCCCCGGGATTCAAGTGCAGCGTCGATCCACTTCCGCGCCTCTCCCGACTCGGTGTGTGCAGCGATCGGGTTGATCACGATCAACACATCGAGTGAGGGCACCACAGGGCGGGCTGCGGGCCTGACCATCAAATCCGACGTTGCGGGCATGATCAGTCGACCCGGCCAATGGGCGGGCGAATGTCTATTTCAAGCGTAGTCGTTACGGTCCAGCCATTCGCTGACCGCATCCTCGGCATCCTCGAGCATGATGCTGTAGCGCTTCTGAATGGCTCCAACCAGATGTTCCTGCCGACCGGCGATCGTATCGAGATCCTTGTCGCTCAGCCTCCGCCATTTCCCTTTCACTTCCTCTCGATAATCCTGCCAGCTTCTTGAGATCTCGTCCCAACGCATACCGCACCTCCTTTCGGTGGATGGCGATTAATAACGACGGCGCGCTTCGATCACCTGGATGAAGACGGCGACGGCAGCCAGTCCCAAGAGCAGGTGGATGAGGCCACCCATCGCATAGGAAGTCTCCAGCCCCACCAACCACAGCCCTGAACACAGCACTGCAATCGTCCACATCATCTTGGGCCTCGCTTTCGGTTAGGCATTTTGGGGCCCGGATGGATTCCGGTGCCTCGCTACAGCGACCAACCCGAACGCAACTTCAGTGCCAATGTCTGCAGTGCGCTTGTCTGTTGCGAAGCAGGCCTTTGGGCGAGCGAGGTCCAACTATCGAGGTCATGACGCCGCGTATTTCAAGGCATCTTGTAGTTTTTTCCCGGCGCCGAGATCGCCAGCGCACGTTCCTCAGCTCCGACCCGAATCCACAGGGCGAACAGGTTCAACAAGGAAATGCCAAGGCCGGTCCGCCAAGCGCCGAACAGGAGCGGTGCCGCAAGC
>JBDSKE010000132.1:0-20022 GCA_039917105.1 Candidatus Eiseniibacteriota bacterium | reverse complement strand
CGCCTCAGACCCGGTGGTGCGGCAGCGCCATGCCGAACTGAAACTGGTCTTTGACAGCCTGAGCGCGGCCGAACTGGAGCCCGCTCCCACCGGCTTGCACGCCAGCATCATGACCGCCATTCGCTCGGTCGCCCCGGCGTTGAATCCGACCGCTCCAGCGCCCGCGCCCCGCGCCCATCGCAGCCCGCTCCGAATCGCCCGGTTCTTGATGCCGGTCGCAGCGGGATTCATCGCCGGTGCCCTGGGTTGGGCTGCCTACGGCGGCTCGCTCGGCCCCGCCTCCCGGCCCGCGGACCTGAGCGGCGCCATGGGCGAGGTTTCAGGGCCAATACAACTGCTCTCGCTCGGGGTGATCGATCAGGGAGTCACGGTCTCGGCAGGGCGAGCCGACAAGGGCGCGACCATGCTTGAACTGCACGCCGCCGACGCTCCGGTGCATATCTGGCTCGCTTCGGACGATCAAGGCGTGGCGATGACCGCCGAACCAGCCTCCGACGCCATTGCCGAGCAAGGTACGGAAGGCGTTCTGGCGTTCCAGCTCGCCCCGAAAGCTTTATTGCGGGTACGCTGCGCGCCGCTGCAGTCCGCGCAATCGGTGCGTGTCACAGCCAAGCTCGCCAGCGGGGCGGTCGCCGAGGGTTCCCTCAGGCTGGAGTGGCTGCCCTGGTCCCGTCGCAACAAGAAGTGAGGAACGGCACCAACTTAATCAGCGCCCTGTCGTCATGCTATTCAGGAAGTAGGCACGCGCGGCGTGCCGCTGTGCTCCACCCCTAGCAGGAGGTACTCCGATGGCCGTCAACAAGAATCTGATCCTCGGTGGTCTGGGAATCGTGGCCGCGGGCTTCGCCATCGCGGCGATCACCGGCAAGTTCCCGGTCCGCAATGAGACCGCTGGCACCATCGGCGCGGCGAATCGCGAGGTCACTTCGCAGATCGTGGCGAGCGACGTCCAGGTCGACGACGCTTCCGTCCAGGCTTTCATCCAGAGCGAGACCTTCCACAAGATGCAGACCAACCCGGACTTCCGCCGCGCCGTGACCGAGGGCCTGGGCAAGGCCGTCACCGAAGGCGGGTTGGACCGGTATGTGACCGACAACGGCTTCCAGAAACTCGTCACCGACGACGGCTTCCAGAAGTTGGTCACCGACGACGGCGTGCAGAAGTCGATCACGGATGGCGGCCTTGCTCGCCTGGTGAATGACGCTTCGTTCGGAAAACTCCTGACGGACATGGGGCTGCAGAAGGCCAATGTGAGCACTGAACTGTCCCGGATGGCGGATCTGGGCAAGCTCACCACCGATGCTGGCTTCCAGAGGATGGTCGCCGCTTCGGGCCTGGACAAATCCGTCGCCGCGAACGATTTCAATCGCCTGATCTCGGACAATGGCTTCCAGAAGCTCATCGTGGACGCCGACGTGCAGAAGGCGCTCACCAATGTCGGCTTCCAGAAGTTGATCACTGACGATGGCTTCCAGAAGCTCGTCACCAATGACGGTTTCCAGAAGCTCATGACCGACGATGGCTTCCAGAAGCTCATCGTGGACCCGGGCTTCGGCAAGATGGTCACCTCCCCCGAGTTCGATAAGGCTGTCATCAGCGCGGACTTCAATCGGGCATTGACCACGGAGTAACATCTTCCCCCGCGCCCCCGATTCGCCAGGGCACGGTGCAGATCCCGCAGTGCCGACGCCACGACTTCGGTCGTGGCGTCGGTGTGTTCCCCTACCGAGGGCCGCCCATGCCCGTATCGCGCCGCCGCATCGCGATCTGCCGCAGTCTTGCCGCTCTGCCCCTGCTTGCGGCAGTTCTCGGCCTACGCCCGAGTGCAGCGCTCGCCGAGTACCGCGTCCTTGAAACCGAGGACATGCGGCTCGTGTATCCCGCCCCGGTCCTGTCGTTCATCGCCCCCTATACCGCGCGATGCTTCGAGAACAGCATGCGGTTCCATCGTGAACTGTGGCATTGGAGGCCAGCCCAGAAGGTGAATGTCATCCTCGATGACTACACCGATTTCGGGAACGCCGGCGTATGGGCCGCCCCGCGCAACAGCATGAATGTCCACATCGCCCCCTCGAACTCCGTTTATGAGACCGGGCCGGCCAACGAGCGCATGAACTTCACGATGAACCACGAGGTCGTGCACGTGTTGGCGCTCGATGGCCAAGCGGGCACCGACGGCCTTGCTCGGGGCCTCCTGCGCGGTCGGGTCCGCGAGACCAGCGAGCATCCCGAGACCATCGTGTACGGAAACCTCACGCTGCCGCGGCGCGGCTCCCCGCGCTGGTACCACGAAGGCATCGCGGTGTTCCTCGAAACGTGGATGGCCGGAGGGCTTGGGCGCGCGCAGGGGCCGTACGACGAAATGGTATTCCGCTCAATGGTGCGTGACGATGCGCGATTCTACGACCCGCTCGGGCTCGAGGCCGAGGGCACCAAGGTGGATTTCCAAGTGGGCGTGAACTCCTACCTCTACGGCACCCGTTTCATGACCTATCTGGCGTACATCCATGGGCCCGAGAAGTTATTGCAATGGGTCGGGCGGGGCGAAGGCAGCAAACGTTACTTCGCGAACCAATTTGCGCACGTCTACGGTCGGCACCTGAGCGATGTGTGGCGCGACTGGGTCCACTTCGAACATGCGTTCCAGCAGGCGAATCTGGACTCGGTGCGTCAACATCCGACGACGGCCTGGCGGGATCTCTCCTCGATCGCCCTGGGCTCGGTCTCCAACGCTTTCGTGGATTCGGCCAGTCGCTCGCTCATCGCCGCCGTTTATCGACCCGGCGTCGTCGCGCACCTTGCCCGAATCCCCCTCGGTGGCGGCCCTTCGCAAGTGCTTCACGAGATCAAGGGGCCAGCGATCTATTTCGTGAGCTCACTCGCGTTCGATCCCGTTTCACGGGGCGTGTTCTATACCGCCGACCACAATGAGTGGCGTGAACTGTGCCATTACGACCTGGCAACGGGCCGCTCGCGAACGCTGATCCGCAACGCCCGCGTGGGAGACCTTGCGTTCGATCGCACGACGCGGGCGTTGTGGGCGGTGCGACACTTCAACGGCATCTCCACGATCGTGCGATTCGACGCTCCATATACCGACTGGAAGCAGGTCTGGTCGCTCCCCTACGGACTCGATGTCGCGGGCCTTGCCCTGTCTCCTGATGGGGCGACGCTCGCTGCCTCGTTCTCGGAGATCAGCGGCCGTCAGACACTGCGCCTACTGCCCACGGCTGGACTCGCCACCGGCGACACCAGCAGCCGCACGCTTTGGGATTTCGGCAACGCGCTCCCCGAGGGATTCACCTTCACACCGGATGGCAGGTACCTGTTCGGTAGCTCGTACTACACCGGCGTCTCGAACATCTTCCGCTATGACCTTGCGCGCGACTCGATGGATGTGGTGAGCAACGCCGAGACCGGGTTCTTCCGCCCCGTCCCCATGGGCGGGGACTCTCTGATCGTCTTCCGTTACAGTGGGCAGGGCTTTCGCCCCACCCGCATCCTGCCCGAACCCCTGACGGATGTAAGTGCCACGCGCTTCCTGGGCGCCGAATTGGTGCACCGCCACCCGCAACTCAGGCAGTGGGCCGCGCCCCCGCCCTCTTCGGTCCATCTCGATAGCGCGGCCATGCGCTCATACCCCTATCGTCCGCTCGCTAGTGTGCGGTTGGCGACGCTCTATCCGATCGTCGAGGGATACCGCAATGCGACCGCGCTCGGCTGGAACGCCGATTTCTCCGACCCGATCCAGTTCCATCGGTTCAGCGTCTCCGCGACTTGGACACCGCAGAAGTGGATTGCCCCGGACCAACGCCTCCATTTGTCTGCACGCTACCAGCGATTCGACATGACACTGGCATTCCGGTTGAACCCCGCCTCATTCTACGACCTGGTGGGTCCGACCAAGGCCAGCCGCAAGGGCTACGGCACCTCGGTCGACTGGCACCGCTCACTCGTTCGTGATCTGCCGAGGTCGCTCAATCTCGCATTGCGCGCCAACCATTGGGGCGGGCTTGACCACTTACCCCAACACCAGAATGTCGAACTCGCACCGGGCTTCGACCAACTCCTGGGGGGTGGGGCCGAACTGCGCTACCGGAACCTGCGTGCTTCGATCGGCGCGGCCGACCATGAAATCGGGCACGAATGGTGGCTGGGCGCCAACCAGAACGCGGTACGTTTCGTGCGCGAAGGGGGTGCGCATTGGCGCGGGTTCCCGTCGTTCGACACCGGCGTGGACGCCGGCCACCCGCTACCCGGCATCCGCAACTCATCGCTGTGGCTGCGCACTGCCGCCGGGTGGGCCCCGGGGGAACGCGACGAACCGTTCGCGAACTTCTACTTCGGCGGCTTCGGCAACAACTGGTTGGACCGACGCGAGCCCAAACGCTACCGGGACCCGAGCAGCTTTCCCGGAACCAAGATCGATGCGATCGCGGGCACGAACTACACCAGGGCGATGCTCGATTGGAACCTCCCTGCAGTGCGCTTCCGTCGCGCAGGGACCCTCGCGCTGTATGCCAGTTCGGCTCGCGTGTCAGTGTTCACGGGCGCACTCGTCACCAATCTCGACGACTCGCCGACGCGCCGTCGACTGGCGAACATCGGCGCCCAGGTGGACGTGCGATTGCAACTGATGACGCAGAATCCCCTGACGATGTCCTTCGGCTGGGCGCGGGCCTTCGAGCGCGACTTCCGCTCCACCGAGGAGTGGATGGCCTCACTCAAGGTGCTCTGAGAGTGGGCCTACTCACGCTCTCGCTGGGTTTTGTTCCGGTGGTGTTGTTCCTTTTCACCCTGCGCGTGCTGGATAGTTACAAGTTGGTGCATCGTGGCACATTATTGGGCTCCCTCGCCGTTGGTGTGGTGGCGGCAGGCATCGCCTTCGGCACTCATCGACTGGTGCTGGTATCGCTCCATCCCGACCCGGTGCTCCTACGACACTGGCTCGCTCCGGTGATCGAGGAATCCCTCAAGGCGGCCTTCGTGGCATGGATGATCCGCACCGAGCGGGTCGGGTTCACGGTGGATGCCGCAATCGTCGGATTCGCCGTGGGAACGGGCTTCGCCCTGACTGAGAATCTTTATTACGCGGGCGCCCTTCGGGATACCTCGCTCGGGCTGTGGTTGGTGCGCGGCCTGGGCACCGCCATCATGCACGGCTCCACCACCGCCGTGTTCGCGATCGTGAGCAAGGACCTGGGCGAAAGGCATTCCTATGTCGGCCCGCACCTGCTCCTACCCGGCTTGGCACTCGCCATCGCCGTTCACTCGGCTTACAACCACCTCACTTGGCAGCCGCTGATGTCCACGGCGCTCCTGCTCGTGACGATGCCGATTCTCCTGATCGGCGCCTTCGAGCGCAGCGAAAGAGCCACGCGTGCATGGCTTGGCAGCGGACTGGATGGCGAGGTCGAGATGTTGGAGCAGATCCTCGATGGCGAAGTGGCAGGCACCCGCGTCGGCCAGTACCTCGAATCGATCCGCGCCCACTTCCCCGGGCTGATCGTGGCGGACATGTTGTGCCTGCTGCGCATCCATCTCGAGCTCTCGATCCGCGCCAAGGGCCTGCTCATCGCCCGCTCGGCAGGAGTCGATGTTCCGATCGGCGCGCAGGTGCGCGCGAATCTCGAGGAGTTGCGCTTCCTTGAACGCGCAATCGGCCCCACAGGCCGTCTGGCGTTGTTGCCATTGCGACGATCCAGTAGCCGGGACCTGTGGCAGATCATGCTGCTCGCGCGCGAGGCCGCCCGAGGTTGAATCCTAAAGTCGTAACGACGGTTCCAAGGCCCCGCGCTGGCGGATGCTTCACAGGGGCATGTCATGGCACCCCGTTCGGGCGGGCATTCGAGCGGCAGAACAGGTATGGTGGTATGCGACGGGGTGCAATCCCCACAAATCCGACGTCATGAGCCGGCCAATGCTCGTCGGAGTCTTCCAGTCCCGCCGGTTCGGAGCAGCCCCTGATGGCGCAGATGGACAAGCCGATGCCGCAGCTCGATGACCAGGCCGAATCACCGAACCCCAAGTCCAAGGAGGGCAGGTTCTCGATGCCCCTTTTCGGGCTGCAGGTCGTCGGGCAGCTCGCGGCCCTGCTGCTGGTGTTCCGCTTCGTTTTTCCCGATGTGTGGCAGCGCCAGGTGGAGGCGGGCCCACTCGCGATCGTGCTGACCTTCCTGGGCGTGCACCTGTTCATGTGTTTCTTTGAGTGGTTCTTCCATCGCTATGTGCTGCACTCGTATCTCTCGCCTGTCCTGGCAAGGTTCTCGCGCGGCCACCGCAATCATCACGGGCTCACACCGATCAAGCTTCAGGCAGTCGCCCAGGGCTCTGACCGGTACGTGCTGAATCGCTACCCGATCATGGACGAGGATCAGCACGAGGACTCGGCGTTCCCGCCATGGGCACTGCTCGCCTTCTGGGCGATTTTCACACTGCCGTTGCTCGGGTTACAGCTCATCCTGCCGAATGCCCCCATCATGCTGGGCGGCTATCTGGCGATCGTATTCTCGATGTCGCTCTACGAAATCCTGCACGCCTATGAGCATTACCCATACGAATGGTGGAAGCGCGCCACGGAACACGCGCGCTATGGCCGCGTGTGGCGGGCCATTTACGGGTTCCACCACTTCCATCACGCCAACATCTCGGCCAATGAAGCGATCTCGGGCTTCTTTGGGCTTCCAGTGGCGGACTGGACGTTCGGCACCTATCACCAGCCCAAGGATCTGTTGCTCGAGGGACGCGTCGCCAGCGCGCGTGACTTCGCCGTGCCTCCGCCGCCGGGGTGGGTACGTGCAGTCGACGCCTGGGCACGCAAGCGCGAAGCGGATCTGTTGCGCAGCGAGAAACACTGAGGCACTCGCTAGGACGTGGCCGCCTCCACTTCCCCAGCTGGTTCACGGCGGTAACGCCGCAACGCCGGGGTGCGGGCTGCCACCCATCCGGTGGCCAGTAGGCAGCCCACGCCCCCGGTGACGACCGAGAATGGCGCACCCCAGGCGTTTGCGACCAGACCCGCCTCGAGTTCGCCCAACTGCGGCCCGCCCATGAAGAAGATCATGTTGACGCTTGTCATGCGGCCGCGCATGGCATCGGGCGTTGCCAACTGGCGGACGATATTGCGGATCACCATGCTGACCGTGTCGGCCGCCCCGCTCAGCGCCAGACATGCGAATGTCAGCGTGAAGTCGCGCGATAGCCCGAACACCACCGTCGCCACGCCGAAGGCCACCACTGACCACAGCATGACCCTGCCGCGCCGTTGGATGCGATCGACGTAGCGCACCATGATCACACTGGTCACCAGCGCCCCCACCGACGGAGCCGCCGACAAAAGACCGTATCCCCTTGCGCCCACCCGCAGGATGTCCTGTGCGAAGATCGGCAACAGCGCCATGGCCGAAGCAAAGAAGGTGGCGAAGAAGTCGAGCAGCATGGTGGAGCGGATGAGTGGATTCGCGAACACGAACCGCAACCCATCGGCAGCCGAAGCCATGTTGATCTGGACCCGCTCTGCCGCAGGGCGCGCCGGGATGCCGCGCATCATCAAAAGCGCCACGATCACGCAGATGAACGACAGCGCATTGAAGAGGTAGGCCCAGCCCACACCCAACATCCCGATCACCAGCCCCCCTGCCGCGGGCCCCACGACTGCAGCAGTCTGGAACATGATGGTATTGAGGCTGATCGCATTGGCCAGGTGCTCTCGAGGAACCAGGTTGGGGACGAGCGATTGGCGTGCAGGCCCGTCGAACGCTCCGAACGCCGAGCCTGCTGCTGCCAGCAGGTAGACTGGCCATAGGGCCTTCACGCCCAGGAACTCCAGCGCCGCAAGTGTGGCTGCTGCCGCGAGCATGCCCATCTGCGTCACGAGCATGAGCTTGCGACGGTCAAGCGCATCGGCCACGACCCCGCTCACGAGCGAGAATCCGACGATCGGCAGGATACGGACCAGCCCCACCATGCCCAGCGCGAGCCCGCGCTTCTCGGCCGGGACCAGGAGCGACACATGCCAGAGGATGGCGGCGCTCTGCATCATAGAACCTGCCATGGAGATCAGTTGGCTGCTCCAGAGCAGGCGGAAGTTGCGATGTTGGAGTGCGATCAATGGGGACGAGGACATCGGACTCCTGTGACTCGTGGGGGCGGCTGCCAGCGAATGCAGTGGAACGAGCAGCGCATCCTGCCATCGCATGCCCCCCACCTCCAACTGCGCGCGAGGGGGTGCTGGGTCGGATTCCCTCCACTCTGCTCCCTGCATTACGCTGTCCGCATGTTCGATATCGCCTACGCCCGTTCGCAGTTTCCCGCCCTCGCCACGCCATGGGCGTTGTTCGACAATGCAGGCGGCAGCCCGCCTCTAGCCGGCGTCATCGAGAGGGTCACCGGTTACATGCGCACCTGCCAGGTGCAGCTGGGCGCCAGCTACGCGCTCTCGACACTCGCTTCGGAGCGGGTGGATCAGGGCAGACAGGCGGCCGCCTGGCTGATGAATGCAGATCCGGATGAGATCGTGATCGGCCCTTCGAGCACGAACAACGTGCGGTTGTTGGCGCGAGCGCTACAGCCGCTTTTCGCGCCGGGCGACGAGCTCGTGGTCACCGATCTGGACCACGAGTGCAATGGCGGCGCCTGGCGTGATCTGGCCAGTGAAGGTGTGGTCGTTCGCGAATGGCAGTTCGATCGGATGCGGCACGAACTGACGCTCGAAGGACTGGAACAGGTCCTTGGCCCGCGCACGCGTCTGGTGTGCTTCACCCACTGCGCCAACGTGGTGGGCACGGTGCACGACGCAGCCGCGTTCGTGAATCGCATCCACGAAGCAGGCGCGCTCGCGTGCGTGGACGGGGTCGCATTCGCGCCGCATCGCGAAGTGGATGTCCGGGCGATCGGCGCCGATATCTACTACCTCTCGGTCTACAAACTGTTCGGCCCCCATCTGGGGCTCATGTATGTGCAGCGGGACTTGCTTCGCCGGGCGCGCAGCCAGAACCACTTTTTCATCCCCGAGGATGCGGGCGCTTACCGCCTGCAACCCGGCAATGTGGTCCACGAACTCGCCGCTTCGCTTCCCGCGATCGGCGAATACCTGGTGGCGCTGGATGCACGCCACCACAGCGCGGAGGACGCCACGGCCCGCGAGCGGCTGAAGCGCGTGTTCGAGGACATGACCCGCTACGAAGAGGGCCTCGTGCGCCCACTGCTCGCGTTCCTCAAGGAGCGGCGCGGCGTTCGCGTGCTGGGTCACACGGCTCACGACGCCGCCCTGCGCGTTCCGACGGTGGCATTCGTCGTCGAGGGACGCGATTCCGCCGAGATCCCCATGGCCCTCGAGCAGGAACATCTCGGCATCCGGTATGGACACTTCTACGCGTACCGCGCCATGTCGGCATTAGGGCTGCACGCGTGCAACGGCGTCGTGCGGGCGAGCCTGGCCCATTTCAATACGGCCGCGGAAGTCGATCGATTGATTTCGGCGCTCGATCGGCATCTCTAGCCTCCCAGGGCTGGCCCCAGCCCCCGTTTCGTGAGCAGATAGACCGCGAAGCTGCCGAGCCAGTGCGTGCCCATATAGTGGCTACCGCGTGCACCGGCCAGGCCCGCGGTGCGGTTTCGCTCCGCTGCCACCAGCATTGGCAACCGGTGCGCATGGGCCGCCGGAAGCGCGCAGGCGATTCCCTCCAGCATCCACGCGCGGCTCAAGTTGAGCCCGTCCAGATGAGCCAACTTGCCATCCGTGCGGTCGACTGGGTTCACCGGTGCGAGCCAACGCTCCGCCAAGGTGCCGGACACCTGCGGCAGGAAGCGCGTGAGCCAGTCCGCGAAAGAGTCCCACGGCGTGATGCGGCGCATGAGGTCGGCCTCCGCAAGGATGGGCGACAGGAAGTCGTGCGCCGAGGGTTCATAAGCGATGGGGGCATCGCGGTCCGCGCCATAGAGGCGCCTGCCGTTATCGGTGACTTGCCGCAACAGCTCGGCATTGCCCGTGTCACGTGCCCAATCGAACAACAACCCCAGTGCGAACGCGCTCTGACTGTGTTCCCCCGACCGCACCGGATAGGCCGATCGATCCAGCCATCCCGTCAGGCGCTGTGCGGCGATCGCCTCGAGGGGCGCCAGAGCATGCACCATCCCAGGAGCCGCAGGGTCGTTCCAACCGCGCAGTTCGCTCGCCAGTTGCAGTAGCCACGCCAGACCGTAGGGACGTTCGAAGCCTTCGCGTCCGGGCGTCATCAGGTGGGTGCGTTCGATCGCGAGCGTGGTCTCGGTCAGCGAGCGTGACAGCAAGGTCCGCGCGCGAGTGCTCCACGGCGCACCGGGTTGCATGCGCAGGGCCCGCACCAGGCACCAATGTCCGTGCACTGCTGAATGCCAATCGAATGCCCCGAAGAATGCGGGGGTGAGCCGGCGCGGCGGGATCGCATCCTCGTCACGCTGCAGGACGATCGTGAGGTGGTAGGGGTATTCCCGTTGCAACGCGCTCATCGCCATCTCGACGAATGGCGACAGGTCCTCCTGGGGGGACATCATGGCACTCCGATCCTCCCGGGTCGGCCCCTATGGTGTGAATCGGCACCATCGTGGTGGCGCGCCGGCGCGCGGCAGCGACCGCACGCATCGCGATCATGCGCACTCTATTATCTCCGCCCCGACAGGGCACGCGTGGGCCAAGTGAGGATGCACTCAGGCGAAAGGTTTTCCCGCATGCCTTCGTCTATTGCAGGATGTGGGCCGAATCATTGCTCCTGCAACATGTTGCCATTGCGTCCTCTAGTGACCTCTGAAGTAGGGAGAGAGTTGCGGGCCGCACGGTGGGCCGGGCAGGATGCCAAGGTCAGCATCAAGGCGTGGATATCAAGGTGCCGATGGAGCGAGGGGTGTGGGACTTTGGTGCCCATGGACACCGCCCCGCGCGGCCGCGCATGGTGGGCGCGCTCGCCTGACTTCAATCCAGGATGTTTCCCGTGACCTCTTCTTCCCGTATGAACACCGCCCCTCCGGGTGCCGCCGTGCGTGACCTGCCCGTGGGCTTCCTCGAGTTCTACTCGGCGCTGCACCGCGAGTTCACTCCCCGCCAACAGTCATTGGCAGCCACACGGATCGCGCGTCTCGCAGCTGCGCACGAGCACGGGGCGCTGCCGAACTATTTGCCGGCGAGCGAGGCCACGACGAGCGGCTGGGGCATCGAAGTGCCGGCATGGTGCAAGGACCAACGTAACCAGATGACTGGTCCGGCCGATGACGCCGAACTGGTGGTGAAGATGCTGAACTCAGGCGCGCCGGGCGTGATGCTCGACCTTGAAGACTCCATGGCGAACACCTGGGAATGCACGCTGCAGGGAGTCGCGAACATCGTCGCCGCGCTGGACGGCACGCTCACGTATCACGACACGAAACGCGGCCGCCGCGTGGGAATCGAATCGAGCACCGTCGCCATCTGGAATCGCGTGCGCGGCCTGCATCTGTCCCAGGCGGGCCTGCTGGCCGACGGCATCACCAGCGCTTCCCTCTTCGACCTCGCGCTCGTGGCGTACCAGATCGACGCCTCCCGACTCCGCCACCCGCTCGCGATCTATATCCCCAAGAGTGAGAGCGCCGAGGAAGGCGAGTGGTGGCGTGATGTGTTTCGGGCCATCTCGGCAGCGCGCGGTTGGCAAGCGGACTGGATCCGCTGCATGGCGCTTGTCGAATCGCATCCGCTCGCCTTCCAGATGGAGGAATTCCTGTACGCCTTGCGTGACCACATCGTGGGCTTGAACCTTGGCCGGTGGGACTACATGGCCAGTCTCATCCACTGGAACCTTACCGACCCCGCATGGGTGCTCCCCGACCGCAATACGATCCCGCACGACGTGCCGTTCTTCCAGCGCCTGCGATTGTTGCTCGTCGATATCTGTCATCGCCGCGGGGCGCTGGCGATCGGCGGGATGACTGCGCTGTTTCCGAGCCGCGGCGATGCCGAGTTGAATGCACGCGCGTTGCAGACGCTTGCCCAGGACAAACAGAACGAGGCCGCGTGCGGCATGGATGGCGCTTGGACCGGGCACCCTGACCAGAATGCCATCGCAGTCGAGCAATTCCCGGCGCCCAACCAACTTCATGTTCGCCACCCCGGACTCGAGCGTCATCCCGACCTTCGCCCCGCCCCCACGGGCATCGGGCGACATACCGTCGAAGGCAGTCGGGCTGCGACGCGGACCGCCATCCGGTATCGTAATGGCGTCCTCCATGGCAAGGGCGCGAGCCTGCTCGATGGGTACATGGAGGACTTGGCGACCGATCGCATTTACCGTTTGATGCTCACGCAGCGCTTGCGCCACCACCAAGTGACCAAGGTGGAGGATGGGGAGGGCGAGTCGGTGGCGCACGATGAAGCATTCCTCAGCCGCTGCTTTGATGAATCACTGGACCATCTGATTGCTGATCTGCCCAAGGGCAGGGATGCTGGCACCGCCCAGACCCTGCGCCAAGCGCGCCAAGAGAGTGAAGCCATGATCCACACAGGACGACACGACCCCGTCTGACCCACCCCGGCGCCCGCGCCTACGCGGGGCTCAGACGTCGGCCGCGCGGCCGCACCGTGAGGAATTGCGAGATGAAGCCTAGGACTGCGCTCGAAATCGCCCACACCTGGACTCACGAAGCCCGCTGGAAGGGCATCGAACGCCGCTACACCGCGGAGGACGTGGTTCGCGTGCGTGGCACCGTCCACGTGGAACATACCCTCGCGCGCATGGGCGCGGAGCGCCTATGGCAGACCATGACCACCCAGCCGCCCGTGCGCGCCCTGGGCGCACTGACGGGCAACCAGGCCGTGCAGCAGGTGGCAGCGCGACTCAATGGCATCTACCTCTCGGGCTGGCAGGTGGCGGCGGATGCGAACACAGCGGGGCAGATGTATCCGGATCAGAGCCTCTATCCGGTGGACTCCGTGCCCAATGTGGTGCGACGCATCAACCAGGCACTGATGCGCGCCGACCAGATCGCCCAGGCCGAGGGCCGCGGCAGTGAGACGAACTGGTTCGTGCCGATCGTGGCCGATGCGGAGGCTGGATTCGGCGGCGACCTGAACGCGTTCGAGTTGATGAAGGCCATGATCGACGCGGGCGCTGCCGGAGTCCACTTCGAGGACCAACTCGCCTCTGCCAAGAAGTGCGGCCACATGGGCGGCAAAGTGCTCGTGCCGACGCGCGAGTTCGTGCAGAAGCTGCATGCCGCCCGTTTAGCGGCGGACGTACTCGATGTGCCTACGGTGCTCGTGGCGCGCACCGATGCCAACTCGGCCACGCTCCTCACCAGTGACATCGATGAGCGCGACCATCGTTTCATCGTTCCGGGCGAGCGCACCATGGAAGGTTTCTTCAAACTCAGGGGCGGCCTCGATGCCGCTATCGCACGCGGGCTGGCCTACGCCCCGGTTGCGGACCTGGTGTGGTGCGAAACAAGCACGCCGGATCTGGACGAGGCCCGCCGGTATGCCGAGGCGATCCATGCGCAATTCCCCGGCAAGATGTTGGCGTACAACTGCTCGCCTTCCTTCAACTGGTCCAAGAAGCTGGACGCCGCCACGATCGCCAAGTTCCAGCGCGAACTTGCCGCCATGGGCTATACATTCCAGTTCGTCACGCTCGCAGGATTCCACGCGCTCAACCTGAGCATGTTCGAACTGGCGCGGGGCTACCGTGACGAGGCGATGACGGCCTACTCTCGGCTCCAGGATCGCGAGTTCGACTTGCAGAAGAGCGCCGGTTATGGCGCAGTCACACATCAACGCTTTGTGGGCACCGGCTGGTTCGATGCACTCCAAGAGGTCATCTCGGGCGGGGAGAGCGCGACCAAGGCGCTCGACGATTCGACCGAGAAGCACCAGTTCTGAGGCTGCCCGGCATCAGAAAACGCCGGGGATCCAGCGCGCGCTTGAACGGATCCGTTCGGCGTAGCTCGGCCCGAACTGTTGTACCAACATGCGATCCTCGCGCACGCAGACGTATGCAGTCGCGAGAATCGCTGGCAGCGACAGCAATAGCCAGCCCACCGGAACACCGACGGCCAGAGGCAGCGCCACGTAGAACGCCATGCGCGCGGCCACCTCGGGCATCCGCACCCGGGTCGCGCCTAGGCGAGTGGCCCACCGCAGGACCATGGCCAGGAGGCATAGTGAGATGCCCACGAGATTGCCATAGCCGCTCCACACGGCGCCGCCCATGGGCTTGATGCTGAGGTAGAACGCGGTGATCGAGGCGAAAACCAACGCCCCTACCCAACGCGGCGAGTTCACTCGCGCCCGGGTGGAATCGCCTGCGGCGCGGCGGGCAGCATGGTCGACCAGACTGTAGAACAGGATCAATGTTCCGCTCGTGCCGAAGCGGACCAAAGAATCTTCGAAAGGAAGCATCCTTCCCCCGTCAATCGAGAGGACAGTCGTCGTGTGCCCCGCCGAAATCCCCAGGGCACAATCGCTGGACGACTACCATAGGACCCGGCTCGCGCAAAGGCCAGCGCCGTGAGCAGGCGCGAGAGGCGCCTTCTCTGCGCAGCACTGTTATCGAACCACCCCTCCGGCCTTGCCGGTCGGCTGCATTCGCCCCATCCTGTGGACCATGATCACTCGAGCCTGCCTGATCCTGCTCGGCGTTGTGCTCGCGCCCGCCACCGGGAACGCGACGGAAACCTTCGAGCCCGCCGAAGGCCTGAAGCTGGTGCAACTCGTCGAAGGCCTTGACCACCCGGTTTTCGCGACTTCCGGCGCCGGCGATGCTCGCATCTTCATCCTCGAGCAACCGGGCCGGATCCGCGTCCTGAAGGACGGCGTATTGTTGCGCGAACCTTTCCTGGACATCACGGACCGGGTCGGATTCGGCGGCGAGCGAGGGCTGCTAGGGCTGGCGTTCCATCCCGATCACCCTCGCAACGGACGCTTCTACGTGAACTACACCGACCGCAATGGCGATACGCAAGTGGTGCGCTATCACGTCGGCCGACATGGTGACCGAGCTGACCCGGCCAGCGCCTCGCCGGTCCTGTCGGTGAAGCAACCGTTCTCGAATCACAATGGGGGCATGATCGCGTTCGGGCCCGACCGCATGTTGTATGTGGGAATGGGTGATGGCGGGTCCGCGGCAGATCCCTTCGGCAATGGCCAGAAGCGCTCAACGCTGCTCGGCAAGATGCTACGGCTGGATGTGGACCGAGCGACGCCGTACGCGATTCCGCCCGACAATCCCTTCCGCGGTCGTCGCGACGCTCGTCCGGAGATATGGGCCACGGGGCTGCGCAACCCCTGGCGATTCTCGTTCGATCATACCAATCGCCTGCTGGTGATCGGGGATGTGGGCCAAAACCGTTACGAGGAGATCGACCTGGTCCGCGCGGACCGTGCGGGGCTCGACTACGGCTGGAACGTGCGCGAGGGCCTGCATGTGTTCGCTTTGCCGCGCCCCTCGCCCAAGAACCAGGTGGAGCCCGTACTGGAATACCCGCACGATGAGGGTTGCTCGGTGACGGGGGGGTATGTCTACCGCGGCAGTGTGCTGAGGGGGCTGGACGGGACCTATTTCTTCTCGGACTACTGCCAAGGTTGGCTGCGGTCGTTCCGGGTCCGACAAGGCCGCGCGGTCGAACGACGCCAATGGTCGCTTGGCACCATGGGGCAGGTCACCAGCTTCGGCGAAGACAGCGCGGGTGAACTGCTCGTGTGCACCACGGATGGACGGCTATGGCGCATCGTCCCCACCGCACGATAGGGTCTCAGCCCGCGGCCACCTCGAGGGACGCGTCCGGTTCGACCATCATCTCAGCAATCGGTTCGGTGACGCGCAGCACCACCAGCGTGCGATCGTCCTGCGCTTCCTCGGGACCCAGATGGCGCTCGATCTCCTCCAGCACGTGTTCGGTGATGCCGCGCGCTGTGAGCGAGTGTGGCAGCCCCTTGACGAACGCCGCCAAGCGCTCCTCCCCGTATAACTCGCCGTCCCGATTCGTGGCCTCACTGATCCCATCGGTGTAGAACACGATCCTATCACCGTGGCGCAACTCGACCACATCCTCTTCGAGCGCGATCTCCTCGAGGATGCCCAGCAACAGCCCGCCCTTTTCCAGGAACACCACTTCCCCGTCCTCGCGTACCAGCATCGGCCAATTGTGGCCAGCATTGCAGAACGTGAGCCAGCGGCCGGTCGAATCGACCCGCGCCAGGAAGAAGGTCGCGAACTGGTGCACCGCTGTGCTGCGATAAACCAGTTCATTGATATTGTGCAGGATGGTGGCCACCGAGGGCACGGAACGCGCCTGCGTGCGAACCGCGGCCTGCAACATCGAGGACAACAAGGCTGCCGGAACTCCCTTGCCCGCCACGTCCGCAATTGCCACCAGGAACGAGCCATCCTCGATCGGCACCACGTCGTAGTAGTCGCCACCCACCTGCCGCGATGGCAGGTTCACGGCATGCGCCTGACAGCGCGGCAGCGGCGGGAAATCCGAACGCAGGAAGCTCTGCTGGATGGTATGAGCCAGATGCAGCTCTTCCTCGATACGCGCGACGCGCAATCGATCCGTGAGTAACAATGCGTTCTGCAGCGACACCCCCATCTGACCACCCAGCGCGTTCAGGAGCGTCACATCCTCGCCGGTGTACTGCGTGGAGGTGAGCTTCTCGCCCAGCAATACGAGTCCCAAGGTCTCACCACGCCAACGCAAGGGCACCAGGAGTTCGATCCCCAACTTGCGGACCAGCAAGTCACGATCGATCCGGCGCAACCCATCCACCGGATCGCTCAGGCGGAAACTCGCTTCCTCGCGCGACAACCTGGGGATGATCTCCATGATGCCGGCAAGCGACTCCTGGGCCAGAGGTTCACCCGCGCCAGAGCGCGTGATCGGCCCCTCGGGTGTGAGTGCCACGACGTAGGATGAGCGCAGGAGGAGCGCCTGCGTGAGGGTGCGAATGGAACGCGTCAATAGGTCATCGAGGTCGATCGTGGTCTGCAGATCGCGACCCAACTGGCGCAGGACATTGCGATAATCGCCGGGGTCACGCAGGAACAAGCGATCGAGCGATTGCTCGAGTCGCGAGATCACCGGCTGGAACAATGTCAGCGCCATGATCAGGAAGACCGGCTCGACGACCCGCGAGTCGACCCCGAACGCTTTGGCGACCATGCCGTTCACCCGCTCCACGACCAATAAATAGATACCGATCATCACGGCCGAAGTGAGGGCATACAGGATGCCTCGACGCGCGATGAGCTTGGCGTCGAGGAACTTGTATCGCACGATTGCGAATGCGATGGCCCCGGAGCCCAGCGTCAAGGCGGCCGTGGTGAGCGCCGCCTGCAGGCCGCGCTCGAGAGGGTGACCAACCAGCGTGGGGATCGATGTGGCCCCACCGTAAAGCACGAGGCAGCCCGCCAAGCCGGAACAGATCGAGCCCAACTGTTCGCGCAGCCGCACCACCGAGGCGCGCCTCCAACTCTGGAAGAACAGCCCCACGGCTGCGACGCCGAACACGAGGTCGACCAACGAGAACAGGGCTTGGTGCACGCTCAGGAACAACCGTGCGATCACGCCCATTACCGCGGCAACTGCTCCCAAAAGGCCCGGCGCCGATGCACTCGAGGCTTTCTCCCCGCCCAGCATCGACATGGCGAACACGAGCGCAAAATGGAATAGGTGCGGCGCGTAAACGAGCACGAGGAAGCTTGGCGAGGTCCAGCCATTGGGCAGCGTGATACGGCGCGTGAAAGGCCGCTCTTCGGGGAACACGCTCGCGAATACGAATGCGGTGGGGAAGAACAGTTCCCAGACGTAAGCAACGTTGTCGGTGAGATTCACCCCCGGCTGCGCGGCAGGGATGAGCAACGAGAGGGCCGAGAGAACTGCGCCGAATCCGCCGAAGAACAACATGGCGGACACCACACGGTTGAGCCGCTGTTGCGTATTCTCGCGCAGGATCACCAGTCCGAGCAGGAATACCAACCCGCCGAGTACGAGGTTCACGCTTGCCAGCAGGTGATAGGTGTTCGTCACGGTCTTTCGCGGCCTCCGGGAAATGCGTTCTACTCACTACGGCGGGCGCGCCAAAAAGGGTGCAGGTCGCCCCGCGGCGACCTACTGTGCTGGCCGGTCCGGGGGGAGTGTTCCGGCCGCAGCGATCGGCGTCAAGCGCGGCAGGCGACAGATCCAGTCATGGCAGTAGCACGATCCGGCGGGTGAGCCTCCGTGCCCCCACTTGCGCCCGCACGAAATAAACCCCCCCAGCCGCCGTGCGATCTAGCGCGGGGTGCCATCCCAGCGCATGCGCCCCGGCTTCGAGCGTGCCATGGGCCAGCACCGCGACCCTGGCCCCGCGCAGGTCGAACAACTCGACACGCACGACCGACCGTTCTGGCAATGCCAGTTCCAGCTCCACCGTCCCATGTGCGGGCTGCGCTCCCAATGGCCGCAACGCGAGTTCGCGTGGGATCCCCCGACCAACAGCTGTGTTCGGTGGCCATATCTCGAAGGGTGCCGAAAGCCAGGTGCCCACGACCACTCCAGACACCCGCGCGGTGGCTTCAAGCCGTGCGCGCGGGATCGGCTCCGAGGGAATCCAAGTGAAGTCACTGCGCGATGCAACTCCCACTGGTTCCCACGATCGACCATCGTCGCGCGAGAGGAATACGGCATATTCGGGTTCGCCCGCTGCAGCGGGGGCCGGCCAATAGAGGCGCAGCGGCTCCAGTGCCAGCGCCCGCCACGGCGGTGCCCCCTCGCCTTCGGCAGGCAGGGGCCCGATCACGAAGCTCGGTCGTACGATTCGCAGTGCCGCCTCCGCCAGGAACCAACCGGCCCCCACCTGTTCCCCCGCGATCGAGAGCACGCTGTCACCCGCAGCAATCCGGTCGACCAGGGAGAGTGAGGTCAGGTCGACATGGACGAGTTGCCCAAAATCCTGGATGAGCATGGCCGCATGCGGGCGGCCGTTCACATGCAACGACCCCGGCACGAGCGAGGCGCCCGGCGCCGGCAATTCGAACTCGACCCGCAACCAGGGTGAAGAGGCGAGCGACCCGAGCGTGCGCGGCATCGCGCTCGCCTGCGCGCGCGTGAGACCAACCTCGATTCCGGCAGGCACTGCCCGAGCAAGCTGCTGGGGATCATTGGTGAGCAGGCGCACTTCGCCGGTGTAAGTCCCGCTCGCGCGCCCGCGGGCGCGCAAACCGACGCGGAGCGAATCAATCCCGCCGGGCGGTACCACCCCAGACGCACGAGCCAACACCAGCCAGTCCTCGAGGCGTTGCACGCGGATGCGAAGTCCATCGTGCACATAGGCCGCGTCGCTCACCACGGTCAGGCCAATGCCGCCATGGCTATCCTGAAGCCCGATCGTGGCCCCATCGGTGCGGGGCGTCATACGCAGATACTGGAAGTCGATGGTGCCGTCGGGCCAGAGCAGGACCTGGAATGTATAGGGGCCGCCAAAGCCGTAGTGCACGCAGTCGGTCCACTGCACGATGAACCGGGTGCCGTCATAATGGTGATGGACGCGGCCGGCTCCCACGGCGGTCCGCAGATCGAGGTCATCCCACCACGGCGCCACCAGGTCGCGCGGAACGCTGGCACCCGAATCGGGCAGCGTCACGTTGCGGAATGATTTGAGTGAACTGGTGAACGAAAGCCAGCCGTTCGTGCAGATGTTCATCCGCGTCCGCAGCGCGCCGTGGAACGGGAAGGCGAACGGCAAGGGGATTCCGGTCGCAGTCGAATCGTCTGCGCCTCCGAAGACGCGGGTGCCGATGCCGGAGATCTCCGTCCATTCGAACATCGGACCGCCCGGCTCATCGCTGTCGATCCAACGATAACCTGCGGCATCGGGTCCGCCGCGATGCAAGGGAGTCGCGGATTCGAGCGCAGGAGCGCCGAGAGGCTCATCGCCCTTGGCGCCCTCTTGGTCGGTTTGGCCCACCTGAGCGGCGACCGAAACTCCGCCGCCCTGGAACGCTTCCCCGCTCCATGACAATGGCGATCCGCCCGTATTCCGGA
>JBDSKE010000131.1:0-8357 GCA_039917105.1 Candidatus Eiseniibacteriota bacterium | reverse complement strand
GCTAGCCGTCTGGTACTCGTAGGTCGGGGTGAGCTCGACACTGGGCTGAAACTGCTTGGGCACGGAACGCTCGCTCTTCGTCTGCCAACCCATGTCCTCAGCGGTATACCCCTGCACGGCCCAGGTGTGGCCGCAGAGCGTGCATCGGTAGGTGACGTGCAGCGCGTAAACAGGAGGGCCGTCGACGGCATCGATCTCGACCTTGCGCGAGGATCTGTGGATGGGCCTGATCGCGGGTTCGCGGCATTCCGGGCTTGTGCAGTTGGTGGGCACCGAAATCGACATCGTATCCTCCAATCGTGTCGCTGCATGGAGCGGTGTGCAGGCTCGTGATGCTCGGCCTGCCATGGCCGCGGGCGTCGTGATGGGGGCTTTTGCCAGTTTCGTGCCAGTAGGCCAATGGGCTCCCGAGCGGGGCCGATACTGTTGATACTTCACGACTTGCCCTCCAGCAGCGGCTATGCCTTCCATTGGACAGAGCAGCGCCGGGCGGAACTGCTTTGCAGGACCCGGATGTGCCCATGGCAGAATCTTCAAGAACTCCCGACCAGCAGCACACCCAAGTCTCAGCGCTTGCGCTTCCCGCTCTTGCTTGGCTTGGAGGCATCCGGAACTTCGATTCCCAGAGCAGTGGCCAGGTCGATCTGGTGCTCCTGCTCCTGAACCAGGATCGTCCGCAGTTGTTCGGCCATCGCGTACTCCTCGAGTTCGTCGCATTGTCGAACGCGGATCCGATAGTTGCGGATGGTGTCGGTCTCGTTGTCCAGGTCGAACTGCAACATGGTGCGCGCGTCGTCCGAGGTCTTGACGGGCTTGGGCTTCACCTCGGGCGACCCGCCCAAGTAGTCAATCTGCTTGGCCAGGATGAGGGCGTGCTGCAGTTCCTCGCCGGCATGCACTTCCAGTTCGGCCGCGATGTTCATGTAAGCGGCGCCCTTGAGCACTTGCGAATAGACGACGTAGGCGATGATCGCCTGGTATTCACGCGCGAGGTCCTCGTTCAGGGCGGCGATCAATTCCTTGCGCGTTGTACCGGGTGAGCGTTTCGGAGCGGGCATGATTCCTCGTGTGAGTGGGAGGTGGGGGTACAGCACCGATACAAGTCACACAAAGCAAGCCGCATGCCGCCATTCCCGGGGCTTGATCGGGGCTGATTCTGATGGTGCGGACCTTGCTGAGTCGGAGTGGGCCGTGGACGAAACTTCAAATTCGGTGGACGGTACTTCAACTCGCTTTCCTCAAGGAGTCACACAATGGCAAGAATCACCGTTGGGCAGGAGAACTCGGCTCCGATCGAGCTCCATTACGAGGACGTCGGTACGGGTGCGCCGGTCGTACTGATCCACGGCTGGCCACTGAGCGGTGCATCCTGGGAGAAGCAGGTCTCAGCGCTGTTGGCCGCGGGTCGTCGAGTGATCACCTATGACCGTAGGGGATTCGGTCAGTCCAGCCGGCCGAGCACGGGCTACGACTACGACACCTTCGCGGAGGATCTGAACGCCTTGGTGACCAAGCTGGACCTGCGTGATTTCTCGATTGTCGGATTCTCGATGGGGGGCGGCGAAGTGGCCCGCTATCTGGGCAAGTACGGATCCGAGCGTGTGAGCAAGGCGTGCTTCATCTCGTCGATCACGCCCTTCCTTCTGAAGACATCGGAGAACCCGGGCGGTGTGGCGGCCACGGTCTTCGAGGGAATCCAGAAGGCCATTGTTGCCGATCGGCCAGCGTTCCTCACCAAGTTCTTCAAGGATTTCTATAATGTCGATGTGCTTGGCGGCAAACTCGTCAGTGACGCGCTCGTGCATTCCAGCTGGAATGTTGCGGTGGGAGCTTCTCCCAAGGGCACCCTCGATTGCGTGCAGGCGTGGTTGACCGATTTTCGGGGCGACATCTCCCGGATCCAGGTGCCCACCCTGATCCTGCACGGCGACGCAGATCGCATCCTGCCCATTGCCGCGACGGGCACCCCACTCTCCAAGCTCATCAACGGATCCAATCTGGTGGTGATTCAGGATGGGCCGCACGGCATCGGCTGGACTCACGCGGATCAGGTCAACAAGGAACTGATCCACTTCCTCGGATCGCCCTCGCCGGCAGTTGCCGTCTAAAGGATCAGGCACGATCGATCGACAGGTATCGACGGCCATCGCGCTGCTGAAACGCCATGCCACCCGGCGCACGCTGGATGGCATGGCGCGTTATGGCATCCCTTCGCACAATGCATTCGGGGTGAGCATGGCCGACATGAGGCGCATCGCCAAGGGACTCGGACGAAGCCATGAACTGGCCGCGGGCCTATGGGACACCGGCAGGTACGAGGGTCGCATGTTAGCCACCCTGATCGACGAGCCGGGACGTGTCACAGCTGCACAGATGGACCGGTGGTGCCAGGACTTCGACAGTTGGGCAATCTGCGATACCGCATGCTTCATGTTGTTCGATCGAACTCCGCACGCGTGGCGCAAGATCGCGGCATGGAGCGGGAAGCGCGCTGAGTTCTCCAAGCGCGCATCATTCGCGCTCCTGGCTAGTGTCGCCCTGCACGACAAGTTCTGCGACGACGCCCATTTCCTCAAGGGACTCGCCCTTGTGGAGCGCGCCGCCGAGGACGAGCGCAACTTCGTGAAGAAAGGCGTGTCCTGGGCATTGCGCTCGATCGGCCAGCGCAATCCCGCCCTCCATCAAGCAGCGGTGGGCTTGGCCAAGGGGTTGGCGGCTTCTCCGGATGCGACCGCGCGATGGGTCGGCAGGGATGCGCTTCGCGACCTGATGCGCGCCATGGTGGTTCGCAAGGTCGAAGCGCGGCAGAAGCCAAAGCCCCGCCCCAAGCATTCGTAGCGGATTCTCAACGATTCTCGCCCTGGAATAGGGGCGGCATCGTCACTCCGACAGCGTGCCGACCGGGTGAGGAATCGCGCTGGACCGGGCCTTGAGCGACGCGTAACCTTGAGCGTTCGCATCAGCTGCCCCAACCCGGAGGAACTTGTGGCCCAGAACGCCGATCGACCCAGCCCTGGCGGGACGCCGCCACCTGTCTCGGGCTCCATCGGCGATTCCAGCATCGAAGATGCCCAGACCATCGCGGCCGGCGACGCCCGATCCGGTCCGAGCGGCGCTGGCTCTTCGGGATCTGTCGGGACTGAAGGCCCGATTCCTTCCGCGCCCACTGGCGAGCTCCCCAGGTCCATCGGCCGCTATCGCATCATCGGCAAACTGGGCGAGGGCGGTATGGGTATCGTCTACCAAGCGGAACAGCAGAATCCTCGGCGCAAAGTGGCGCTCAAGGTGGTTCGCGGCGGGCGCTTCGTGGACGAAGGCACCATCCGTATGTTCCGGCGCGAAGCCGAAACATTGGCGCGATTGCAGCACCCGAACATTGGTGGCATCTACGAATCGGGTCGCACCGAGGATGGCCAGCATTTCTTCGCCATGGAATTGGTCCTGGGCGAGAATCTCGACAAGTTCCTCGCCAAGCGTCCCAAGGTGATGACGCCCGATGAGATCCGTTTTCGCCTGGCGCTGTTCCGGCGCATTGCCGACGCCGTCCACTATGCGCATCAGCGAGGTGTCATCCACCGTGACCTGAAGCCGTCGAACATCATCATCTCGCGCGAACCCGGCAACGATTCCAGCGTGGGAAGCGTCACCACCATTTCGGGCGTACGCGTTCCCGATCTGAAGATCCTGGACTTCGGGCTGGCCCGCATCACCGAAGGCGACGTGAATGTCACCCAGGTGACCGAGGTCGGGGTGATCAAGGGCACGCTGCCCTACATGTCGCCCGAACAGGCGCGCGGCCACGCCGATGCGATCGATGTGCGCACCGACGTGTACGCGCTGGGCGTGATCCTGTACGAGATGCTCTCGAGCACCAAGCCATATGACGTGAGCCGCGCCTCGCTGATGGAAGCTGTGCGCGTGATCTGCGAGGAGCAGCCAAGGTCACTGCGCAATAGCATCAGCGGCTCGCGCCGACTGGACCCGGACATCGAGACGCTCGTGGGCAAGGCACTCGAGAAAGACGCCAATCGCCGTTACGCCAGCGCATGGGCGATGGCTGAGGATGTCGAGCGATACTTGGCGTCACAGCCGATCCTGGCGCGTCCACCCAGCACGATGTACCAGTTGACCAAGTTCGCAAGCCGTAATCGTGCACTGGTGGCAGGTCTTGCGGCCGTGTTCGTGGTATTGACGGCAGGCATCGTGGTCAGTTCGCTGCAGGCCGTGCGAGCGACCAAGGCCGAGTCGTTGGCGAGATCGCGCATGACGCGCGCGGAGACCGCCGAGGCGCTGGCCATGGAGCAACGCCGCGAGGCCGAATCGGCGCGTGTGATGGCCGAACAGCAGCGCGCTGAAGCCGAGACGCAGAAGGCCGTGGCGGTGATCGAACGTTCGCTCGCCTCTTCGCAACGCCAGGCCGCCGAGGCCAGCGGCAAGCGGGCCTACCTGGAAGCCTCCAAGGCCGGCGCAATCAATCGCTTCCTGCAGGACATGCTCGCCACGGCTGACCCCTGGGCGGGTGGAGGCGGCAAGGTGTCGCTCGATGCCGCGCTCGAGCGCGCCCAGACGCGCATCGGTACTTGGGCGGGCACCGATCCCGAGGTGGACTACGCACTTCGCGGCACGGTTTCCTCCGGCTTGGCCGGCGTCGGCAAGTACGCCGAGGCCGAGACGCTGCTGCAAGGCGGGATCGAACGATTGGGCGGCGAGAAGCAGGCGCGCCCGGCGCTGGTGGCTGGGCTGCACCGCGAGCTGGGCGGGATCATGGTGCAGACCTCGCGCTACGACCAGGCCGAGGCGCAGTTCCGCAAGGCGCTCGAAAGCCAGTCGCGGGCAGGCAATAACTCGGGCGACGCGGCGGCACTGATCATGAGCCAGTTGGCAGCATCGTTAGCCTATCAGGGCCGCTATGCCCAGGCCGACACTGTGGTGCGCCAGGCCATGGAACTCTCGCGCCGCACGGGCGCAGGCACTGGTCTGGCGCAGGCGTCGATCCTGCGAACGCTTGCGTACATCGAGGCCAATTGGAAAGAGAACTACATCGGCGCGGATTCGCTGCTGCGCCAGAGCGTCGGCCAGCTTTCGTCGCGGGCGGGCGAGCGTGCTGTGGAAACCTCCGAAGCGTTAGAGGAACAGGCCAACAACCGCGTGCGCATGGGCGATTTGGCCGGCGCCGACTCTTTGTTCCGACAGGCGGTGTCGATCCGCCGCAAGGCGCTGGGCGAGAACCATCCGCTGGTGGCGCGGGCGTTGGAGAATCAGGGTGATCTGTTGCTACGGGCTGGCCGCACCGACCAGACGATTGAAGTGCTCAAGCAGGTGTTGAGCATTCGCCAGCGGGGCCTTGGCCCCGAGAGTCAGGTGGTGGGAAAAACATGGACCAGCCTGGCCCCAGTGTATTCGCAGGCCAATCGCCTCAAGGAGTCCCAGGACGCGTTCGAGACCGGAATCGGCATCCTGAGGAAAAAGCTCGGCGATCGACACCCCGACCTGGCAGCGGCGCTCAAGGACTACGCTGACCTGTGTGTGAAACAGAAGCGCCTGACCGATGCGCAGAAACTGGCGCGCGAGGGACTATCGATTCGCCTGGAACGACTGGGTCCGAGCAGCCCCGGTACAGTGGCCTCGCAGGTGGGCCTCGCCGAGATCCTGCGTACCCGGAAGTCGAAGCGCGAGTACCCCGAGGCCGAAACGCTGCTGCTGTCGGCGCGAAACGCTGCCGCCTCGGCGCGCGGCCCGAACGATCCAGGAGCGGTGAAGGCGGCGCAGGGCCTCGTCCAATTGTACGATGCGTGGGGCAGGTCCAAGGAGGCCGCCAAGTGGCGCACGATGTTACCGGGCGCCAAGGCTGCGGCGGGGGCCAGGTCGTCGCGATGATCGGCGGCGGGCGCGCGGGCGACATCCGCGCGCCCGTTCATCGGCCGGCGAGATGCCGGCGTGATGCTCTACCCGACAGGTTGTGCAGGTCAGGCGCCGGGCTTGAGCGAATCGGGCCTCAGCTCGGCATCGATCTCGCGCCCCATACGCGCGGAGATTTCGGCCACCGCCTCGATATCCGAGGCGCGCGTGTTGAAGTTGACGATGCATGCTCGGAGCACATAACGCCCGCGCAAAACGGCGTTGGAGACGAATGCTTCGCCTCCCGATTGCATGCGGACCAGAACTTCGCGGTTGAGGGTATTCAGGTGCTCATCCACTTGGGCCTCACCCATCCGGCCACGAAGGTCGGGCGGCACGCAGCGATAAGTGGTAATGCTCAGCGCGTGCGTCATCAGCTCGAGGTCTGGCTTGGTGAGCACCGCGTCAGCCAATGCACGCGCGAGCGCCATATCGTCGGCGATCATGCGACGGTAGCCCGCAGCACCCGCCTGGCGCAATGCGAGCCAGACCTTGAGGGCGCGGAAGCCGCGTGAGTTCTGCGGACCGTAGTCCACAAGGTTCACCGTGCGTTCCTGAAAATGGTAATAGGGCGGATGGTAGGAGAACGCCCTGAGCAATGCCTCCCGATCGCGGACCAGTGCGCAGCCCGCCTCGAGCGGCGCGTAGAGCCATTTGTGCGGATCGACTGCCACCGAATCCGCTTCGCTTATTCCGCGCAGATCTGCCGGTGCACCCTCGACCCCGGCCGCGAAGCCACCGTATGCGCCATCCACATGGAACCACAGCCCCTCGCGGCGGCAGATTCCGGCCATCGCAGGCAAGTCATCGACGGCGCCGGTGCTGACCGAGCCGGCAGTTCCCACCACAAGGAATGGGAGGTCTCCCGATTTGCGATCCTCCGCGATGGCGCGCTCGAGCGCCGCGAGGTCCATGCGCAGATCGTCGCCCGTTGAGATGAAGCGCACGGAATCGGTGCCCAACCCAGACAAGTCGGCTGCTTTCTGGATCCATGTGTGCGTCTCGGCTGAAGCATAGGCGCGCATGCGCCGCCCACCTGCGACACCCGCCGCGCGTATGTTCCAGTCGGCCTTCGCGGCGCGGGCCGCCCAGAAGCCGACCATGTTCGCCATGTTTCCGCCGCTCACGAGCAGGCCGGACGTTTCGGCGGGGCAACCGATGAGTTGCGCGACCCAACGGACGGTCTGCGTTTCGATCTCCGTCGCCGCAGGCGCCAGCGTCCAGGAGCCGCAGTTCGGATTGACCGCTGCGGCGAGTAAGTCCGCCAACATCCCAATCGGCGCGGGCGAGGAGGTGATGTAGCCGAAGAAGCGCGGGTGACCATTGAACAACGAGTGACCGAACAACTGGCGCGCGGTCTCCTGCAGCATCGGACCGGGCGCCGCGCCCTGCTCGGGCAGAGGGCCATCCAGATCCAACGCTTGTCTCACATCCGTTGGCGACTCGCCGCGCGTGACCGGACCCAACGGTACCGAGGCGATCAGATCCGCCAGTTGGTCGATCATCGCGTGGCCGAGCGACTTGAACATCGCCGAATCCATCGCGAGCGGGACCTCGCGGGTGTCAATGGGGGGCGTTGAGCGAGGGGCGGTTGGGTCCAAGGGATGGATCTCCTGAAGGAGGGCGGGTATTCGGAACTGTTGCGAGAAGGCGAACAGGATAAGCTACGCCATCCCTCCGATGCATCCCATCGCGTACCCCGGTATGATTGGACCTGCATGACGGAAACCACGCGCGCATTCGACGCCGAAGACGACCACGACGTCAGCCTCTGGGACGAGCTCCCGCTCTGGTCCGCTCTTGCCGGGCAGTTGTTGTTGGAGCATGTCCCACTCACCGCGCAACGAGCGTTGGATCTTGGCTGCGGCACCGGCTTTCCGCTTCTCGAATTGGCGGAGCGTCTTGGACCCCGCGCCCATGTCGTGGGCGTGGACCCATGGCGCGCCGCCATGCGCCGCGCGGCGGCCAAGCGTGCCGCATGGCCGGTGGGCAACACCTCCCTGCTGTTCGGGAATGGTGCGCGGCTGCCATTTCGTGCTGCGACCTTCAATCTGGTCGTCTCGAATCTGGGGGTGAACAACTTCGCGGAGCCCGATGTGGCATTTTCAGAGTGCCGACGCGTGCTGAGGCCGCAGGGGACCCTGGCGCTTTCCACGAATCTCGCGGGACACTTCGATGAGTTCTATGCGACATTCGAGGAAGTCCTCACGCGCCTTGGCGACCACTCGGCGCTCGCCAGACTTCATGCGCACGTCGGGCACCGCCATACCATCGAAAGTCTCGGCGCAACTCTCGAGCGTCATGGCCTCCACCTGACCGGAACGCACCGGCACGAGGCGGTCTGGCGCTTTCGCGATGGCTCGGCGTTACTGGCACACCACTTCATTCGGCTTGGTATCCTGCCCGGGTGGCAGGAGGTGGCCGGCGGAGTGAACGCCAATTCCATACTGGATGCGTTG
>JBDSKE010000130.1:0-8121 GCA_039917105.1 Candidatus Eiseniibacteriota bacterium | reverse complement strand
CAGCGATCGCACGCAGTTCCTGGTGATCACCCACAACAAGAAGACGATGGAAGCGGCCCGTTGCATCTACGGCGTCACCATGCAGGAACTGGGTGTTTCCAAGCTGGTGTCGGTCGATCTGGATGGGATTGACGTGAGCCACGAATCGAAACGCGAACCGGTGGCGCTGCCGGTCGGCTGACCGCGTAATGGGGATCTGGGATCGATTCAAGCAGGGTCTGGAGAAGACGCGCGAGGCCATCACGGGAACCGTGGGCAATGCGCTCGGACTGCGTGGGCCAGTGGACCCGGACACCCTCGAAAAGCTCGAGGAGGCGCTGCTCGCTGCGGATGTCGGCCCCGACACCAGTGAGAGGCTGATCACCAGGGCCCGTGAGCTGTTGGGGTGGGACCGCGATCTGGACTTGCGAGGGGCGCTCGAACAGACCGCTGCGGGACTCATGGCCCGACGGGACTTTGCGCCCGCGCCAGGGGAGCGGCCGTGGGTGGTGTTGCTGGTGGGTGTGAACGGGGTGGGCAAGACCACGTTCGCGGGCAAACTCGCCGCGGGATTCGCGCGCAAGGGCAAGCGAACGCTCCTGGTCGCTGCCGATACGTTTCGCGCTGCCGCGGTGGATCAGCTCGAGGTTTGGGCGAGGCGCGCCGGAGTCGAACTCCTGCGCGCACGTGACGGCGCCGATCCGGCCGCCGTGGTGCACGATGGGATCAGCGCAGCCAAGGCCCGCGGGTTCGATATCGTCCTGGTTGATACGGCCGGGCGATTGCACACCAAGGACAATCTCATGGCCGAGCTGCAGAAGATCGCCCGCGTGTGCGAGCGCGTCCTGCCCGGCGCCCCGCATCATGTGCTTCTGGTGTTGGACGGCACCCAGGGCCTGAACGGACTGGCGCAGGCTCGGGAGTTCGGCCGCGCCGTGCCCATCACCAGTTTGGCGGTGACCAAGCTGGACGGGACATCGCGCGGCGGCGCGGTGCTGGCGATCGCCGACACCATGAAACTGCCGGTCAGCCTCGTGGGTCTGGGGGAGGGACTCGATGATTGGGAGCCGTTCGACCCCCAGGCTTACGCAAAGGGGCTGTTCGAATAACTGCTCCCCATCGGTTCAGCGGCGCGAGCGAGCTCTAACCGGTGCACTCGGCCGGCTTGGTCGGACATCGGAGAGGCTGCGCTGCCGCTCCTTGGGCACCATTCGTGGGGACTTGCCCTGGCCATAGTCGAGCAACCGCGCCGAGCCGAGCCCGCGGTCGCGGATATTGAGGGGCGAGCCCTCCGAGGAGCGACCGATCATCCAGGTCTTGCGTGCAATGATGCTTTCGAGATCCTCGCGCACAATGTGGGTGATGGGGACCTGCTGCGACTGGTAGCTGGTGCGGTTCTCGCGCACTTCGGTGTAGATCGAACTGTCGCCGACGGTGCTCGTGCCGCCCGTGCCCTGCTTGAGCGTGACGACCTGGGTCTGGAAGGTGCCCTTGGGGGTGATCACGGTGTCGACGCCGATCGTATCGACGTCCCACTGCAGCGGACGGCGGAACAATGTGCGCGACTTCAGCGCGCTGGCGGCTGCGCGGGACACCTCCTGCACCAGTTTGCCGTTCTCGTCCAGCCCATTGATGGTCTTGCGCTGGTACATCTGCATCCGCTGGATCGGGAGCGAGTCGGCGAAGATCGCGTACGACATCAGGGAGGCCGTGGTCTTGGGGGAATGCCCTGGACGATCGGTCCAGGTCTCGATCCAGAAACACCGCTCGCCCCACCATTCCTCGTCGCCGGCGATCAACACGGTGATGGAATAATCATCCGTCATGCCCATATCACTCTTGCCCGTCATGCGATAACTGGCCCAGTCGCCCACCTTGAAAGTCGGCTTGCGGGTGTAATCGATGAGGCCGATGCCGTTGACGCTGCTGACGACCTGAGGTGCGGCGACTGCCGCCGAGGTGGCAATTGCCAGCGTGAGCGCGCTGAGCGCGAGAGTGTGGATGGCATGTCGCATGCTGCTGGGTCTCCAGAGCCGCGCGACGGGAGAACTTCGCGCTGTGCAGGATGGATCGGGGAGCGGCCGTGTGTGATGCAGGATTATGGCTGAGTCACCGGGCCCATGGAAAGCCACATCACTTGCCCCCGGCGAAGGAGCGCCGATGACCCAGCTCGATATGAGTGCCAGTCCTTGCGAGAACCTGACGATTGAGGTCGCGGATGAACCACCCGAGCCGCGGCTGGCCCGCGGGACGATGCCACGCGAGAAGCTCGGCGCGCTCGGTGTATCGCGTCTCACTGACGCCGAGTTGATCACGCTATTGCTCGGCTCGGGAGTCGAAGGCCGCAGTGCGGTGCGCATGGGGCGCCTGTTGGCGCGCAGACGTCCGAGTGAGCTGGCGGCGTGGCCGTTCGGGCGCTGGCTGGCGGTGGCAGGCGTGGGGCCGGCGCGAGCGGCGGCGCTTTGCGCGGCGTTCGAGCTGGGTCGGCGCGCCCTGGAGCGTCCGCCGGCGGGGGCCGTGATCCACGGGCCGGACGATGTCTTGGCGCAGGTGGGCGACCTGGTTCAGGCACGACGCGAACACTTCGAGGTACTGCTGCTCAACGCCCGCCATGAACTGCAGCGCCGCGAGACCGTGAGCATCGGCAGTCTCAATGCCTCGATCGTGCATCCGCGCGAGGTGTTCCTGCAGGCCATCCTGCATTCCGCGGCGAGCATCGTGTTGGTGCACAACCACCCGAGCGGGGATCCGGAGCCCAGCGAAGAGGACCTGAGCATCACGCGCCGATTGGTCGAGGTGGGTGACCTCGTTGGGATCGGCGTGCTCGACCATGTGATTGTGGCCAGTCGCGGCGTGGTGAGCTTCCGCTCACGCGAGTTGATCTAGGCGGGGAAGTCTCGCCGTACAAACGACGAGGGCGGCGCTTTCGCGCCGCCCTTCATCATGTAGCGGTACCGCGGGCGATCAAGCCTTGCGGACGTTCGACGCCTGCAGGCCCTTCGGACCCGTCGTCACATCGAACGAAACAGCCTCACCCTCGGCGAGGGTCTTGAACCCGTCGCCCTGGATCGCAGAGAAGTGCACGAACACATCTTCGCCACCCTCCTGAGAGATGAAACCAAAACCCTTCGCCTCGTTGAACCACTTCACATTTCCGTTAGCCACAACTGACTCCTGAGACACGGGGTGTTACCACCCCATCTACGCCATCCTTAGTGATAAGGACAGCACTGCCGATCTATCTGACCGACCCTTCAAGCCAACTACAGCCCAGATGCACGAAAACCGCCGTAAGACACCCCGGCGGCGATCGAACGCATCTGCATCTGCAGAACCCGAAGCAACCCGAGTATCGACGCTTTGGGTCGGGACCACAAGTACCAATTCGGTGGGGAGGTCAGGGGCGCGACAGGTCTGGTGGAGGGCCACGTGGCTGGTGCGGCCGATTGATGATGGGCCATGACACCATTCCATGGGGAATCCTTGGGCTATTATTGCCCTCCGACCGGACGCCCGGGGGGAGCCGGGGTGGCCCCGGCGGGCTTGCGGGCGGAGGGGTCGGCCAGGAATCCCGACAGGTCCCGCTCGGCCAGCCTCAGGTGCGCATCGGCGATCGGGTCGGGTCCACGCCGGGCCTTGATCCGAGCGGCAAGTTGCGTGATCGACGCGAACACCTGCGCGCGCACCTCGGGTGTGGCGGCACCATCGCCCGCCAGATCGAGCAATGTTTCGAGCGCAACGCGCTGCGCGATCCGCTGCATGTCGGCGAGCGCTGGGTCGCGTTCGCGCGGGGCATCCCACAGGGCACTCACGCGTCGCAGCACCGACTCGAGCGTGAGCCCCGTGCCGGGGGCCACCTGCGTGAGTGCTGCCGCGCGGGCTGGCGAGAGGAGTGGGCGCAGGGTCAGCCCCGCGAGCACACGGGCTGCGGCAAAACGGTCGAACGCGCCATCGAGCGAGCTGGCGAAGCGCTCGCGTGTGGGCGCGAAGGCATCGGGTGTAGGGGTCAGGGAGAGCGCGATCCGATCGGGGATGTCCAACTCGCGCGGCGCGACGCAGGCAAGGATGGCATCGAGCGCTCGCCCCTGCTGCTCGAACGAAACGGGCGCCCGGGGCACCTGCCCATCGCCCGCAAGCGCGTTCGTCCGCCACTCGCCGCCGATCTGGGCCTGCGCCGCCAAGAGCGCGAATCGGTGGTAGAGATACGCCAGCGAGAAGCGTTCCTGAAGTGAATAAACCGGTTCATGCGGTCGCAGTTGCCGCGGGCCGAAACGGCTCAGCAACACCTGGCGCACCGCCCGCGATTTCTCCAGCCACAACGCCGCATCCGGGCCCCAGTCGTATTCGTTCCAACGGGCATCGGATTCGAGTGGGAACACCACCCCGCCAGCGGTGGCCTTGGCGATCATCGCCTCCAGCTCGGCCGGCGAAGGTGTGGGCGAATAGCACCATTCGATTGCCAGTCGGTCGTAGCTGCCGATATCGCCAGGGTAGGCATCGCTCGCCTTAAGCGCGCCATTGTCGGCCTCCAGATGCGGTCCCAGATAGTCCATGACCGAGCCCCATCCGAAAGTCGTGGCGGCCATGTTGTGGCCCAACCCGAGCGTGTGCCCCACCTCGTGTGCGGTCAGGTAGGCCAGGCGCTGCAGCACCAGGGTGCTCTCGGCGATCTCGGGGCCGGCCACTGTTTCGGCGAAATCAGGGATCGCGGCCGCGTCGCATGCGCCTGGGGCGGGCGGCTCCAGGTTCCGCCACATGCGGTCGGTCGTCCGGCGACGGTGCGAATCAAGTAACACCACCGCGTGCAGGATCTCGCCGGTGCGCGGGTCGGTCTGCGATTGCCCGATGCTCCAGGCGCGTTCGGTGCGGTGCGTCCACTGGATGCCGGAGTACCGCGCGTCCAGGAACGTGGCGCCAACCGGCAAGTCGCGCAGTTCGATGGCGTCACGGAAGCCGGCTCGCTCGAACGCATGGTTCCACCACAGCGCGGCGGTGCGCACGGTGGCCCGTTCGGGCGCAGGCAGGCCGCGATCGAGGTAGTACACGATCGGCTGAACGGGAGCGCTGATCGCGGCTGAGGGGTCGCGCTTCTCCAAGCGCCAACGAGCGATCCAGCGCTGGTCGATCGGCTCGGTGAAGGGCGCTGAAAGGTCCTTGAAGCTCTCGGTGAAGATGCCGATGCGAGGGTCGTGCGCGCGGGGTGTGAATCCGTCGGCGGGCAATTGGAGGAATGTGTGGTGCACCACCACGCTCATGGTGCGGCCATCGGGCAGGAGACCCATGAGCCCATCGCCAGGGCGGTCGGCGGTGAAAGTGAGCAAGGCTTCGAGCTCGGTGTTACGAGGGAACGCGCCGCTCCCTTGGGGGCGCATGGCGCTGCGCGCTTCGTCCTGCCGCCATGCGCCGGGCTGAGCGTTGTTCAGCTCGGGAAGCACTGCGGCGTCGCGCAGTAGGAAGTCGGTGGCGTCCACGAGGCTCGTCACTCCGGACTCGGCCACGATCGGCATGGACGCGAGCACCGCGACTGGGAATGATTGCTCGATGGCTCGCGTGCGCTCGGCGTCAGTCGTGGTGCTCCGATGCGCGGTCTGGCGCTGCAGCAGCAGCATGCGCGGGCCGTTTCGCTCGAACCGCACCAAGCGCATGCCGCCCAACTGCCCACGGTCGAGCGATGCGTCGATCGTGCCGGCGCCCTGTGCCAAGCCGCAGCTATAGAGGAACGATCCGCCCGGACGCGCCACCTCGAGCAGGAGGCGACCCGCCTTGGCGTCCCAATACCAGGGCAGGAAACCATCCTGGCGTGAAAGGCCCGCCGTGCGAGCGGCGATCGTGCTGGGCTTGGGGGTGGGTTCGGACGCCGACACCGGTGCGGAGAGGCACAACAGCAGCATGAACAGCGTCAGCCGGCGCATGGCAGCGTCCTCGGGGACAATGGCGTGAGACGAGGTCGGCAAGGTAGCAGAGCGGGTGTCCGCTCGCGTACCCTGTGGGTTGTTCGCAGGCTGAGTGGGGATGGGGAGGTTCCATGCGATTCGTGCAGGCCATGGTTTGCGCGGTGGCTTTGGTGTCAACAGCGCGGAGCGTTCTGGCCCATTCGGATGGGAGCGCCGACTGGGACAGTGTGGCCGCGCGGGCCCAGGGGCTTGGCACCATGACGGCTCCGGCGGTGGCTGAGCGCATCGAACCTCGCCAAAGGGGTGCTGCCGCCCAACGCTGGTCGACGATCGCCACGCTCGTGCCGGTGGCGACTGGGCTGACGATACGCAATGAGGCGGGAGCCTACATCGCATTGGGGGGCGTCATCCTTGGCCCCTCCACGGGTTACTTTGTCGGCAGGCATCCCTGGCGCGGCGTGGGAGGTTCGCTCGGCCGCGTGGGGCTGACCGCGATCGGTGCCACTATTGCCGCCGTTGCGACGGTCCAAGGGCTCGGCTATGACAATGAAGGGGCCGCGCAGGCGGCAGCGGTCTGGGCGACCGCAGCGGGGCTCGGGGTACTGGCGTCCGCCGTCTACGATATCGCGACGGTTCGCTCGTCCGTCGAACGGCACGCTGCACTTTCGGAACGCATCCGGTTGCATGGCATGCGTGCGCCAGGTTCAGGCGCGCCGGCGTTGGCGCTGCGAGTGACCTTCTGAAAGAGTCGCGCGCCCAGGCAGCGGGAGCGGCCGTCCGTCACGACATCGGAGGAGCGTTTGGGGTCTGATGAGAGGGAATCGCCCGAAGCTGCTTGGCTCGCGGCGTTGGTGGATGCGGTGGATGGGGCCGACGCCCTGACCGTGACCGAAGTGATGGGGCGCGGCAAGGGTGCCCGTACCACCTTGCACGAGATCCGTGACACCGTCGGCATCCAGCGCATCCTGACCGAGCTGGAACTTGCAGTGGCCCGCGATGCCGGCCCGCCGCGGGCCGATGCGGCTTGGCTCGAGTTCCACCGCGAAGGGAAACTGTTGGCGCGCCTGACACTGGTGAGTGGCCGGTCCTTGCACTGGGGCGATGCCGACCCGCCCGGCGCCCGACTCACGGACGGATCGGCCGATCGTTTCTGCGAGTGGTTGGTGGGCCATGGTTGCACGGGCCCTCGCGAAGCCCTGTTGCGCATGCGCCGCCGCGAGCGGCTGTGGGACAGCGTCGTCGAGGCGCAGGCTGCGCTTCTGCCGCCCGACGCGTCGTGGATCCTGTGGGAGCCGGGACGTGAAGAGGAGCGAGTGGCCGAGCTGGTACGCATCGCCCCGGGACCGCTTGAGCGCGCATCGGTGTGCTTCCGCGTCCTGGGCGCATCGCACCCGGAGTGGTTCGTAACGCTCCCGCTCGAACGCCTGGTCGAGCCGTACCTGCACGATTCGATCAACGCCGAAGTGGTGGCCGCTGCCATGGAGCGCGTCTGGAAGGAAGCCCCGGGACCGGCTGGGGTGTCGCGCTGGTTGGTACACGCCGGCGGCGCCGCGCGCGTGGGCGTGCTCGCCGAACAGCTGCTGCCCGAGGCGCTGCGTTGGACGCTGGGCCACCCGGTCGCGCGCAATCGCACCGAAGCCATGGAGTGGCTCGCCGCCTCGCGTGCGCCAAAGTCCACCCAGTTGTTGCACGAGGTGTTCGCGGACATGATCGGCGTGCGCGAATTGTCCGGTGAGACCCGCGACCTACTGGGCGAGTTCAGTGATCCCGAAACCTTCTACCTCGAGGACAACATCGTACGGGGCACGAGCGATCGCGCTTATGCCGCGTTGTTGTTGGCGCGCCGCGGGGAGACCGTCATCCGCGAACGCGTCCTCACCCTGATGGATACAGCGGACGAAGCGGACTTCCATGCGCTGGCTTTGACCATGGAGACATTGGATTCATGAGTGTGCCGCGCGATAGGAGCGGCATCGGCGGCGCGATAGCTTGAGAACTACCGCGCGGCAACTGCCTTCGAGCCGGTAGTGCGGCGTGTGGTGTGTCTGCGTTGAATCGGTGCGTCCGGCCTGAGGTTCGCGAGGGCGGGCGGAAAGGGCTGCCGCTGCGGTCGGGCCTGCAGTGAGCGCCGCAACGCGAATCGAACCTGCCCCGTCTATGAAGACGGGTTGTCAAGCGTCATCGCTGATCGATCATCCACACCGCCTTGGAAGTTGTGTCGTCAGACATCACCACGCATCGATCCCTC
>JBDSKE010000129.1:0-27975 GCA_039917105.1 Candidatus Eiseniibacteriota bacterium | reverse complement strand
AGACCAAGAGCGTGGGCAGCGTGCTGTCCGTGGGCGATGGAATCGCGCGCGTCTGGGGCCTGGAAGACGCCATGGCCGGCGAGTTGCTCAAGTTCCCCGGCGACGTCATGGGCATGGTGCTGAACCTCGAAGCGGATAACGTCGGGGCGGTGCTGTTCGGCTCGGATCGCAACATCAAGGAAGGCGACCGCGTCGAACGCACCGGACGCATCGCGTCCGTGCCGGTCGGCAAGGCCATGATCGGTCGAGTCGTCAACGCGCTCGGGCAGCCCGTGGACGGCAAGGGCCCGATCGGTGCGGACAAGTTCCGCAACATCGAGTTCAACGCGCCGGGCGTGATCGACCGCCAGTCGGTCAAAGAGCCGCTGCAGACCGGCATCAAGGCCATCGACGCCATGATCCCGATCGGGCGCGGTCAGCGTGAGCTGATCATCGGGGATCGTCAGACGGGCAAGACCACCATCGCGGTCGACACGATCATCAACCAGAAGGGCACCGGCGTGATCTGCATCTACGTCGCGATCGGCCAGAAGGAATCGACCGTCGCGAACGTGGTGGGCACGCTCGAGAAGTACGGCGCCATGGAGTACACCATCGTTGTCACGGCCTCCGCTTCGGAGCCCGCGCCGCTGCAGTACATCGCGCCCTATGCCGGCGTGGCGATGGGCGAGGAGTTCATGTACAACGGTGGCCATGTGCTGTGCGTGTACGACGACTTATCCAAGCAGGCCACGGCTTACCGCCAGTTGGCCCTGCTGCTGCGCCGCCCGCCGGGCCGCGAAGCCTACCCGGGCGACGTGTTCTATCTGCACTCCCGTTTGCTGGAACGAGCGGCCAAGCTGTCGGATGCGCTGGGTGGAGGCTCGCTCACCGCGCTGCCCTTCATCGAGACCCAGGCCGGTGACGTGTCGGCCTACATCCCGACCAATGTGATCTCCATCACCGACGGCCAGATCTTCCTCGAGGGTGACCTGTTCTACTCCGGCGTGCGACCGGCTGTGAACGTCGGCATCTCGGTGTCCCGCGTGGGCGGCTCGGCACAGATCAAGGCCATGCGGCAGGTGGCGGGCCGACTTCGCCTCGACCTCGCGCAGTACCGCGCGCTCGCGGCATTCGCGCAGTTCGGCTCCGACCTGGACAAGGCCACGCAGGCGCAGCTCACCCGCGGCGAGCGCATGGTCGAGTTGCTCAAGCAGGGTCAGTTCCAGCCCATGGCTGTGGAGAACCAGGTGATCTCGCTGTTCGCGGGCACCAATGGCTACCTCGACGACCTGCCCGTGCTGGCTGTCCATCGTTTCGAGGAGGAGTACCTCGCGTTCGTCGCGAAGAACTACCCCGAGCTGCCGCATAACATCCGCACCACCAAGGCCATCTCGGACGACGACAACAAGAAGCTCCACGAGGCCTGCAAGGCTTTCAAGGCGCAGTTCAAGGCATAAGCGACCATGCCATCGTTGAAGGACCTCCGCCGGCGCATCCGCGCCACCAAGAGCACGCAGCAGATCACCAAGGCCATGGAAATGGTGGCCGCGGCGAAGCTGCGACGTGCCCAACAGCGCGCTCAGGCGGCCAGCCCCTACGCCGCCAAGATCAGCGAGATGCTCGCGAATCTGGCCAATGCGGCGTCCGAACTGCAGCACCCACTGTTCAAGGTGCGTGATGTTCGATGCACTGCTCTGGTCCTGGTCACTGCTGAGCGTGGGTTGTGTGGTGCTTACAACACCAACCTGCTGCGTATGGCCGAACAGCGGTTGAAGGCGGCTCCGGCGGGTTCCCTGCAGTTGGTGCTGGTGGGCAAGAAGGGGCGCGAGTACTTCAAGCGCCGGTCCTATCCCATTCTTGCGACCTATGCCGACCTGCCCGCCGAGGCCAGTCTCGACCTGGCGCGTCAACTCACCGCGGATCTCACCAAGTTCTTCATGGATGGCACCGTGGACCGGGTCGAAGTGGTGTACACGCACTTCGTCAATGCCATCACGCGCAGGATCACGACCGAGGTGTTCCTGCCGGTCGGCGGGGGCCAGGCCAAGCCAGAGGGCCCCGCGCGCGACACCATCTTCGAGCCGGACGCCGAGACGATTTTCGCGGAGCTGTTGCCCCGCTACGCCACCGCCAAGCTGTACGCCTCCATGGCTGATGCGCTTGCTTCCGAGCACTCGGCGCGCATGGTGGCGATGGGCTCCGCACGCAAGAACGCGGGCGAGCTCGTGGACAAACTCACATTGATCCGCAACCGCCTGCGTCAGGCCCTCATCACGCGTGAGATCGCCGAGCTGGTCGGCGGCGCCGAAGCACTCAACTAGGAGTACATTGATGAACGTCGGCAAGGTCGTGCAGGTGATTGGTCCCACGGTGGACGTGGCGTTCGATCCGGACAAGCTTCCCCAGCTTCTCAACTCCATCCTCATCGAGGACAAGGAGCGTGGGATCCACCTCACCGTCGAAGCCGCGTTGCATGTGGGCGACAATGTTGTCCGGTGTATCGCCATGAGCTCGACGGACGGCTTGGTGCGCGGCATGCAAGCCACCGACACTGGCGCGCCGATCATGGTGCCCGTGGGCGAAGGCGGCCTGGGGCGCATCTTCAACCTGCTGGGCGAGCCAATCGACCAGAAAGGCCCAGCCAACACCACCAAGCGCCTGCCGATCCACCGCCTGTCACCGACATTCGACGAGCAGGAGATCGAGAAGCAGTTGTTCGAGACTGGAATCAAGGTCGTCGACCTGCTCGCGCCGTATCAGCGCGGCGGCAAGGTCGGACTGTTCGGCGGCGCTGGCGTGGGCAAGACGGTGCTCATCCAGGAGTTGATCCGCAACATCGCCACACAGCATGGTGGGTTCTCGGTGTTCGCCGGCGTCGGTGAGCGCACCCGCGAAGGCAACGATCTGTATCACGAGATGACCGAATCGGGCGTGATCGCGAAGACCGTGATGGTGTTCGGTCAGATGAACGAGCCCCCGGGCGCGCGTCTGCGTGTCGGCCTGACGGGTGTGACCATGGCCGAGTACTTCCGCGATGAAGAAGGCAAGGATGTGCTGTTCTTCGTCGACAACATCTTCCGCTTCACCCAAGCGGGCTCGGAAGTGTCGGCGCTGCTCGGACGCATGCCCAGCGCCGTGGGTTACCAGCCCACTCTGGCCACCGAGATGGGCGCTCTTCAAGAGCGCATCACCACCACGAAGAAGGGTTCCATCACCTCGGTGCAGGCCATCTATGTGCCGGCCGACGACTTGTCGGATCCGGCGCCGGCCACCGCCTTCTCCCACTTGGACGCCACCACGGTGCTCGAGCGGTCAATCGCCGAGCTGGGCATCTACCCGGCGGTGGATCCACTCGCGTCCACGTCGCGCATCCTTGACCCCCAGATCGTGGGCGATGAGCACTACGCGGTTGCGCGTGCCGTGCAACGCGTGCTGCAGCGCTACAAGGACCTACAGGACATCATCGCCATTCTGGGAATGGACGAGCTCTCGGAGGACGACAAGCTCACCGTGTCGCGCGCGCGAAAGATCCAGCGCTTCCTCTCGCAGCCCTTCTTCGTGGCCGAGGCGTTCACCGGCACCCCGGGTAAGTACGTGAAGCTGCCCGAGACGGTGAAGGGTTTCAAGATGATCATCGACGGCAAGCTGGATGAAGTTCACGAGCAGGCCTTCTATATGAAGGGCACCATCGAAGAGGTGCTCGAGCACTCCGAGAAGATGAAGGCAGAGGACTAGAGCGATGGCCGCGGTGTTCCAACTGTCGATCCTGACGCCCGAGAAAGCCGTATTCGAGGGAACGGTCGAATATGTGCAGGCTCCCGGGACCGAAGGGTACTTCGGCGTCCTCGCGCATCACGCGGCGCTGGTGACGGCGCTGGCCAACGGCAACCTCACCGTGCGTCACCAAGGCGGCCGTGAGGACCACTGGGGGGTGAGCGGCGGCTTCTTCGAAGTCTCGCAGAACAAGGCCACCGTGCTCGCGGATACCATCTCCGGAGGCCCCGCCGCCTCGTAATGGCGGCCGCGGGCCTTATAATCCCACATCGGGTCCGCTGGGAGTCCAAACCGAGGGCCGCCGCCATGCCAGACTTACTGAGAAGCAAGCCCGGACGCTTGCTTGCCTTCTTCATGCTCTACATGAGCGAAGGCATCCCGCTGGGATTCACCGCCACGGCGGTGGCCACCCAGATGCGTCGTCAAGGCGTTGGCCCCGCTGAGATAGGCGCGTTCGTTGGCTCGCTCTACCTACCGTGGGCGTTCAAATGGGCGGCTGGGCCGGTCGTGGATTCGCTCACGGTGTCGCGTTTCGGGCGTCGCCGGTTCTGGATCCTGCTCATGCAGGGCCTGATGATCCTGACGCTGCTCGCAGCGATGCCCATTGACTTCGCGAAGAACCTGGCGCTGTTCTCGGCGATCATCTTCGTGCACAACTGCTTCGCGGCGACGCAGGATGTGGCGATCGACGCGCTCGCGGTGAACGTGCTTCCCGAGGCCGAGCGCGGTGTGGCCAATGGGTTCATGTTCGCCGGCGCGTACATGGGTATGGCGGTGGGGGGTTCAGGCGTCCTCTTCCTCACTCCAGTCATCGGGTTCCACAACTCGTTTCTGGTGGTGGCAGGGTGCATCGCGCTGATCATGCTGCTCGTGACCGTGCCCATACGCGAGCCGGTGGCGCCGCCACGGCTGGCCGCAGCCGGTTCCGCGATCGCTGCCGTTGCGCGAGAGATCGGCGCATTCCTGCGCGATTCGATGCAGGCATTCCTGGGCTCTCGTCCCGCATTGGTCGGCGTGCTGTTCGCCTTACTTCCGGGCGGCGCGTATGCACTGGGCCTGGCCCTGCAATCGAATCTTGCGGTGGAACTGGGGCTGAACGATCAACAGGTTGCCACGCTCAATCTGTCGTCGTCCGTGATCTCGGCGGGGTGTTGTATCGCCGGCGGCTGGTTGTCAGATCGCTTCGGCCGGCGGGGCACACTCGCCTGGACCATGGGTGCCACGGCCATCCCTACCGCGGCGCTCGCCTGGGGCATGAACCATTACGGCTGGGTGCATCCCGTGGCGCCCGGCGGTATCGACCGGCCGGTGCCTGCGGCAGCGTTGCTTCAGTTATTCTGGGCATCGGTGCTGATCTACAACGTGTTCCAAGGGCTCTACTACGGCATCCGCACGGCGCTCTTCATGGACGTGACGACGCCGCGAGTGGCGGCCACGCAGTTCACGGCATACATGGCGCTGATGAACCTGGCCATTTCGTACTCTTCGCTCTGGCAGGGGCGAGCGGTGGAACGATGGGGCTATCCCGTCACGCTCGCCATCGATTCGGTTGTGGGCCTGTTGTGCCTTGCCTGCCTGCCGTTCATGCGTCCCACCGGTCCCAGTGCATCCGCGTCGGCGGGACCTGCGGTTCCCGAGACCATCGCGCCCTAGGGGCGCGCGCTCAAGTCCTTCGCACACGACGCAGGAACGTCGTGCGCAACAGCGTTTCCACCCCGGCCATCGCGATCTCCAGTTGGGCCCGCGTGCGCGCCACCGACGGATCCGCACTCGCTTCGCTGGCAACCGCCTCGGCGCAGGCCTCACGAAGCGGCAGGAGCGCGTCGTGTCCCTCCAGTCGCCCCAGCAGCTTTCGCACGCGCGCGATGCGCTTCAGCGCCTCTGCAATGTGCTGCGCCCCTTGCTCCACATCCATCGCGCCGCGCCGCACGTCTTTGAGCAGCGAGCACTCGAAGGACCGGCAACACTTTGGTCGATGCGCATAGACACTGCAGCAGGTTCCCTTCAATGCGGCGCACGGGAGCAGCATGAGCAGCTCATCGGCGTCCTCGTCGACCCGCAGTCCCATGTCGGCCATGCGAGCGGCCTCGGCCCGGCTGGCCAGCTCCACATCGGCGAGCAATGTGCCGTCGCAACAAAGGCCGCACTGCGTGCACAGCGTGTCTGTCAGAGTCGGGCGCTGCTCCTGATCCACGTCAGACACCTCCAACCACGGGCCGGCCATTGGTATATGAATCGTTCGGCCAGCCTAGGTTGTCGCTTGCGCAGGCACAAGAACGGGCACTGGAATCCCTGCTGTCCGGCGAGCGTCAAACATGATTGGTGACTCCCGTCCAGTGTCACAAGCGCGGCCCTGGCTCGGTACATCGAGTAGTCCGCCAGCCGGTTCCCGCCGTTCGGCCAGTCCAGCGTGCATCCCGAGGAGTCGCACATGTCCCGTCGTCTGTATTTCAGCATGTTCCTTGTCTTTGCAGTGCTTGGCCTTGGCGTCAGCCGGGGTCTGGCTTCTTCGATGACCGTCAAGCACTCGGCCGCTCCAGCCCGCACCGAGCGCGCGGTCTTCGCCGGCGGATGCTTCTGGTGTATGGAAACGGCATTCGAGGGATTGCCCGGCGTGATCACCGCCGTCTCGGGCTACACCGGCGGCCACACCAAAAATCCGACCTACGAGGAAGTGGGCTCACACACCACCGGACATTTGGAGTCGGTCCTGGTCACTTACGATCCCGCGCGAGTCACCTACGCGCAGTTGCTCAGCCGGTTCTGGCACAGCATCGATCCCACGCAGTCGGACGGACAGTTCTGCGACCGAGGGGATTCCTACGAGTCCGCCATCTTCGTCCAAGGTGCCGAGCAGCAACGGCTCGCCGAAGCGTCCAAGTCAGCCATCGCCCGCTCGGGCGTGCTGCACGGCCAGATTGTCACCGCGATCCGGCCGTTTGCGGTATTCTATCCAGCCGAGGACTACCATCAGGACTTCTACAAGAAGGATCCGCTCCGTTATCGCACCTATCGCGCCGGGTGCGGGCGTGACCTTCGCCTCCAGCAACTCTGGGGCAAGGCATGGGCCAAGCCCCTGGTGCACTGACTTTCGCCAAGAGGCCCCGACGCATGCCGCTTCACATCTCCGCGCCCACGCGTATCGAGGCCGCTGGCAACAAGCCAAAGCTGATCGACGAGTACTTCGGGCGCGTCAACTCGAAGACCAATCAGGTGAGTATCGCCCGGATGCAGAGCCCGGGCGGCTGGGTCGAGCCCGCACAGGCGCCGGATTTCGATGAGTACACCGTGGTGCTTCGGGGCATGGTGCGAGTGGAGCACGACGGCGGTGCGCTCGATGTGCACGCGGGCGAAGCCGTTCTGACACGCGCCGGCGAAAAGGTGCGGTACAGCACGCCCGAGGAAGGTGGCGCAGAGTACCTCGCGGTATGCCTGCCCGCGTTCGCACCCAACACCGTGCATCGCGAGAACGACTGATTGCCGCATGCGCGCCCTCCATTCCCCCCGTTCGATCGGCCGCGCGGTCCTGCTTATCGAGGTCATGTCGAGGCTCTGCTTCGCCGGTCCAGCGCAGGCGCACGAGCCGGACGAAGTGGCGATCCACGATCTGACGCTGCAGTTGCGCGGGATGCGCGCTCCTGCGCATGCGCTGCTGTTGCGGGCCGAGCTCCATCGCGCGAGCGAGCAATGGGCTGCCGCCGAGTCCGACCTGGCAGACGCTGCGGCACTCGATCCCACCGCGCGCGAGCTTGACCTCTGCCGGGCGGTGCTCGCGTTCGAACGAGGCCATGCGGCCGAAGCCGTGCCAGCGTTCGTCCGGTATCTCGCGCGTGCGCCCGAGGACGGCGCCGCGCACGCTTGGTTCGCGCGCACGTTGCTGACGCTTGGCCGCGCTCGCGAGGCTGCGGCGCAATATGACTCGGCACTCGCCCACACCACGCGGATCACGCCCGAGCTGATCCTCGCGCGCGTTGCACTCGCAGACTCGCTCGAAGGCCCCGCAGTCGCACTCGGACATCTGGAGCGCGGACTCGCCCGGGTCGGGGCATCGGCGCCGCTTGAACTGCGCGCAGCCGATCTCGAAGCGCGCCTGGGCCGTGTGGAAGCCGCGCTCGATCGCCTCACTCGTCTCGCGCGCGAAGGCGGGGACGCCGTGACGCTGGGCTGGCGCCGCGGTGAGGTGCTGGCAGGGGCCGGCCGCGCACTCGATGCCTGCGTCGAATGGAGCGAGGCCCTGCAGGTATTGGAACAGCGGTTCGAGACCGGCGCGCAGACGGGGTCAGAGGAGCAAATGCGAGCTCGACTGCGCGCAGCGCTCGACCTTCATCTCATCGCTTCGACTCATGCCATCCAGGGAGGAACACCTTGATCCCTCAGCAACGACGAACGCAGGCAAGCATGCTTTTCCTGCTTCTCCTGTTCGGCGCGACGAATGGTCAAGCGATGGCTGCCGACGACATCGGTCGGGCGGGGAATGAGGCACTCGGGCTCAGGGCCGGCGTGCTCATCCCCACGCGTGGGCCTTATCTGCAATCGCCCACGAGCACGAGTCTCGTGGTTCGTTGGCGGACAGGCACTGCCAGCTTGGGTCGTGCATCGTACGGCACCGAGCCGGGCACCTGGATCGCTTCGGTCGATGAACCGACCTCGACCACGGAACACGAGGTGACGCTGACCGGGCTTGCCCCGGACACTCGTTATTACTATGAGGTCAGCGACATAGGGGGATTTGCGACCGGGAGCGACAGCGCGGCCACATTCCTCACGCCGCCGACCTCATCGTCTCGGCAAGCGACGCGGATCTGGGTATGGGGGGATGGCGGCCTCGACAATGTGAACTCCCGGGCCGTGCGCGATGCGTTCATCGCACGCACACGGACACAACCCGCGGACGTGGGCTTGATGTTGGGCGACAATGCCTATTACTCGGGCACAGACTCGGAATACCAGAGTGGCTGTTTCACGCTTTTGCAGCCGATCCTCAAGCGTTTGCCATTCCTGAGCACGCGAGGCAACCATGAGGTGCTCGTGGCTGGAGCCAATAATGACTACTACGATTTCTTCACGCTTCCCAGCGCCGGACAGGCCGGTGGCATTCCTTCCGGGAGCGAGGCCTATTACTCGTTCAACTGGGCGAATGTGCACTTCATCTGCCTGGACTCCGAAGGTAGCGATCGCACGCTGGCCGGGCCGATGATCCAGTGGCTGCGCATGGACCTCGCGGCTTCGCAGTCGGATTGGAATGTGTGCTTCTGGCACCACCCGCCTTACACCAAGGGCTCGCACGACAGCGACAACATCACGGATTCGGGCGGACGCATGCGCGACATGCGCGAGAATGTGCTTCCCATCCTCGACTCGACCGGGGTCGACCTTGTGCTCGCCGGCCACAGCCATTCGTACGAACGCTCGTACCTGATTCGGGGCCACTACGGCCTCTCGACCACGTTCACCGAGGCCATGAAAGTGCAGCCCGGCGACGGGCGGCCGCAAGGTGGCGGTGCCTACACCAAGGCCACGAACGGAAAGGGACCATTCGAGGGCAGCGTGTATGCGGTGGCAGGAAGCTCCTCGCAGTTGACCACGCTGGCAAGTCACCCCGCGATGGTCTCGAAGGTGGCCGCGTTCGGTTCCATGCTCATCGACGTGGTCGGCAACCAATTCGAGGCCCGGTTCCTGGACCTGGCGGGGGTGGTTCGCGACAGCTTCGTCATCATCAAGCCGCAGGTGCTGGACACGCCGCCCCACTCGCGTCCTGCGACGCTCGTGTTCGCGGCTCCGCAGCCCAATCCCTCTCGCCAGAGCTCGATGCTCCGCTATGTCCTTCCCTCGCGTGGCCGCGTCGATTTGATGGTGCTCGATGTGAGCGGACGCGTGGTGACGCGAGTCGTCGGGGGGTTCCAAGAAGCAGGCGAGCACCGTGCCGAGTGGCGCGGGGTGGATGACCGGGGCCGCTCCGTCGCCGCCGGGATCTACTACGCGCGGCTCGAGTGGAATGCGCAGAAGCGCCTGCAGCGCCTGGTGCGGCTACGCTGAAGGCGCTTCCCCCTGCTGCGTTGCCAATGGCGTTGGCCTAAGCGACGCCGGCTGGCTGGCGTTCGTCGTCCTTGAGCCCGTAGAGCGGCTGGAACTTGTTCCACAGGTATTCGAGATACGGGTCGATGCTCATGGGGCCACCTGTCGCGCGCTCGACGATCTCGGCCGCCGTGAACTTGGAGCCATGCTGGTAGAGGTTCTCCCTGAGCCAGCCGTGCAGCGCCGCGAACTCGCCCCTTTGGATCTGCCCTGGGATGCCTGGGTTCGCCCGCACGGCGGCATTGAAGAACTGCGCCGAGAGGATGTTGCCGAGTGTGTAGCCCTGGAACGCGCCGCCGATCGGGCCTGCATACCAGTGCACGTCCTGCAGGATGCCATCCTTGTCGTTCGGCACGGCCAGACCCATGTCGGATTCGAACCGTTCGCGCCAGACTCTCGGTAGGTCCTTCACCGCGACACGTCCTTCGAGCAAGTCGAGTTCGAGGTCGAAGCGCAGCATGACGTGCAGGTTGTAGGTGACCTCGTCCGCGTCAACCCGGATCAACGAGCGACTCACCTTGTTCACGGCGCGGTAGAACACATCGAGAGATGTATCACGCAGTTGGGAGGGAAACGCCTTCTGCAATTGTGGGTAGAAGTGTTCCCAGAAACCGCGGCTGCGGCCCACGAGGTTCTCCCACAGGCGCGACTGGCTCTCATGCACCCCCGACGACGTTCCGCCGGCCAAGGGCGTGCCTTCGAAGCGCTGGTCGATTCCCTGCTCGTACAGCGCATGACCGCATTCGTGGAGCGTGCTGAACAGGGCGTCCGTGACATCGTGTTCACGCACTCGCGTGGTGATGCGCACATCGCCGAGTGAGAACTTGGTCATGAACGGATGGTGCGTCTTGTCCTGCCGACCCCTGCGGAAGTCGTAGCCGTAGCGGCGGATCACTTCGAGCCCGAAGGCCAATTGGTCCGCCTCAGGCGCGTGTTGCATGAGGCAGGCGTCGTCGGCAAGCGGGCGCGAGGTGATGGCGCGGGCGATCGGCACAAGTCGTGCGCGCAGCTGCGAGAACACCTCGCGCACGCTGGATGCCTTCATGCCGAAGTCCGAGAAATCAATGAGCGGGTCGGCGATATTCTCGTAGCCGGGAAAGCAATTCGCGATTCGGCGCGAGATGTCGAGGGTCTGCTCGAGCAGCGGGCGCACGCGCGCGAAGTCGTTGGCAGGGCGAGCCTCGGTCCACACTTGGTAGCAGTTCGCGAAGTGTTCATTGGACTCCGAGACCAGGGCCGATGGCATCCGCACCGACTGCTCGAAGTTGCGTCGCGTCAGCCGCAGGAGCGCCGAATCGTCCGAATCGTACGCCAACGATGCGGACTCCTTCTCGGCGCGCTCGAGCAGGCGGCCCAACTCGGCATCGGTGAATCGCTCGTGGGCCAGGCGGCTCAAGGTGGCCATCTGGCGGCCACGCGCAGGAGCGCCCCCTGGGGGCATGTAAGTGGCCTGGTCCCAACGCAGCAGCGCCGTGGAGTGGTTGAGGTCGTCCACCTCGAGCAGGCGGAGTTTGAGCGACTCGATCGCGGTCATCGATTCCTCCAGGACAGTCGGCATGGTGTGAGCGAAGCGTCCAGAGTAGTGGCCGCTCGCGCCGAAGTCCATGGCAGCAGGACCAATGCCCTTCAGTGCTCAGGCAGCGTCGGCCGCTTGGTCGGGATGGTCGCTCGCCAGCCAACGATCGAGTGTGGCGCGCAGGCGCGCCTCATTGACCGGCTTGGAGACGAAGTCATCCATCCCCGCTCCCAAACAGCGCTCGCGGTCGCCCTGCATGGCGTTCGCGGTCAGGGCCACGATGGGGGTACGACGACCGTGTTGCGCCTCGATCCGGCGGATCTCCGCGGTGGCCTCGAACCCATCCAACTCGGGCATCTGGCAGTCCATGAAAACGATGTCGTACGGCAGGCGCCGGAACATCTGTACGGCCTCACGCCCGTCGGCGGCGACATCCACACGGCAACCTGCCTTTGATAGCATGCGGACCGCGACCTTCTGGTTGATGGCGTTGTCCTCCGCCACCAGCACGCGCCAGCGGGCCACCGGCTCGGACACCGGCTCCACCCGTTTGGACACCGAAGTCTGCTCGGCGACCAGGTGCCGCGTCACGAGCGGCAGGGAGAGGCCTTGGGTGCGAGCACCGAGCACGGCGGACAGTGCGCCCTGCAGCAACGAGGGACGCAGTGGTTTCACCAGGTAACTATCGAAACCAGCCTCTGCGAATCGCGTGGCCTCACCGCGCCTGCCGCTGCTGGTGAACAAAACGAGTGCCAGGCGCGAGAAGACTGATTCTTTGCGCAGCTCGCGGCCGACTTCCTCGCCATCCATGTCGGGCATCAAGTGGTCGAGCAGTGCGATGGCGAACGGGTCGTCGGTGAGCACGGCGGATCGCAGGCGGGCCAGAGCTTCGGCGCCGCTCGAGGCGCATTCCACCCGCATGCCGATTCCCACGAGTTGTTCCAAAAGCACTCGTCGGTTCACTTCGATATCGTCCACCACCAGCACGCGCACACCCGTCAGCTCCGAGCGCGGCAGTGGACCTGGACGCGCATCCCGATCGACCGGCAGGCGCATGATGGCGGTGAAGGTCGAGCCGAATCCCACCCTGCTCTCGACCGTCACAGTGCCGCCCATCAGCTCGGTGAGCTGCTTGGCGATCGCCAGCCCCAGGCCCGTACCGCCGAACCGGCGGGTGGTGCTGGTGTCGGCTTGATGGAAACGCGTGAACAGCTGCGGGAGCTTCTCGGCCGGGATACCAATGCCCGTGTCCTCCACGGAGATCCGCACCAGCGCCTCGGTCTCGGTCACCTCGGGGGTTTCGACCGCGATGAGGACGTGACCCTTGGATGTGAATTTGAGGGCGTTGCCGGCAAGATTGAGCAGGACCTGCCGAATACGCCCCGGGTCGCCCACCAGACGTTGCGGCGTGTCCGGCATGTAACGCAGGACCAGTTCCAGGTCCTTCTCGGCGGCGCGTGCCGCGAGTAGTTCCGCCACCTCCTCGACCGCGACGCGCAGGTCGAATGGGAGCGGCTCGATGTTGAGCTTGCCCGCCTCGATCTTGGAGAAATCGAGAATGTCATTGATGATTCCCAACAGGGCCTCGGCCGAACTCTTCGCCGTCTCGGCGAAGTCACGCTGTTCGGAGTCCAAAGGGGTATCGATCAGCAAGCCGAGCATGCCGAGCACGCCGTTCATCGGGGTTCGGATCTCGTGGCTCATGGTGGCCAGGAAGTCGCTTTTGGCCTGATTCGCGGCCTCCGAAGCGTCGCGCGCCGTCACCAGGTCGTGGTTCGTGGTCACCAGTTCCAAGGTTCGGGCGGCGACCTCGGCCTCGAGTTTTTCCTGGTGCTGCTGCAGTTGGTCGTCGCGGCGTGCAATCTGGCCGAGCATGCCATTGAATCCCTCGATCAGTTGCCCCGTCTCGTCCCGTCCATGGGCCGTTGCGCGCAAGCTGTAGTCGTTGCGTTCGGACACCGTGTGCATGACCTGCGCCAGATGCACGATCGGCGCCGAGATCAAGGATTGCATCCAGGAGGTCAGCAGCAGCGCAACGGTTGCGGCTCCTGCCAATACCGCCAGCACGATGAGCAGGTAATTGTGGAACCGCCGGTCCACCTCCTCGAGATCCGAGCGGATGTACAAGGTGCCGATGACCTCGCCGTCCAAGCTCACCGGGCGAGATACACCCAGATGCTTTGCGGACCGATCGAAGCCCGGCGCGCTGGCACGTTCGGGCCACGCCATCTGCATGGTGCGATCGCGCAGGAAGTGCGCGAACGCTTGGCCATCCTTGTCATAGAGGCAGGCGGCCTCCACACGGCTCTGCGCTCGGAGTGCCCCGAGCGCTTCGGTGGCGGCGACGGAATCCCTGAACGTGAGCGAAGCGGTCGAGTTGGTGCCCAGTACATCAGCCAGAATGGCCAGGTCCTTTGCCATCGATTGTTGCTGGGCGTAGTGGTCGTACACCAGGAACGCGGCGCACGCCATCACCAGCGCCACGAGACTGATGCTCATCGTGACAAAAGTGAGTTTGCGGCGAATGGACAGGTCGCGCAGGGTCAACATGGGCGGTGGGCCTCCGGTCAGCGGCTATCGATCACGCGGGCGAGCGCGAGCAGCCGCGAACTGATGTGCAGCCCGCTCTCCTCCGTATGCCCCATGTGGATCTCGAAACGGACACGGCCGTCGTTCGAGGAGAAGTTCACCATGCCACCGCGGCTTGCAAAGCCTGGAGCGTCCGCCAGGGTCAGGACGGGAGTTCCCTTGAGGGCCTCGAGGATGGCATCCGCATGCGCCATCTCGGGCGCTGCGATGTAGACCATATGCGAGCCTCTCACGTCCTGGACCCGCTGGGCGAAGCGAACGAAGACCGGCTTCCCATTCACGGTCCGGTTGCTCAGTTGGTTCGCGAGGGTGGCCGCGAACTCATCCTCGCCCAGAATCGTGACGATCAACTGGCCTCTGCCCTTGGGCATCGAGCGCTCGGGCCACTGCACGAACTTGGCGAGGTTCCACACCATGTCCGCCTTGGTCGCTTCGAGGCTTGCGCCGAGAACGATACCCGGGCAGAGACCCAGGGCGAGTGACATCGCGAGCACGAGGCGAACGGACCGGGACGGGATCGGCCGCCGATCGGTCGTGACGCCCGAAGTCACCAGAGTCGTCCGTGTGGATGCGCGCATTACCCGCTTCCTGATGGGAGCCGAGTGGGGAGCGATTGGGGCGAAGTCCCCTATGAGTCTCGGACCGCCTGGCCATAGCTTGAGGGCGGACGCGAAAACGCCAGCCACCCGAAGGTCGCTGGCGTCTGCTGCCTGCTGTAACTGCCTGCGGAATCAGCTGACTTCGACGGTCACCTTCTCCATCAGCAGTGTTTCGCTCGTGCGGCCCGAACCACTGCCGCAGGCCTCGAGCTTGGCGAGCACATCGGTGCCTTCCTCGACCTCGCCGAAGATGGTGTGTTTGCCATCCAGCCACGGGGTCGGCACGAATGTCAGGAAGAACTGGCTTCCATCGGTGCCCGGGCCGGCATTGGCCATGCTGAGCAGTCCGCCGCGATCGTGTCGGACCTTGGGACTGTACTCACCGTCGAACCGATAGCCCGGCCCGCCTGTACCCGAGCCCAGTGGGCAGCCACCCTGCGCCATGAAGTCGGTGATGACCCGGTGGAAGGTGAGGCCATCGAAGAACCCCAGCCGCGCCAGGTAGGCGAAGTTGGTGACATGCATGGGCGCAACCTGGGGCAGGAGCCGGATCAGCACCTCGCCCTTATTGGTGACCATGCGCAGGCGCCAGGTCTGCGCGGCATCGAATGTCAGCGCTTCGGGCTTCGGGAGTTTCGTGCGCCAGTCCGGCTTCGTGCGGTCGATATCGGCGGCGCGGATGAAAGCGTCGATGCGATCCATGGGGGTCTCCATTGGGGTACATGAAAGAAGTCTTCGAAGTGGCAGCCTCGTTATTGGGCCTTGGGGCCGACTGAGGGCGTGGACGATAGCAGGCGCGGCCCCGCGGTCGCACCCCGCACTCATTCGGGGCGACCGGGCCGCGAGAGCCCGAGCGAGACCACGCGCTGCAGAAGCCGCTTGTACTTGAGCCCGCTCGCCGCGGCGGCTGACGCGAACTCCTCTTTCTCGGCGATCTCCGGATTCGGGTTCGCCTCCAGCAGGTAGATCTCGTTGGCCGCGGTCAGGCGGTAGTCGACGCGCGCATAGCCATCCAGTTCGAGCATTCTGAACACACGCCGCGTGGTGCGCTGAAGCGCACGTTCGACCGCCGGATCCAAGCCCTCGGCACGACGGATGTCAATCCCATGCTTTTTCTGGTAGTGCGGGTTGTGCTTCACGTGCGCCGTCGCGATGGGTTCGCCTGTCTCGGGCAGCTTGCCAAAATCCATCTCCCAGACCGGAAGCACCTTGAGCCGCTCGTTCCCGATCACGCCCACGTATAACTCGCGTCCTTCCACGTACTGCTCCACCAGCGCGTCGGTCTCGAGATTCTCGTGAATGAAGCGTACGCGTTCGGCCAGTTTCTCATCGGAATCCACCACACTCGCCTGTGAGATGCCCAAGCTGGATTCCTCGCTCACACTCTTGACGAACAAAGGGAACTTGAGACTCGCGGGGCGCTTCGACTTCCTGCCCCGCGCCGCCACCATGAACATGGGGACGCGAACACGATGGTAATGCGCAATCTTCTTGGTGAGCGCCTTGGAGCGTGCCAGAACCAGGCCACGCGGATTGCAGCCGGTGTAGGGCAACTTGAGCAGCTCGAGGTAGCTCACCACGTGCTGGTCGAAATTGCTGAGCCCATAGAACTCCTCGAGAAGATTGAAGACCACGTCGGGTTTCCATTCGTCGGCCGCGACGCGAATGGGGTCGAGTTCATCCTGGACGCCCAGTGGCCGGACCTCGTGGCCCAGTTTGCGCAACGTGCTCACCACATCGAACTCAGTCTTCCAGACATTGATCTCATCGATGCTGTGACCCTTGATGGAATCGGGCGGTACGTAGGTCGGGTGCATCAGGACGAGGATCCGCAGAGGTTTGATCACAGGGCTATCCAGTTCTTGCGGCTGTAGTGGAAGTGCACTGTGCGCACCGTGAGCAGCAGCGCCAAGTCCACGCGCAACCGCTTCTCGTTACCGATGGCACGTAGCTCCAGGGCGCGACAGCGTTCGATGGCGTCATCGAGCACGCGTTCCAGCGTGAAGGGCGACTCTCCGGTGAACCGCGCGACCATGCGCCGCACTTCAGCGCGGTTCCGCTTGATGAATCGCGAAGCAGGTTCACTGCTGCGACCCGGCTCGGCCGCGAAAAGGCGTTGCAGGTCGCGATCCTGGACGCTCGGGCGATGCCGGGCATAGTGGGCCTGCTTCTCGGCATAGTGCTGGCGCAAGGTGCGCTTGATCTGCGAGAGCGGCTCCACGAAACGTCGGGTTCGTACTGGCGGGGTCTGGCCGCGCAGTTCGCGCAGCAACCCGTCCACGTATTCCAGTTTCTTGAGCGCGGCCCAGCCGGCGTAGCGCCGTCGCCAAGAGGAGCGGGGGGTGAGCCAGACGGCAAAGGTCTCGGCGAAGTCCTCATCGGGATGCGCTTGGGCATAGTACTGCCGCAGGTGCTGCACGTAGCGCTGGCTCGCGGGGTTGGGCCGGTAGATCTCGGGGTAGGTCCGAAGGGTGTTGCCAAAGTGCCGTTGCCATGTCGCGCGCCGATGCAGCCGCCAAGCGTGTTGCGTGCAGTGCCCGAACTCGTGGCGCAGGATCATCAGGCACTCCTCACGCGTGCCCCCCTCGACTTCGAGCATCATGCTGCGCTCCAGCCGCTGCAGCCGTGGGTGCGCCAGATAGAAGGGCAACGCAACGCCGGGCACCCCATCGGGTGAGAACCACTCGGTCGAGAGCCAGACATGGGGTTTGATGCGCAGTCCACGCGCCTCGAGTTCGGCCCAGACCTCTTGAACGCGCGCCTCCAACCAAGAGCCCTCGAAGGTCAATGGGAGGTCGCAGAAGCGCAGGTCGAGCAGCGCTTCATCGGAGAGCGAGGTCCAGCGCACTGGCCGGAGCACCGATTGGGATGCAGTCATGCATGCTCGTGGAACGCAGCGGGAGTGCCGCCGCGGTGGAGAATGAGGAGTCACGCGTTTGACGCTGCGCGCGCGTCTCCGCGAACATGCCCGCCCCGCACGCCGCATGGTGACCATGGGACGCGCAGGCAGGGATGCCCGCATACTACCCGAGGACACGGTGATGAGAAGACCCGATCGACATGCGCTCTATGAAGTGGCTGTCCAGGGACCGGACTGGGATCTGGATTTTCTCGAGCGCATCTTCCGTCGCCGCAACCAGCGCGCGCCGCGATTGTTCCGCGAGGATTTCTGCAGCACGGCCGCACTCGCAACGGCTTGGGCGCTCCGCCATCCAGACAATCGCGCCTGGGCGGTGGACCTGGACCCCGAGCCCCTCGCGTGGGCCCGCAAGTTCCGTTTGCCATACGTGCGTGGGGTGGCCAAGCGCGTGAAGTTGGTCAAGTCAGACGTTCGCAAGCCGCAGAGGCCTTTGGTCGATGTGGCCTGTGCGCTCAACTTCTCGTGGTGGATCTTTCACCAGCGTCGCGACCTGGTCGCATACTTGAAGGCGGCGCGGGCCGGGCTCAGACCCGGCGGCGTGTTGGTGATGAACATGTTCGGAGGCACTCGGGGCGAACGGAAACTCATCGAGCGGACGCGCAAGGCCGCCTCCAACACGCCCGACGGCCAGATGGTGCCCGGCTTCACCTATGTGTGGGAACAGGCGCGCGTCGATGCGGTGACGCGGAACCTTCTCGCCTACATCCACTTCGAATTCAAAGACGGCACCCGCATGCCGCGTGCCTTCGTCTACGACTGGCGCATGTGGTCGCTGCCCGAACTTCGTGATTGTGCGGCGGAGGCCGGCTACTCGGACTTCGAGGTGTGGAGCGAGGGCTGGGACAAGACCTACAAGACCCACGATGGCGTGCTTTACCGACGCACCCGGCTCGACAACGACGACTGCTGGATCGCGTACTGCGCACTGCATCGCTGAGCGAGCGCCAAGGGTCAGCCGGCAGGGGAGGTGTCGCCCCTCATCGCAATGCGGAGTGCCCCAGATGACAGCCCAAGCAGCGGGCTTCGGTGCCGGCCGGCGGGGTGTTGAAGCCGCGCACTTGTGCAGGGCCGTGCGCGGACATGAGGACGCGGCCGTTGGCGTCGACCAGTTGTTCGAAAAGTGGCCCCTGGGGCTTGAGGCGAAGGTCGATCCGGCCCCTGCGGGGGATCGCGACCTCGGCGATGATCCGCGGCGAGGTCGTATCGTTCCGCGAGCTACCCAAGGCGAGGAACCGGAGCCGCGCGCCACTCTGGCGCCGGGGGGCGCCACGCCCTCGAAAGACGTCCTCGTCCAAGAAGCGGAATGTCCCCGGCGCCGTCTCCATGCGCTCACGCATGGAGCGTTCGGCCGACCCCGCTCGCACTGCGTTCAACTGGAGCGGAGTCCCCGCGCGCTCGACCACCGGCGCGGCATCGAGTTCGAGCGTGCCCGGGGTGTCGTGCACGAGCGTGCGTGTGCCATCCAAGCCCAGTAGCCACAGACCGAAGTCGCCGCGCGCGCCTGCGGCGAATGACACGATCAGGCGGCCGTCGGGTAACGCGGCCGGCGCACAGGCGGTGGGAGCCGAGAGACCGCTACCCTCGGAATAGGGATTGGCCAGATCGTCGCCGATCGCCGCGCCCGCCAAGCGAAGTCCCGCCGAGGGGGCGCCCCGCATGAGATGCACACCCGTCGGGCCGGGCGTGGGCGCCAGGCCGGCATTGCGCGCGTAGGTGGCCACGATCGCGTCGCCCACGAGCGCCGGCTGCACGCCCATGCCGGCACGACGGTCGGGCACGCCACCGGCCCGCAGGCGTGCCCCCGCGACCGGGGTTAGCCGTTGTGCGTCGACGAAGGCACCTGCGCCCGGCGCGGTCTCGATGAGTTGCCATTGATTCACCGTGTCGCGTGTCATCGCCTCGGAGGCGTCGCGGGTCACTCCGCCTTCGGCGCGGGGCAGCCATGGATTGAACCACCAGCGCGAGAACAGGAGGGTGCCGCGGCGGGTGTCAATCACGGGGTCGAGCACACCGTTTGCCTCGCTCAGCACGAATTGCGCTTCGCCTGCGCGAGCACGCCATTCGAACAGCGCCGCGACGCGACTGGTGTCGTACAGCGAGCGGGCCCCACCTGAAGCGCGCGCGAACACGATGCGCTCCCCGTTCCAACAAGGGTCGAAGTCATCCTGCATCATGTTCGGGGGCTGCGTGTCCGCCGTGATGCACTCGAACTTCCCCGTGGCGAGCTTGAGCACATACAGTCGCCAATGGCCCGTGCGCGTGGCGAGTCCCGAGAAGACCACGCGTTTGGCGTCCCACGACACATCGGGATCCTGCACATCGTACAGCGCGCCGGGCGGCAGAAGCTCGCGCACCAATCCGTCGCGTGTTCGCAGCAACAAGCGGCCGCCCACGGCAATGGTGCTGCCATGCGGGCCCAGCCCGGGAATCTGGCCGGCGTCGGCTCCGCCGGCGGGTTGGCGTGAGACGAAGACGATAGGGGGTAGGTCGGCCGGGTGGCTTGCGCCGCGCATCGCCGCGAGTATCGCCGCGCACAGGCCGAGCCAGAGCGCCGGGACACCGCGGCGTAGTGGGCCGGAAGCAGGGCAATGAGCGATCACGACCTCGATGCTACACTCGCGGCCCCCTGCAGGGTACACGGAGATGCCATGACCGAGATGCTTGTCGTGCTCAGCACTTTTGCCAACGAGGCCGATGCGGCGCGGGTCGCGCGCACGCTCATGGATGAGCGCCTGATCGCCTGCGCCAACCTGTTGCCCGGCGCTCGCTCGATTTATCGGTTCAACGACCAAGTCGCCGACGAGCGTGAGGTGCTGGTGCTCATGAAGACCCGCAAGCAGGACTGGACGGCGTTTCTCTCGCGATTGCACGATCTGCATCCTTACGATGTGCCCGAGTGCATCGCAATACGCGTGGCGGCGGGGGCGCCCAAATACATGGAATGGCTCGAATCCGTGCTCGCGCCCGATCCCGCATGAAGCTTCCGCACCTGCTGCTGGGGATCGAGACATCCTGCGACGACACTTCGGTATGCGTGCTCGAGGATGGCCAGAACCTGCGCTCGCACTTGATCGCAGCCCAGGATGTGCACCAACTGTACGGCGGCGTGGTGCCCGAACTGGCATCCCGAGCCCATCTCGAACTGCTGCCCATCATGGTTCCACAGGCGCTCGAGCAGGCTGGCATCGTGGCGAACGAGCTTGATGCCATCGCCGTCACGCACGCTCCAGGGTTGGTGGGCTCGCTCGTGGTGGGCGTCGCGTTCGCCAAGGCGTACGGCTCGGCCCTGGCGATCCCGGTGTTGGGCGTGAACCATATCGAAGCGCACCTGCACTCGGCGTCGCTCGAATACGGTGAGGCGCCCTACCCCTCGGTCGCGTTGATCGTGAGCGGCGGTCACACCGAGTTGGTGTTGGTGCGGGGCTTTGGCGAATATGAATGGCTCGGTGCCACGCTCGATGACGCCGCGGGCGAGGCCTATGACAAAGTCGCCAAGCGTCTGGGCCTGGGGTTCCCGGGAGGGCCAGTGATCGACCGTCTCGCGGCCACCGGCCGTGCCGATGCGTTTGCGTTCCCGCGCCCCATGCTCGACCGGCCAGGATTCGACTTCTCGTTCTCGGGACTCAAGACCGCCGTCTCGGTGGCGGTCAAGCCCTACGGCGAACCGCCCTACACCCCTGAACTCGTGGCCGACCTGGCAGCTTCGTTCCAAGCCGCGGTGGTCGATACCCTGGTGGGAAGGTGCCGTCGCGCGTTGCAGCACACCGGCGCGCGCGCGCTGAGCCTGGGCGGGGGGGTCGCGTGCAATCGACTGCTGCGTCAGCGCCTCGCAGAAGCCTGCGAGCCCATGGGCGTTGCGCTCCGCATCCCCTCGCCGCGCCTGTGTGCCGATAATGCCGGCATGATCGCGTGGGTCGGAGCACAGCGGCTGGCCCGAGGTGAGGTTTCGCCCCCCGGGCTGGACGCCATTGCCTCGTTGGAGGCGTCGGGACTGCCGCTGGGTTGAGCGGGCCCGCCGCTTCTGTCCCCACCTGCCATGTCACAAACCGCGCAAGATTCCGTCCGCGCCGGCCGATGACCTCCTCAGTAGCGGTTGGCAGACGCCGTGCGCTGCGCGCATGGGGCCCGCAACGCCATACCGTTCCCTGATCTGATGCATCTGTGCAGCTTCCCCCGCAGGAGGGAGCAGGGAGTGGCCAAAGCCCGCATTCTCATCGCCGAAGACGAACCCGATCTGCGACAAGTACTTCGTCTGCAGCTCGAGTTGGAAGGCTATGAGGTGATTGAAGCGACAGATGGTCAGGAGGCCGTGACGCTCGCCCAGGGCGACGCGCCCGACCTGCTGTTGCTCGATTTCATGATGCCGATGATGGACGGCCACGAGGTGTGCCGTCAGCTGCGCGCGTCGTTCTCCACGCGGCACATTCCCATCGTGATGCTCACCGCCCGCACGGAGATGACCTTCAAGGTGCAAGGGCTGGAGGGCGGTGCCAACGACTATGTGACCAAGCCGTGGAATCGAGACGAGCTGTTGTTGCGCGTGCGCAATATGCTCGATTGGAGCCAGCAGCAACGCGCTGCGAGCCCGCTGACTGGCCTGCCAGGCAATCACTCGATCAACGACGAAATTCGGCTGCGACTGACGCGCGCCACTCCGTTCGCCCTGTTACAGGTCGACGTCGATCATTTCAAGGCCTTCAACGATTATTACGGCTATGCCCGCGGGGACCAGGCCATCCAGATGCTGGCCCGCATCCTCACCGAGACGGTGCAGCGCCGCGGCGGACCGGAGGGTTTTGTTGGCCACATCGGCGGGGACGACTTCGTGGTGCTGACCCAGCCCGATGATGCCGAGGCGTTGGGCGAGGAGATCCTCGAGTCGTTCAACACCGCCGCCCGCGAGTTGTACGACGTCGAAGATCGCGATCGCGGTCATGTGGAAGTACTCAATCGCCGCCACGTGGTGGAGCGATTCCCGCTCATGAGCCTGACCATCGCACTCGTGAGCACCGACCGCGTGCCCGTTACGCACCTTGCCGAGCTGATCGACATCGCGCAGGAACTCAAGGCTCACGGCAAAGGGATTCCCGGAAGCGTGCTGGTGGGTGAGCGGCGCCGTCGCACCGACGCCGAGTCTGACCGTCACGTGGCGTGAGGCCTCGATGCACGATGAACCGAACGCGCCTGGACCACTGACCCTTCCCGGCGAAGCGCATGCGTTGCTGGCCGAAGCCGTGCTGGCCCTGCGCACCACTGCGGATCTCGGTGTGTCGTGGGGTGTGGTGTGCGCCAATGCACGCCGCGCACTGCGTGCCAGCGATAGCCGGTTGCTACGGGTGGACCACCGCAGCGGCGCTCTGTTCCGGGTCGAGGAATCGGGTGTGGAGATTCCCTATCTGGCCGAGCATGGGGGCCCGGTCGAATGGGTGATGCGTCACGACCAGCCCATGTTCGACGAGGGGGCCGCCGGCCCGCGCGCACCACGCGAAACGCTGCTATGGCAGCGCACTCCCGACGCACTCGCCACGGTGCCTCTGGTGGCGGGCAATACGCAGTATGGTTTCCTGCTGGTGGCATTCGAAGCGGCGCGTGTCTTCTCGGCGCCGGAACGCTTGTTCGTCCAGACGCTGGCTGATGCATTGGCGCTGGCACTGGAACGCAGTGGTCTGTTCCGCCTGATCAAGGAGGAACGCGCCAGAGCCGCCCAACTCGAACGCAAGCTGTCCGCGGCGCAGGAGTCGGCTGCTGGGCTCATGGCAATCGTCTCGCACGAGGTGCGCAGCCCCTTGTCAAGCATCAAGGCCTACGCCGAGACGTTGGCCGGGAATCTCGACAACCCGCGCGCTCCGCGCGAGCGCTTCCTGCACATCATCGACGAGGAATGTGACCGGCTGGCGGCGCTGATGACCGATGTGCATGACCTCTCGCGCATCGAGGGCGGCGAATGCACGCTTCGCCTTGCGGGCACGGGGCTGGCCGAGTTGGGTCGCGAAGCGCTCGAGCGTTCACACCCCGAAGCGGTGCGTCGAGGGGTCGAGGTCGTATTGCAATCGGAGTCCGATGTGCGTGTGGAAGTCGATCACGAGCTGATGCGGCGCGTGATCAGCAACTTGATCGCCAACGCGGTGCAGTTCTCGCCCGAGGGCGGCAAGGTCCTGGTCGAGCTGGGGGTCCGCGCCGACGAATGGATGTGCCGAGTCACCGACGAAGGCCCGCCGCTGCCGGCCGAAGATCTTGCCGTCGTGTTGGAAGGGTTCTACCGCGCGCGCCGACAGGCCGGTGCCGGCTCGATCGTGCAAGCGCCGGAGGGAACGCGCCTGGGGCTGGCGATCTCCCGCAGCATCGTGCACCTGCACGGCGGTCGCATGTGGGCCGAGTTGCCTGACGGCGGCCCCGGCACCCCGCAAGGTGCATGCTTCTGTTTCGCGGCGCCGGTCAAGCAGGTCGCGTCGCCGCGCGCCCGTCGCATCGCGCGCCAGACCGTGGGCCGAGACGATCTGCGCCAGTTGTTCGAGGGTATCGTGGAGATGGTCTCGGCCTCGCTCGAGGCCAGCATCGTCTCGCTGGTGCTGGTCGATCCCGATCGCGGCGACTTGTTCATCGCCGCCTCGGTGGGACACGAATCGCAGGGTGTGCAGGGCCGGCGCACGACGCTGCGCTCGGGTGTTGCCGGCGCAGTCGCTGCCTGGGGTCGGCCGGTACTGGTCGAGAACATCGAGACCGACCGTCGGTTCAAGCGTCTCAATCACCCGCAATATTGCACCAAGTCGCTTCTGTGTGTGCCGCTTCGCGTTGAGGGCGAGGTCATCGGCGTGATCAATGCCAACAACAAGGCGAACGGCGAGCCCTTCGACGAGGACGACCTGGCGCTGTTGGTGATGCTCACCGAGCGTGTGAGCAGTGCGATCGAGCGAGCCTGCGCGTATCCCGATAGCCACCGCGTGGTCGAGGATGTGATTGAGGCGGTGCTGTGCATGACCCGCTTGAAGCGTGACCTTTCGTTGGGCGGCAAGCATCTGGTCAAGCAAGCCCGCGCGGTAGCGCGTGAGTTGGGCATGTCGGCCGCGGATGTGGACGTGATTGGATATGTCGCCAGCATCCACGACCTCGGGATGGTGCGCTTGGGGGCCGAAACCGGACACCCGGGCCGCTTGGACGCGCGCCAGCGCAATGCGGTTGCGGCGCATCCCGAGGTGAGCGTCGAAATCCTGCGTCCGCTCGAGTACCTGGGAGTGGTTCGGGACCTGATTCTGAGCCACCACGAGCATTGGGATGGCACTGGCTATCCACGAGGTCTGCAGGGCGATGCGATTCCGCTCGGAAGCCGCATCCTGACCGTCTGCGATGCCTGGGACAGCATGACTTCGGCGCGGCCGTTCCGGGCGCCGCGAACGGACGAGGGCGCCGTGGCCGAGTTGCGCCGTGTCGCGGGCGGGCAGTTCGACCCCGAGGTGGTGGAGGCTTTCGTGAGGGTCCTGGAGCGCGAGGGCGAGGTTCGGGCCGCGGCCTGAGCAACTTTCAAAAGACACGCTCAAGCTGGAACACGTCTGGGCCGATATCAACAGGGGACGCGAACGCCGGAATGACGGCATCGGGAGGTGTTGAGGATGGCGAAGGGCAAGATCCTGGTGGTGGACGACGAAATCTACATCGTCCATATCCTGGATTTCAGTCTGGGCATGGAAGGCTACGAGGTGTTGACCGCCCTGGATGGCGAGCAGGCGCTTGAAAAGGCGCGTGCTGAGCACCCCGACCTCATCGTACTCGATATCATGATGCCCAAGCTCGACGGCTATGAGACCTGCAAGATGCTCAAGGCCGATGATCGCACCAAGGACATCCCAGTCATCCTGCTCTCGGCCAAGGGTCGCAATGTGGACCAGAAGGTCGGCTTCGAAGTGGGCGCGGACGATTACATCACCAAGCCGTTCAGCCCCCGCAGGCTGGTCGAGAGGATCAACGCCATCCTGGGCCAGGGGACTTCGCAACAACGTCTGCAGGCTTAGCCGTTAGCGGATCAGGACGAACCTTCCGGTCGTGCGCCCGAGCGACGAGTCGACCGTGAACAAGTAAACGCCGCTGGCCACGTCCTGGCCATTGCGCGAGATCAGGTCCCACGCCGCCTGACCATCGCCGCTGCTGCCATCGTGGTCGAGTTGCACCACGAAATCGCCGGCCAGCGTCCACACCTTGATAGTGCTGGGCGCGCGTGGCAGACCCACGAAATCAATGTGCCGCGTGAACACATCGCCCGCCACTGCGGGGCGATCCCATGGCGAGGCGCCGCGATACGGATTGGGCACCACGCGTACCGCCGAGGCGTTGTCCCGCGCTTCGGTGCGAGGGCGCACGACGTCCGAGAACACCAGCCGCATGGGGCTTTCGAGCGTCTCGGTGCGAGGGATGTTGTTCGTGGTCACGGTGCGCTCGGCGTAGGCGGTGACGCCGTAGTGGTAATCGAAGCCGTCCCGCACGTTCGTGTCGGTGAAGTGATACCGGCCGATCGGATGGTGTTTGCGTCCATACAGAATGTAATCGTCGATCACCGTGGTGTCGGTGATGGCGGACAGGAGCGCGGCGCCATTGGCGGTATCACGCGCGAATGCGCCAACCATCTGCCATCGCGAAGTCAGCGGGAACAGCGCATCGCGCTGCCAGTTCGACAGGCGATACACGCGATAGCCGCCGAATCGCCAACCATTGCCGGGGATGACCCCGCCATCGGCGAGCACCTCGGGATAGTCGTCCCAGTGGATCGTCACCTGGCGGTCCAGAGCCAGCACGCGCGTGGCGGGTTGCGGGGGCGCCGGCTGCCCCGCGAACCAATGGAACTGCGTCTCCTTGCCATCGAGTCCCGTGCACGCGTCGCAGTCCCAGTCGGTCCAGATCACCGTGCCGTGTTTGTACAGGACTTCTGGGCCGCCGTCGGGCTGGAAGTTGTTCACCGACCAATACGCCGGGTCGTCCCGGAACTTCCGGTTGCAGTTGCGATCCCAGTAGAACTGCACCCCGGGCGGGGCCTCGTACGGGGTCTCGTAGCCGTTGATCCCCGTGTTCCCCTGCCCGTGGGAGCCGAGTCGACCGGTGTCGGGTATGAGGTTGAGGCGAGTGCCCCGCCACAGCATGCGGGCGGCCTGGATCGACGCACGCAGGCTATCGGGATTCTCGGCCACCACGAACGCCACCGCGAACTCAACGCTCTGGCCCGGGTCGACATGGGGGAATGGGCCCGCCGACAACAGCACGGCATAGTCGTGCGCGTACTCGGTGGCGGCGTTGGGGTAGAGCCCCTGCAGCGCATCGTAGCGGTCCAAGTCGAGCGTGGGCGGCCCGCCCTGACGCTGGGGCAGGTCGTTCGCGAGAATCGTGTATCGGAACGCCGTGTCGCGGGCAGGCGCGCGTGCCGCGGCCTTGGCCTCGCGGGCGCCAATGAAGGCGAAGTTATCGATGAACGACAAAGGGTCCGTCGTGTGCGACAGCCCCACGACCGCGCTGTACGGCAGGTCCTCGCGTCGCGCGTCATGCACATAGGGGGTTGTGCCAGCCAGCGTGGTGTAACACTGCTTGATCCAGATCGAGTTCAGGGTGCTGGTGCCCTCGAAGATCGTGAGACTGTCCTTCAGCCATCCCACCGCATCGTCCACCTGACCACCACTGCGCGCGCGCTCACGCGAGTCGAGGTCGGCGAACAGGCCTACCCACACATCGTTCACGACTTCTGCAGAGTGGTTCGTGATCGTCCATTGCACGCCCGCGACCTTCTGGTTGCCATAGGACGACCACGCGAACGCCTGCTGGCGGACCGTCAAGCCCAGCGGTTCGTGCCGTTCGCCATTGGGAAATCCATAGGTGATGGCTTCGATCCGGTCGTCCACGAAGCTCGCCTCGGCGAGCTGCTGCGAGGGCATGTACACGTCCTCGTCGACCTCCCCATCGCCGTCATTGTCCAGGCCATCGAGCGCTTCCTCATCGATCCGGCCGTCGCCGTCGTCATCGAACACGCCGCGCGTTCCCGTCGCGCCCGCCAAGCCCACCCGGACCCGATCGCTTGAGGCGAGCGTGGGGCGGAACTCCAACATCGGGCCGCCCGAGACCACGCGCTTTCCGTCGGAGCGCCGTCCGCCCACCCACAACTCAGCGTGCTCGAGCGCCTCGTGTCCCGAGCCGCGCGGATACTCCAACGAGGGGTCATTCGACAGGCCCTTGTTGAAGAACGCGTTCCCCAACACTCCGACGTTCGTGATCCGCATGGCGTATTGGCCCACGTCCAATATCGGGCCGCGGTCCTCTATATCGAGGACCGCACGCGCCGGGTCCGCGGCGGCAAGCATGGTTGTGCCCGTCAGCACGAGCAGGGCAAAGAGTCTGGGTGGGCGTGCGGGGATGGGAGGCTCCGTCGGGGACAGGGATAGGAGCAGTCAGGATACGAGCGGGAGCCGAAGTGCCACAATGGACATCGGCCTAACGCGGCGAATCGGGCGCTTGCCTCGACGCGACGGTCGCGCCATGGTGCCGGGGGG